>JBKPBY010000237.1:0-6381 GCA_046727075.1 bacterium | reverse complement strand
GCCGATGACCACGCAGCGCGGCCAGACGACTTGCCACGCGCTGATGTCGAGGTTCATCTGCGACATCCAGTAGTTTCCAATGGCCATGATGATCAACCCCGCGGCCATGAGCCAGCGCGCATCGACGCCACGCGAGAGGGCCAGTCCCACGACGAAGAGCATCATCACAGCTATGATTCCCGAGGGCGAGAGGACCAGGCCGGAGGTGGTGGCGTCGTAACCGAAGAGCGATTGCAGCAGGGCAGGCAGAGTTGTCGTGTTTGCGTAGAGCACACCGAAAGCGCAGAAGATAATGACGCACGACCAGCGGAAGTTCTGGTTGGCAAACGTGCGGAAATTGATGAGCGGATTTCCGATGCGTAGCTGGCGCCAGACGAGTACGAAGAGGCCGAGCGCGAACAAAACCAGCAGGGTCTGCACACGGAAGAATGGATCGCTGAGCCAATCCCACTCTTGCCCCTTGCTCAGCACGATTTCCCAGGAGATCATCGTGACGCTTAGCAGGCAGAGGCCAAGCGTGTCGAAAGGTGCGCCCTTTTTGCGCATCGCGAGCTGCTGGGCTTTGAGGTAGTCGGGATCATGTACGAGCTTGCTGCACATCCAAAGCGCGAGCAAGCCGGTGGGAATGTTGATGTAAAAGACCCAGCGCCAGCCGAAGTTGTCAGTTATGTACCCGCCGAGCGTGGGCCCGACGACGGGGGCAAGCAGCGCAGCGATTCCGAAGACCGTTTGGGCGGCACCTTGTTTCTCCTTAGGAAATGCGTCGAGCAACACGGCCTGGCTCGACGGTTGCAAGCCACCGCCGGCGAGACCTTGCAGCACCCGTGCGCCGATGAGCATTCCGAGGCTCGCGGCCATGCCGCAAAGCGCGGATGCTAGAGTGAAGATGGTGATGGAGAGCAGGAAGTAGTTGCGCCGCCCCAGCCTCAAGGCGAGCCACCCGGACATGGGCAGGATGATCGCATTGGCCGCGAGGTAGCTGGTGATGACCCACTCGCTATCGGTGGCCGGCGCCGAAAGTCCGCCCGCCATGTAGCGCAGCGCGACGTTAGCGATTGTGGTGTCGAGCACTTCCATGAAGGTCGGCACGACGACGGCGAGTGCAATAAACCACGGGTTGTAGACCCGCGCGCTCGTCGGCGCTGAGGGTGCCGATATCGCGGCTGATTGGGTGCTCATGGAGTGTCGGCTATGGGGTGGCCGATGTACCAGGCTGGCTTGATTCCCGAAGGAATTTGCCAGCGTTGGGGCCAGTGGGGGCCGTTCTCAAATCGACTGTTGGCGTAACCGAGAGCCCGACAAAAAGCGGCAACTTATCAGGATCGTAGTTCATCACGTCGATTCGCACCGGCAGTCGCTGGACCACCTTTACGAAATTGCCCGTCGCGTTCTGTGCGGGAAGCAAGGACAGCGTGGAGCCGGTACCCATGGTGAAACCAGAGATCCGCCCCTCGAATGTGTGTTTGCCGCCATACATGTCCACCTTTAGGTCTACATGTTGACCGATTCGCAAATTGCGGAGCTGAGTCTCCTTGAAGTTTGCGTCTATCCAGATATCGCGCAGCGAGCGAATGGCCATGACACTCTGGCCAGCCTGGAGGTTGTCGCCGGGATTCACATTGCGGCGCGTGATAACGCCGTCAATCTCCGCGAAGACTGTGCAATAACTTAAATTGAGCTTTGCTTGATCGAGATCGCTTTGGGCCTGTACCACATTCGTTTCAGCTACTTTCAAACTTGGAGCAGTTTTAACGATCTCGGCATAGATTCGATCCAGGTTTCCGCCGGGATCGCGCCGATGAAACTCCTCCACCATTTGCTTAGGTGTCAGATTGTAGGACGATGGGAAAACACCCAACTCGGCAGCGCTTTGGCGCAGATCTGATTGCGCCTGGAGAACCGAGGAGAACGTCTGGTCAAGATCTTCCGGCACATCGGCCAAGGTCTTTCCCTCCGGCGGTTGGGCAGGCAGCCCAAGAGCAACGCGCGCCTGGTAAACATTTTCAAGCGCCTGTGCCACCTGTGCTTTGGCGACATCTAGTGCCTGACGCCTTTCGTCATATTCCTCTTGGCTTACCACCTTGGTGGCGAGTAAGCGTTCAGCGCGGTCAAACTCCCGCTGGGCAAGTACTAGAGTGGCATTTCCTTGCTCCCACATGGCAACCCGCGCTCGGATCAGCGCGACCTGATTGTCGACGTCCTCGATGGCGCGGACGAGTTTGAAGCGATTGCTCCGCGCCCGGCCGATCAAACCTCGCACGTTAGCTTGCGTTTGCACCAAGTTCGCCTGCGCATTATCAACAGCTGCCTGTTTAATCGCGACCTGTACCTGGTACGGCTTTGGGTCGAGCTCCACCAGCACGTCACCTTTATTCACGCGATAGTTGTCATCGACCAGGACCCGCAGAACCTGGCCCGGAACACGTGGAGCAACAAACGTAACATAGCTGTTAACATAGGCGTCGTCGGTCGAAACCGTGTTTAACGAATGTAGGATCCACGGAACGCCAATCACCACGAGAAGCACTCCGGCAATCGCCACGACCCAAGTGCGTAAACGATGTTTTCGTTTCGGCTTTGGGCCGGGTCAGGAGATGATGTAACCTTTTCGGTAGTTGGGTCACCGGGCGCGTCTGGCGAACGGGACGGCGAAGTTTCTGGCTGCGCGTTGGAAGGATGTGTGTCCATGCTCACTTAAAGAAAGCAGTGTGTTAGTAGTAAACGGGTGTTAGTGGCTAAGGCGGTAGCTCTAGAAAGGTGAGTTCTCCTCTCCTAAGGAATTGCCACCGCGAGTTTGCTGCGGCCCCGTCTACCCTTTAGTTTGCCACAATAGGCGTCAGAGGCTAGGGCGAAAGACACAACGGCGGCCACAAAACACGTTAGTTTGCCGGCATGTTTATAATCAGGATGACTCCGAATCATCGACCGCGTTTGCGCAATGTAGAACATACCGCCGCCTAGCGGGTTCCAGTCTCCTCTACACTGCGCGACTACTCGTTCTCTATCGGTCATTACAGGCCCTTGCTCACCACTTGGCAACGGCGTTAACATTCAAGAACCATCGCAGACGAAATATGGCTCTGATTGTTTTCTTCCGGGGGATCAACGTCGGTGGACATAGGAGACTGCGCCCAACTATGCTCGCCAAAGAACTGGCCACCTATGATGTCGTGAACGTCGGCGCCGCAGGCACACTTATCGTTCGAAAACCGGGGACACAAGCAAGGTTCCTTGCAGAGCTACGCCGAAAGCTGCCATTTGATGCTGTAGTCGCGTTCTGTGACAGCAGTGAACTTGTCCGTTTGGAAATGGACAAGCCGTTCAGTGCTGAGCGCCCACGATCGGATCTTGTCCAATTTGTGAGCATCCTATCGAAAGATGGACGGTGCAAAGCGTCGCTTCCGGCGGCGATTCCGGGAGACGGAGAGTGGTTCGTAAGGATCATCGGCGCAAGAAATCGGCTTCTGTATGGAGTGTACCGCCGCCACATGAAGACAATCAGTCATCTGAGCCGGATTGATGAGCTCTTTGGTGCGCCTGCGACAACGCGCAGTTGGAGCACGATACTTTCCGTGCTTCGGATTCTGAACTCCCACGAGCACAGCCATCCGCAGTGAGCGTGGCGAACACCTGACTCCCGATAAATGGCGCTGCTGGCCTCACCAACGACGAAATGGCTAGGATAATCCCGTCACGCTGCAGCGATTCGCAACATTTGCAAAGCTGCCAGCGCTGAGCCGCGTGCACCTGCCATGTCGAGGTCAGGGAAAGTGCACGGATGAATCAAAAAAGTGGCTAAGAAATCAAGGATCTTAGCCACTTTCCAAAGACAGAAACGCGAGGGGATGGGGACTTTACCACTGTGGCAGTTGTGGAGGCGTCGTAACGGCCTGGACTAAATTCGGCGAGTCCCAAATCCCTTTGTGTTCTCGAGTAGCTGAATAAGGACCATTTTGAAGAATCATCAGAAATTCCGAAATAACCCACTTTTTAAACCATATTTATTTACTTATAGCTTAATTTATATAATATTATACCATAAATAATAAAGCATGGCCTTCGAGTATGACCCGATCAAAAGTCAGCTCAATAAGGCTAAACATCGGATTGATTTCGATGAAGCACAGGCGTCGTGGCAAGATGAGAACGGGATCGAAGTTCAAGCAAAGAGCACGACCGAGCCTCGCTATCTTCGCGTCGCGATGTTGAACAATAAGTTGTGGTCAGCCTTTTTTACAATCCGAGACAACAATATCCGAATTATTTCCGTGCGGAGGGCACAAGACAATGAAGAAGACCTCTACTACGGCGCTAACGGCTGAGGAGCTGGACAAGAAATTCGATTCCGGCGCAGACATCATCGAGCATTTAGACCTCTCGACGGCGCACCGGCCCGGTCTTGAACCTAGACGAATAAACATCGATCTGCCCGACCACATGCTCGCCAAACTCGATAAACAGGCTGCTTTGCGCGGTGTTACTCGTCAATCACTGATTAAGATGTGGCTTTTCGAGCGCCTGGAAACCTTGTCCAAATGACCCGGGACTACCAAAAAGTTGTTAGCTCAATCGGCGCCAAAGGATTAGCCATTCCACGTTCTTGAACGCCTCATGACGTCTCAGGCGGAGCACGACTGGATTCGGATTTTTTACGCCAAGATATGCTCTGTCTGGGCGTGATTCACGAGTGTAGGGTTCGGATGGCCATCCTTGAATGTCAATCCTGTTGCGGACATGCGATGAGCTACAGCGTATCCGAGCACTTGCACCCGGCATGATTCGAACATGGAACCTTCGTATGGAAGCTGGCCGAGGCTTCAGTGTTTTATCTAGGAGAAAGCGGCGGCAATACGAAATTCATTTGTTGAAGCAGGGGACCGGTTCGATCTTTACAGTATGCCGGACATTCAATCCCTCTCCATCAATACTATCAGGACTCTCTGCATGGATGCTGTGCAACAGGCGAACTCTGGTCATCCCGGAACCCCGATGGCCATGGCGCCGGTTGTTTATGTACTCTGGCAGGAGTTTCTACGATTTGACCCTCAAGATCCGATCTGGCCAAATCGTGACCGATTCATTCTCTCCGCGGGCCACGCCTCCACTCTGCTGTATTCCTTACTGCACCTAGCTGGAGTGAAAGCGGTCAATCGAAAATATGAAACCCTGGGTGAACTCGCTGTTCCGCTGGATGATCTGAAGAACTTCCGGCAGTTCGAGAGTAAATGCCCGGGACATCCAGAATATCGGTGGACGTCCGGAGTTGAGACCACAACGGGACCCCTTGGTCAAGGAGTTGCTACGAGCGTGGGCATCGCCTTGGCGAGCAAATGGCTAGCCGAACGCTACAACCGGCCGAACTTTCCGATGTTTGATTACGATGTCTATGCCTTGGCGGGTGATGGATGCATGATGGAAGGAATCAGCGGCGAAGCTGCGTCGTTGGCCGGCCATTTAGGACTCTCCAATCTCTGCTGGATCTATGACAACAACCACATCACCATCGAGGGGAATACCAGTTTGGCTTTTTCCGAAGATGTGGCGGGCCGCTTTCTTGCCTATGGCTGGAACGTTCAGCGTATATCGAACGCAAACGATCTCGACCTGTTACGAGAAGCATTTCAACGATTCAAGAAAACAACGGACCGGCCGAGTTTAATCATCGTTGATAGCCATATCGCGTACGGTGCTCCTACCAAACAGGATACGAGCGCGGCTCATGGTGAACCACTGGGCGAAGACGAGATCCGGGCAACCAAACGTCGTTATGGTTGGCCGGAGGACGCCAAGTTCCTGGTTCCTCCGGAAGTGCTCGAGGATTTCAAGAGCGGGCTGGGAAAGCGAGGCCGGAAATTACGTGATGATTGGATGAATCTGTTTGCCGTTTATCAAAAGGCGAATCCTGAACTGGCGGCGGAAACGCTGGCTATTCAACGTCGTGAACCGCCAACAGGTTGGGATGCTGAGGTCCCGACATTCCCAGCGGACCCAAAGGGGTTGGCCAGCCGAGATTCTTCCGGCAAAGTGTTGAATGCGATCGCGAAAAAACATCCCTGGTTGATTGGAGGTTCGGCCGATCTTTCTCCGTCCACCAAGACTCGACTGACGTTTGATGGTGCCGGTGAGATTAGTCGCGATTCGTTAGGCGGACGCAATATCCACTTTGGAGTTCGCGAACACGCGATGGGCGCAATTCTCAATGGCTTGGCGCTGGCAAAGCTCAGAGCTTTCGGCTCCGGCTTTCTGATCTTCAGTGACTATGGAAGAGGCTCGTTGCGTCTAGCATCGATCATGGAACTGCCGGTGATTTATATTTTTACCCATGATTCAATCGGTGTTGGCGAAGATGGTCCAACCCACCAACCGATAGAACAGCTCCCT
>JBKPBY010000236.1:0-7354 GCA_046727075.1 bacterium | reverse complement strand
AGATGTGGTCGGTCGAGTTGATACCGAAGACCTGCTTGGCAAGATCTTTAGCGAGTTTTGCATCGGTAAGTAAACGGCGGGAAAAACGGAACCGCAGATTACGCAGATTACACAGATTTTTTAGGTCTAGTTGTTTCAGTTTCTGACCGGGCGAAACCGTTGAGCACTTTCAGAACGCGGCCCAGCCGTTGCGAGCAACCCTCTGAGAATTTAATAAATCTGCGTAATCTGCGGTTCCTTTTCTTGACGGACTGGTTCTCCATTCTCGAAAAGAGTTTTGTGATCTTTGTGATCTTTGTGGCTAAATCGTTTGCGTGGGCGCGTACGAGCAGCTGCTGAAACCGATCCTTTTCGCGATCGATCCTGAACAGGTGCACCATTGGGCGATTGGAGCGCTGCGACTACTCTCGAAGTGGCCGTCGAATCTTCTGCCGCACGCCAAAGGCGGGGGGACAGAAGTTTTTGGCGTTCATTTTCCAAACCGAGTCGGGTTGGCTGCTGGATTTGATAAGAATGCGGCCGCACTTCCGGCCTGGGAAACATTGGGATTCGGCTTCGTCGAGGCAGGTACAATCACTGCGCAGGCGCAGCCGGGTAATCCGACTCCACGCATTTTCCGGATTCCGGAACAGGAAGCATTGATCAATCGCTTAGGCTTTAATAATGAGGGCGCGGAACGAATTGCCGCTCGATTGAACAAATTACGGAATACCGGCCGTTGGCCGAATATTCCTGTTGGAATCAATATTGGTAAAACAAAGGTCGTGCCGCTGGAGCAGGCTGCTGCTGATTATCTGCGCTCGTTCCGAGTGCTGAAGAACCTGGGCGACTATTATGTGTTGAACGTCAGCTCGCCGAATACGCCAGGCTTGCGGCAACTGCAAGAGCGGGGAGCAATCGTAGAATTGTTCGCAGCGATCCAGGGAGAAAATACGGGCAAACCTTTGCTAGTGAAAATTGCGCCTGATCTGACCGGGGAGCAGATAGAAGACTTGCTTGCAATCGTCAAAGAATATCGTCTGGCCGGGATCATCGCGACCAATACCACGATTGATCAAAGTTGCCTGCCCGAATCGAGGCGACAAGAAGGCGGTTTAAGCGGTCGCCCGCTAACGACGCGCGCATTGGACATTTTACGGTTCATCCGGAAACTGACAGACCTGCCGATCATCTCGGTGGGCGGAATCATGTCAGTCGATGATGCGAAAGAGCGGTTCGATTCCGGCGCCAATTTGATTCAGCTCTACACTGGATTCATCTACCGCGGGCCGGGCTTAATACGTCAGATCGCCGCCTTAGACCGGGCGCGCTAGCAACACCAACACGCACGAGGCTGAGCTAAGGCTCAGCCTCTACCGATCCTGTCCGCCTGTTCCATTCGTCGCGATTCATTACGACGTCAGAACGCGCGGAAACGCGTTCTATCGGTTTCTGAAATCGCGATCTCGGCGTCCCCCTTTGTGGCTGCCACCGCCGCGCGGCTGATCTCCAAAAAAGCGATCTCCACGTGGCTCTGGTGGACGCGCTTCGTTCACCGTCAGCGGACGGTTATCGAGCGAATAGCCATTGAACTTGCTGATAGCTGCGTTTGCCTCTTCGGCGGATCCCATCGTCACGAAGCCGAAACCGCGTGATTTACCAGTGAACTTATCTTGAATGATCTTGACGTCCAGGACGTTGCCAGACTGGGCAAACAAATCCTGCAGGTCGAGTTCAGTCGTCGCGAATGAAAGGTTACCAACGTACAATTTTACGGACATATCTTCAGTTCTGATGCGAGGCTTTCCTCGAGCAGGCATGTCCTTGGGTTGTGGACGCGTGTGCCAACAGTTCTGTGCAGCTCACAGTTCCCGAACGAAAAGAAGTCTCTATCTTATCAATTTAACTCGTACCGCCTACGTCAGGATCGACGCCGTTTCAAGCGGCTTTTTCAGAAATCGGTTTTTCCTTCCTCGTAGAAATTCATGTTTTCCATTGAAACCTTACCGGTATCTCAATGTTGGACGCAAGGCTTTGACGGACGGGGCATGTCAGCGCAGCCTGTTCGAGTGCCTTGCGTTTAGGATGATCTTCCGGCAACGGCATGTCGATCACCACCTCAAGTCTTCCAACGCGGCGAAGCGGATCGGCGACCATCTCTTTTTGAACATTCACTTTTGCCCCGCTCATGTCGATATCATGACGTTTTGCCAAGATCCCCATCGTTGTCGCCATGCATGTTCCAAGCGCTGTAGCTACAAGGTCGGTCGGAGAAAACGATTCGCCTTTTCCGCTGTTATCCAGCGGAGCATCAGTGCTCAGTTTCGTACCGGACAGCTCGTGCAAAGCTTCCGTGTGAAGGTCGCCCGTGTATTCGACTTCGATTTTGACCATGAAAAGAAGGAACCACAGATTACACCGATTTCGCAGATTCTTTTTGGAGAGATACTCAAAATATCTGCGGAATCTGTGTAATCTGCGGTTCAGTCCAGCCCGAAAAATCGCCGGGCATTCTGTGTGGTGTGATGCGCAAAATCACCCAGACTCATGCCTCTTAGATCTGCGATGAAACTCGCCGTGTCTCGAACGAAGCCGGGCTCGCATCGCTTTGCTCGATTAGGGATTGGGGCGAGATAAGGAGCATCTGTTTCCACCATTATCCGATCAATAGGAGCGGACTTGGCGGCATCGCGCGCCTCTCCCGCGTTCTTGAATGTTACAATCCCTGTAAACGACACGAGGTAACCGAGGTCGATCACTTCCTGCATTTGCGACCTGTCGCCGTTGAAACAGTGCATCACCGCCCGAACTCGGCCGGCGTACCCGCGAAGGATATCTATCGTATCGTTCCAGGCATCACGTTGGTGAATGACCACAGCTTTCCCTGTGGCAGCCGCCAAGTCGAGATGCTGATGAAACGCCTCCGCCTGCTTTGCAATCGAGGCTTGCCGTTTGATCTCAACGCCCAGCAAAACATCCGATGATTCGCCAAACTCGACCTTTCCGTAACCGTGGAACGGAAGATCCGCTGAGTGCGGCAAATAGTGATAGTCCAAACCAGTTTCACCCACGGCCACAACTTTGGGATGTTTAAGCAGCCGCTCCAGCTGGTGGAAAGTCTCATCCGGTTCCTCAGTGACCGAGTTAGGATGAATCCCTACGGCCGAATATACGTCTCGATAACGCTCAGCCAGCTCAATTACGCGTCGATTAGAAACTCCATTCGTACCAATCGTGATGATTCGAGAAACCGCTGCGTCCTTCGCTCGAGCCAGGACCTGATTGAGATCGGCGTCGAAATCAGGAAAATCGAGATGCGCGTGTGTATCGATAAGCATGGCGCGGCGCCTGTAGCGCCGTGGTTTCCCGTCGGCCGTCTACCGTGCACGATCGACGGTAGGTGCTCTTGCGCCACATAACCCTTTCGCTGAAAACCAACGATGGGCAAGAGCGGAAAGCGCGGTTGCTCACAGCAGAACGGTGGAAGGTCGACTGAGGCTGTCACCGAAAACCGCAGGCGCAACGCGCCCACGTTACCATTGAATAACAGAGCTTGCCCAGGTCAGCCCTCCGCCGAACACCACCAGCAGAATGTAGTCGCCCACTTTGAATCGGCCGGCGCGATGAGCTTCGTCGAGAGCGATTGCAACCGCCGCAGCAGAGGTGTTTCCGTAGTTCTGAAGATTGACGTAGAACTTCTCCATCGGCAGCCCCATGCGATGAGCAATCGCTTCGATAATGCGAATGTTTGCCTGATGCGGGATGACACACGCAATGTCTTCAAACTTCAGGCCGGCCGCCTCCATCGCTCGATCGGCGGCAGTCGACATAGCCGTGACAGCCTGTTTATAGGTTTCTTTCCCGAGCATCTTAATCGTATTGAGCTTCTGATTAACGTTTTCAGGTGTGATCGGGCAGCGGCTCCCGCCGCCAGGCATATGCAGGATATCCGTATATTCGCCGTCGCTTCCCATGTACGTAGTAATCACCCCATGCGAATCCGCTCGATTCCTCAGAATTGCAGCGCCAGCGCCGTCGCCGAACAGGACGCAGGTATTTCGATCCGTCCAATCGGTAATCGAAGAGAGCTTGTCAGCGCCAACAATTAACACCGTATTGTACACATGGGTCGATATGAATTGTTGTGCGATTTCCATCGCGTAGATGAAACCTGAGCAAGCCGCGGAGACGTCAAAACAAGCCGCATTGAATGCGCCTAGCTTCTTCTGAACCCAGCAAGCCGTGGCAGGAAACAACGTGTCAGGCGTGACCGTGGCAACAATGATTAGGTCGAGTTCTTCCGCGGAAATGTTGGCCTGTTTCATCGCGGCCAGCGCCGCTTTGGTGGACATGTCGCTAGTTGCCTCCTCCTTGCCGGCAATTCTGCGTTCGCTGATCCCTGTACGGGTGCGAATCCATTCATCCGATGTGTCCACCAGTTTCTCGAGTTCCTGGTTTGTCAGAACGCGTTCAGGCACGTGACTGCCGGTGCCGACAATCGAAACGGTCCGTCGTGGCTTATCGGACCGGCGCGGCGATCTTTTCATTGTAGGCTTGGACCTCCTGGAGAATGTGGGGATTGATTTCTTGCGCGACGGATTCAGCCGCCGCCCTGATCGCGTTCTTAATCGCGAGCGGCGAACTCCCTCCGTGCGCGATGATACAAACCCCGTTGACGCCCAACAACGGCATCCCCCCGTACTCTTCGTAATTTGTCTTTTTTCGAATCGATCGGAACGCTCCCTCGGCGAGCTTGGCGCCAAACTTGCGGACTGGATTCATGAACAACTCGTTTTTCAACCACGAAAATATCGCGTGCGCAATAGCTTCCGAGGTCTTTAGGACAACGTTACCAGTAAATCCATCGCATACTACCACTTCCGAAACGCCCGAAAACAGGTCATGTCCTTCGATATTCCCATCAAACTGGAGACCGCTCGCTTTCAGCAGTTTGAATGCTTCCTTCGTAATATCATTCCCCTTCGTGTCCTCTTCGCCGATCGACATCAGTCCAACCGAAGGATCTTTGTGACCGAGCACATGCCGGCAGTAGACGGTGCCCATGATCGCGAACTGGAGAAGATTGGTCGGCGTCGAATCCGGATTCGCTCCGGCGTCAATTAATACGAACCGTTTATCTCCCGCCGGTAATACGCATGCGACTGCCGGTCGCTCGATTCCTTTCAACGTCCGCAGCTTTAGTACGGATGCTACCACGGCAGCGCCAGTGTGACCGGCGGAAACCACCGCGTCAGCGGACCCTTTTTTTACCAGATCAACCGCTCGACAGATCGATGCGTCTTTCTTGTGACGAACCGCTTTAGCGCCCGATTCCTTCATATCGACCACTTCAGACGCGTGAGAAATTTCGATCCGCGGATCTGCGAAATTCACTCGCTTTAGCTCGCCGGCAACGGTGACAGTGTCTCCGACAAGAAAAAGCTTATCGATCGAAGGGTATTCTTTGAGTGCGAGGACTGCTCCCTCAACAGTATTTTTTGGGGCATAATCGCCCCCCATTGCATCTAAAGCGATCCTCATAGGATTCCGCTCCGCGGAGTCCTGATAGTTTCGCTAACGCGAACCCGGAAGCAACAGGATTCCGCGGGGAGGAAGCCTCAGGTTACTTCGATGCTCAGGACCTGCCGGCCGCGGTAGTATCCACAGGAGGGGCAGGCAATGTGGCCACGAACTCGGCTTCCGCATTGAGGACATTTGGTGAGTTGAGGCGCGTGCCAACGATTCGCGGCCTTACGTGTTCGCAAACGCATTTTCGAGGTTTTTCTCTTTGGAACTCCCATTTTCGCTCAATTCTTGCGGTTCAACTTCAATTCATCCAATGCGTCCCAGGCGTTCGATCCTTCGAGTTCCTGTTTCTCGACACGGTCTTGCAGTCCCGGACACACCGTCTTCCCATCCCAATCGCAATGCGGATGGGTCGGAAGAGCGAGGAGAATATCCTCTCGAACCACATCCGTCAAGTCGACCAATTCGGCCCCGGTCAATTCCACCTGTGTTGCAAAATTCTCGATCGCAAGATGATAATCGAATCGTCGAAGGCATTTTACGCATTCTAGTTCTAGACTGGTCCAGAGTCTCCCTGTTGCGAACAGGCCTGAGCCAGACAGCCCCACATCTAAAGAATAGGAGACCGGTCCGATTGATTTTATCTGGGTATCTTCGAGCTGGAGGATTTCTCCTTCTTCGGTCCCTTCCAGATGAAGCCCTTCCGCAGGAATCTGCTTGAGATGAACTTTCATGTCCTCGTACCTCCTTTGTTCGTGCGAAGCACGAACGAACACAAAATTCAGACTGAGAATTTTTTTGCCAATGCCTCGGCAACACATTTTGGCACAAACGGGTCCACGTTGCCACCCAAACGAGCAATCTCTTTCACGATCCGCGAACTGATATAGGTGTATTCTTCTCGAGGCATCATGAAGATCGTTTCGATCGACGGCTGCATTTTGCGATTCATCAGAGCCATCTGGAATTCGAACTCGAAATCTGAGATGGCGCGGAGCCCGCGAACGATCGCGTGCATCTTTTGTTCCCTTGCCGCCTGAACCAGCAGCCCGGCCAACCGTATCACTCGCAGATTCTTCAGATGTTCGCAGCTCTGTTGCAGGAGCTCGATCCGTTCATCGATGGAGAAAAGCGTCGATTTCTCCTTCTTTTCATTAAATGCGACCGCAATTGTCAGCTCGTCAAATAACCGGCAAGCCCGTTGGATGACGTCGAGATGACCGTTTGTTACCGGATCAAAGCTACCAGGATAAATTGCGCGGCGCATAGCGTTTGGCGTTCGGCGTTCGGCGAAAGGCAAGTTTTCGCTAGATTGTAAAGGCTTTTTCTGTTCGCCCTAGGGTGTTCAAAGTCGTCCTGCTGACGTCCAAGGATTGGTCGCTTATTTACTCGATTACGTGCGGCACATCAATTGCAGCCGCCAAACGCCAAACGCCGAACGCCAAACGCCAAACGCTCCTACTCCCACTCAATCGTGCTCGGGGGTTTACTGGAGATATCATAGCAGACCCGGTTTACGCCTTTCACTTCGTTAATAATACGCGTAGAGATCCGCGCTAAGACTTCGTAAGGGATCCGCACCCAGTCGGCGGTCATACCATCCTGACTTTCGACGATCCGCAAAACGATTGTGCTTTCGTAAGTGCGATGATCGCCCATAACTCCCACGGACCGCACCGGCAAAAGAACGGCAAACGATTGCCAGACTTTGTAATACCAATCGGCGATCTTCATTTCGCCGACGACGATTTCATCGGCATGACGCAAGATGGCCAGATTTTCTTTTGTTATTTCGCCCAGAATTCTAACCGCCAGGCCAGGCCCGGGAAATGGTTGCCTGAAGACGATC
>JBKPBY010000235.1:0-5831 GCA_046727075.1 bacterium | reverse complement strand
GTTTGTTCGAAATCAGATGCAAAGCCCCTGTCGCATCGCAAACCGGGATCAGGCCATCAGGATTGCCGAAAAGCAGAGCCTGCCAGAACGAGCTGGGCAGTGGAGGAATAGGTGGTGGGGCGGGAAGCGCTTCCGGCGCTTATGGTTCTGCCGTCGGAGTCTCTCTCGCAGGCTCGGAGCTCGCGCTTATGTCAGCACTTGCCACCTCGGCGGCAGGCGATGACTGAGGTTCTCGGAACTCCTCGAAATTTTGTTCCAGCCGTAGGTCTGTATTCGCTTGAGGAACCAACCGACCAGCTCTTCGACCTCAGGAGCGCTAAAGACCAGCTCGCTGCCTTCTCCATTGCCGAGCGCCTCGTAGCGCGCCTGTTGCGCTACTGCAGCTTTCTGTTGGGCCTCTAGGTCTGCATTGGGTGTATTCAATACTTTCTGGATATCCTCACTCGAACATCCATCCCCGATCAGGCTGTCACTGGGCGTAGTCACCTTGGCGAAGGTCAGGTCCCGCTCGTAGGGAATCAGGCGCCCGATCCAGCACCAGAATTTGTAGGCGATTAGATGAACTAGGCACTCTTCTACTTCGCCGACGGAGCATAGTATTGGCGGAAGCCTTCCAAGTGTTCCTGCCACTCCGTTGGTGATTCAACGTGAAGCAGGACCGGACTCCGGGATCGGATCCCGTGATTGAGGCGGGAGGCGATCTGATTCTGCCTGCCTTGGGCGGTAGACTGTCCACGTTTGCGCCGGCCAATATACTGTTGGACGCCCTTTTGTACCATTAAATGCCGACATTATGCGCCTTGTCCAAGCTCCAGAAAAGAGAGGAAAATCACTCTCGACCAAACAGATCACTTCCGGTAACGGGTAACTTCGCAACTGAAATTTTATTGGCTCCCTGTGTTCTTGGCGGCTTGCGTGTCCCGGTGCGCGAAGCTGCAGTCGGCATCTTATGCAAGTCGTCGCGAGTGATTCTACGTCGCGCCTCGATTCGTCCGGTTATCGTCGGTATTGCCTTCAGAAGTTCGCCCGGACCCTGAAAGCGCCGCCCGGGATTTTTTTCAAGGAGCGCCTCAAGTAGAACGGCGAGTGGCTGTGGGACATCTTCTAGTTCTTCCAGCGGCAAAGGCGAGTGCTGATGCTGGTACATTACCTCGCCCGGAGTGCCCCGAAATGGCGTTTTTCCCGTCACCATCTCCCAGAGCGTGATGCCGAGTGAATACAGATCTGAGCGTATGTCCACACCGATTCCAGCGAATTGCTCAGGACTGGCGAACTCCGGTGTTCCAGCGAAAGCCCCGGGTGTTGAAATCACGGTTTGATCACCCGGCTCATTGAGCGACTTGGCCAGACCCAGGTCGATGATTTTTGCCGCCGATGGCGCAGGCTACATCTATCGCAATGGGGTCGAGATCGGACGGGCACCAATCAGGGGACTCAGAGGCATCTCTGGCTCGCATGCCTTTTCGGCGCTGGCGACGGTCGATTCGAGCGGACGGCGCGACTGGCTGTCTATTGCGAGTGTTGGTAGGCGTAGGCCGAACCTCAAAAACCTCGCCAACCGTATATCCGTCGATCCGACGTTCCTCACGAATGCGCGTAAGCTGATCACGCCTGGCACGTCGCTGATCGTCACTGACGCACCGGTTAATGCGAGGACGTGCAGCAGTTCCGGGTTCAACATCCTCACCAGTTCGTAGCAAGGTGATCGAAGCCGAGCCAAAATCTGCCGCCTACGGGCGTTACTAAACCGGGGATCTAGTTGCGTGCCCAAGAAAGCCTACCCCTCTGCCATCAGCGTCGGCAGAGACCCAAGGCACCACTCACGCGGTTGGATACATGTCTTTATACTCTTTTACAGGTCGTTTATGGACCGTACATTTTGAGATGGCTCGTGGAACAATCTCTGCCAAGAATAGCACCTGTTTTCGCGATCATCGAAAGATGTAGCAAAATCAGGTCTTTGGGACGCAGTACTGAACCATTAACACAAATCCGCAATTGTTATGAACCCCGATCCAGAAAGTGCGGCGCCCTCTGACCTTCTTTTCGTGTTTTTATGCACCCGGTCATTCGAATCGTTTTGCTTATTATCCTGGCATTGGTTCCCAGCGCCGGCACGGCGCTAAGCCAGCAAACTTCTGCCTCACCGGTGAAACCAACTCCGGCGCCCACACCTATTCCGCTAGCCAAAGTACCTTTGGAAGCGCAGTCCACACTCGCCTCCCTCCAAGAGATTGAGGCGAACGTGTCGAGGGAAGTGTCAAGCGCGGAAGCTATGGGTGGGACGCTTTCCGAACTGACAAATGAAATCGATGCAAGAACCGCTGAAGACAAAAGGATCCTCACATCTAGTCCGGGTCTAGAGGTGCTTTACCGGCTTAAGGTTGCCTGGCGAAATTTTGGCGTTCGTTTGTCGGTATCAGCCCGTGAGCTGACACAGCACGCCACAAGTCTGGAAGAGCAACTCGGCGGCCTGGATAAGTTGAACAAGACTTGGCAAGCAACACTCGGGTCGGCCAAACAGCCCGAAAAGCCCGCTCCAGTCTTGCAGAGCGTGCAGAGTGTTGTCGACTCCGTTGAACACGCGCGACAGGTTACCGAGTCTGGCCAAGCACATGTTTTGGCCTTGCAGAGCCCATTTTCCGAGCAGGAGGCTCGTGTACGAACAGCTCTGTCTTTAATCGAGCAGGGAGAAAGCCGTGCATTGAAAAGTATTTTTATCAGAGATAGCCCACCGATCTGGAGCCTTCAGACAAATCTGGGCACAGAGTGGGAGCAACACAGTGGTGAATCGTTTTCTTCGCAACTTAAAACATCCGCTGCGTTCGGTAAGCGACTCCCTTTCACGTTCCTGATCCATGGTCTTTTCATTGTGCTGGTGGCTACCGCGTTTCACTGGATGCGGGGCAGAATTGGAAAATTAGCTCAGGAAAAACCGGATCTAAAGCGTGTTCTGCCGATCCTTGATCTCCCCGTCTCGACTGCTTTCGCCCTTTCTATTTTGATCATACCCTTTGTCTATGCGCAAGCTCCACGCTTGATTCAAGCGCTCGTGGGAACCGTGATACTTATCCCAACTGTGTTGATTCTCCGCCGACTAATGCTGCGTGCCTCCTACCCAATCCTCAATGCGCTCGTCATTTTGTATTTCGTTGCTCAATTCCTAGTGCTCGCCGCGTCTCTGCCGGGGTTGGCCAGGTTCATATTTCTCGGCCAAGTGCTGGGCGCCGCTGTCTTTCTCGTCTGGGTGCTTCGAAGCTGGCATTTGCCGGTGGAAGCTGTTGAAACCCACGGCCTCACTTGGAGAACAATCCGAACGGTTGCCAAAATCGGGCTTGTTCTTTTGCCGGCGGCGTTCCTCGCGAACATTTTTGGATACGTCAACTTGGGGAACCTGTTGGGGATCGTTTTCCTGAGGAGCGTTTACATCGCGGCCTTGCTCTACACCACCATCCGGATCATAGAAGGACTAATTGTCATTGCACTGCAGGTCCGGCCACTTGGTTCGTTGCGGGTCGTTAGTCTGCATCGGCCGATGCTTCAGCGGCGGACCTGCCGCCTACTCGAGTTTTTGGCTTTTTTGTTCTGGTTGAATGTGCTGCTGAGCTTTCTTGGTCTGCGGGATTCGTTAATCGCGTCGATTGAGGCGGCGCTGAACGCGAGCCTAGCGATTGGCTCCTTCAACATTACTCTCAGCGGTATCGTGGCATTTGTGATCACGGTCTGGGCTTCTTTTCTGATCTCCAAATTCTTGCGTTTTTTGTTAGAGGAAGATGTCTATGATCGCTTGCATCTTGCGCGCGGCATTCCGTACGCGATCTCTACAATGCTTCACTACGCGATCCTACTCGTGGGCTTCTTCGTCGCCTTGGGAGCACTCGGGATTGATTTGACAAAGCTTACGATTCTGGCCGGTGCATTCAGCGTGGGAATCGGATTTGGATTACAGAACGTGATCAATAATTTTGTCTCCGGTCTGATTCTGCTTTTTGAACGTCCCATTAAACTCGGTGACGTCATCGAGGTAGCTGGCAATGTTGGAGAGGTCACCCGCATCGGCATCCGGGCCAGCGTCATTCGCACCGCGGACGGCTCGGAAATCATCGTGCCAAACGGATCGCTCATCTCGAGCCAAGTGACTAACTGGACATTATCGGATCGCAAGCGCGCGGTCCAAGTCTCTGTCAACGTGGCTGGAGGCGCCGATCCCCAACGCGTGGTTGAATTGCTGAAGAGCACTGCGGCTGCTCATTCTGGCGTGGCAAAAGAACCATCGCCGCACGTCTACATAACCAACTTCAGCGCCGGTACGCTAACCTTTCAAGTTCGAGCTTGGATAGATCGCTATGAGGACTTGGCTCAGCTGCGAAGCGATCTTTCACTTGCACTGAACAATGCCTTGGCCAGCGAGAAAATTGCGATCGCATGATGCCAGCCCGCAAAATTCGTGCGCCGTGAAAGGGCACGTTGATCCAGTGGGCGGGCTGTGGTCGCCCACACTTTGGCGAACTTCTCAAAACCGGCCAGTGATTATCGATTCAAAACCAGCCTAGCCCGCCCGAGAAAGGTACCGGCGGCATCGAGAACCAATTGGTTCACCGCAGGGCACGAACCTGCAACCCTATGATCCGAACCAACGCACCTATGATAGCAGATAGTCTTCAAAAGCCGCGGCCCCAGTTAATTCGCAAAAAAGGGATTGCTGAAATAGTTCCGGTTTCGCCGCGGACCCTTAATGCGCTGATGGCTAGAGGCATGATCCCTTACAGGAAAGTGGTGCGATTGTCCTTTTTGATGTCCCGGACCGCTTTGATCCGGATCTCAGAAAATGGGTAAATCTCGAAGGATTATCCAAACTTTCCGAGCGGTATGATTTCATCTTCGGGAAAGAGGAAGCGCAGGACCAGCGAGGGTTTGTGGTTCGCGGCGTTGATGTCGGGATGGTCACCGAACTGTTCCCTCCTCAAGCGAAAAATGCGTCACCGAAGCGCCCGAAATCGCCGAGCCAAACCCCGGCGTCACCTTTACCCGGCGGTCGGCGTAAAAGGCCGAAGTCGTCCTAATATCGGCGTGACGAAGCCCGCTGGAAGCCGCGTGCAGCCCGTGCAGATCGGCAAGCGCCGAAGCCGTAAAGCTTTCGCAACGCGTGAAGTGGTTTGTTGCCCTGGACCCCTTTGGAGCGGAGCCATTCCACCAGGGTTTTAAAGGTCGGCTCGCAGCGGTAATACTCGTAATCGAGTGAGCGCGGCGGTCCGATCACTCTCAAGCACAAATTCGCCCGTTGCCCGGGCCCGCCAGCCGCGAAAGAGCTCGAGAATCTCGGGTTCAACGGGCAGCTCGCCGGCCGCGGTCACCGCACCGAGACCAGATGGACCGGTAAGCTTTGGCTGGAGGCCTCGCATCGGCTCGTGTCTGTTCGGGTTCCCGCTCTGGTTCGTGGTCGATCAACTAGGTAGCAACCGGTTCGATGATGTAGGTATTGTCGCGCAGACGCATCGCAACTTCCTTGCCGGCGTAGCCGCGCGTATTCTTTAAGACGCGACAAACCATGTCTGTCTTACTCGTTTTCCAGACGCTAGAACCAGTCCACAACTGTTCTCGAATGAACCGCTTTCCTTCGCATCGTAAATGCCGACTTGGTTATCGCCATCGTCATCGGGACGCGCAACCTGACTGACGATGATCCCAACAGCGTTCCATTTTTTGGCGAGCCGTTTGGATTCTTCGCACGTTGCGCTCATACGTTCATATCGCGATCCCGGGCCGCGAACCAGTTGGGCGTAATCGATGACGAAGACGCGCGGAGTACACCCAAGCTTTGCGCTGGCGCG
>JBKPBY010000234.1:0-6711 GCA_046727075.1 bacterium | reverse complement strand
GCCGATGAGCCGATATAGGTCTGATAGACTTCAGTGCCCGCGACCTCACGCACCGGCACGACATTGTCCGGATTTGAGGGCATCGCAATGAGCGGCTCGAGCTTGGACAAATCGATCTCGTCTTCAAGGTCATAGCTTGCGTCCGGATCGGCTTTGAGTTCGATCCAGTCCTGTTCGCGCTTCTGGCGTTTTAGGAAGCGGCGTATCTCGTCGTCCGAGGGGAATACCGAGGTCGTCGCACCAAGTTCTGCGCCCATGTTTGCGATAACATGGCGGTCCATCGCCGACAGGCATGTCAGTCCGGGTCCATAGTACTCGATGATTCTGCCTTTGCCGCCGTCGGTCTTGTGACGACGCAGCATCTCCAGGATGACATCTTTGGCTGATACCCAATCGGGAAGCGTTCCCGTGAGTCTGATCCCCCAGACCAATGGCATTTCGACATAGAACGGCTCTCCTGCGATGGCCATGGCGACCTCCAAGCCGCCGGCGCCAATAGCGAGCATCCCGATCGCTCCTGCTGCCGGTGTATGGCTGTCGGAGCCGAGCATTGTCTTCCCTGGCTTGCCGAATCGTTCCTGATGTACCGGATGGCTGACGCCATTACCGGCCCGGCTATACCAAATCCCGAACCGCTGACATGCACTCAGAAGGAAGAGATGATCATCGGGATTCTTATGGTCTTCCTGAATGAGATTATGGTCAACATACTGGCAGGACAGCTCCGTTCGCGCGCTGTCCAATCCCATCGACTCCAGTTCGAGCATCACGAGAGTCCCCGTCGCATCCTGTGTGAGTGTCTGATCGATGCGAATCCCGATCTCTTCCCCCGCCGTCATCGCGCCAGAGAGGAGGTGCGACTTGATGAGTTTCTGCGCGAAATTCAGTCCCATGTTGATCTCCGTGTCCTCTGCCTAGCAGGGAATATACAACGAATCGGCCGCGGATGATCACAAAGCTTTCGAGGCCCGGTTCGACCACTCTTTTGTTTACCGCTCCAGCCGGTTGATTTCGAAATTCATCGCATCAGCAACAGGGCGCCATCGCGTTTTTTGGTGGTTTCATCGATGTTCTGCGTTTTGTTTTGCTTTTTTGGTTGAGGTCGCTCGGAATCTTTCGGTCTCTTCCTTCCGATAAATTGGTCTCGCAAACGAGCCGGCTCGGAATAGGCCTGGCCCTTCCCACAGTTGAAGCGTTCCGGAACGCTGGCTGGCGCGGGTTTCCGACATCAACGGCCCGGGCACGCCCAATTAGCTCGCTGTAAGCGCAAAGAGACACTTTTTAGATTTAGACACTTTTTAGATTTTGACGAAAGTTGCGTAAGTTACTGACGTTGAGTTGGCTGCCTCGCATGGATTCGAACCATGACAAAGTGATCCAGAGTCTGTTACATAGGATGAGCGAACGTGTTAGCTTATGACCAGTTATGAGCTGCCAAGCGGCTTCTAGGCAAACTTAACAAGCTATTCTACGATGCAGGGCATCAGCTCATGCAAGGTCAACAAAGGTCAGAGATGAACGAAAAAAGTGGCTAAGAAATGAAAAATCTTAGCCACTTTCCAAAAACGGATATCAGATTTTGGCAGAAAGGCCGACTCGCGGTTCCAAAAAAGAAATGGCTCAAGAAAACCCGACGCGCTGGACATTTTCGGTTACACTAGGGCTCTCGCGAATCCGGCTGTCCTTTCGAAGCTGCATTACGCCGTGAAAGGAACCGACCAAGAAGCCCGGTCAGGAACGCCGTTTCCTCAAACCTAAGGATAACGTTTTACTTGTGCTGAAATTCTCTGCCAGACAGTTAAATAGAGTTGAACGCCAACTAGAGTCGGCAGTTGCGCATTTTGAAAAGACGCAGGAAGGGCTAGGAATAGCCCATCTACAAACCGAACCGATTTTGTTCGTCTTCAAAACTCCGGTGACAGAAATTCAGTTAAGTGTAACTCTGAATTTTAATTTTCGATTTGTTACAGCAGGGAGTGATGAAGCTGACTATTCGCTTCATGATTTAAACCTGCGCTGTGAGCCTTTGGAAATAGAGTATGACGATTACATGACTTATTACTACAAAACAGAATTGGACAGTGAATTACCTTCTTTTGAAAACTTCTTTAAAAAGGCGCATTACAACTCCGAACTGGTTTTTCCTGGTTATCAATCCAGAGAGGACTTCCTCAAAGACTTCGAGCAGAAATTTGGGACCTGTGATGCCTACAAACAAATCGAAACTTTCTATAACTGGGTCGTCAAAACCTGGAAGAAGCCACCACAATGATCGCTAAAGATTTCAAAGGCTCTAAAAACGCTAACTCCAAGGTGGCAAAGCGAGATGCCGAACCGAGCTAGGCTCGGTCACCTAATCCTCCACAGTAGGAACGGTTTTCCTGATTTAAGGTCGGGATCTCGGTAATAAAAAGGTCAAGCTGACCTGTGGAAGACAAAACCGAAATCAACCGATGGTCACCGGCCGAGATCAAGACGATTCTCGTTCCGACTGACCTGCGGCTGGAGTCAATGATTGCACTGCGGTACGCGCTAACGCTGGCGAAACAAGCCGGTAGAGGCATCCAGACCTGGCTAGTGGGCAAGCTGCCATGAACTGTCGAATGCCAGTTTGGTCGCCTGCATTTGTTGTCGATCGAGAGCAGAGGCTTTGTTAGTACAACAGTTTTGTGACGTTTCGTCGACCAGGCATCTAGCCTTCCGCGGTTTATAGCCACGACTTGATGGGATTGGGCCAGGAACGCGCCAACGGACAAAAGGAAGCCGAACTCCAGAACCAAGCATGATCTAGGGGTCGTGCTGTTATATACGTTTGAATGCACGCCTCACTGTTCGTGCGGGTTGGCAAAAGTTTCGGAGGATTGCCCGTTCTTCCTGAAGAAAACAACGGATCATAAAAAACGTCGATAGTAGGCGACCTTTGACTGAGAGTATGCTACCCTACTGTTGCCTAGAATCTCGATTCTACGCGGTTCTCTCAAAAGCTGCTTAAACGGCCTAGCGTTAAATCCACGCCGATCGAAGTCCCGGGAACTGGAACGGCGAAATCCGCGAAGGGGTTGGAATAAGCAGAGAACATCGAGATGGCGTTCTCCGACATCAGATACAGCATTCGACTGGAGGTCGATCGGAGCTCGACTAAACCGCTAGAGTGAATCCAAAACGAAGATAGGAAAAATATGGAAGTCAAAGTGAAACCTCTCGGCGATCGCGTGCTGATTCAGCCGATCGAAGAGAAGGAAGTCAATAAGGGAGGCATCATCATTCCCGACACGGCGAAAGAGAAGCCTCAGGAAGGCACTGTCGTGGCTGTCGGCACCGGCAAGCTCGACGACAGCGGCAAGAAGATCGAATTCAACGTCAAGGTCGGCGATAAAGTCCTCATCTCTAAGTACGGCGGTACCGAAATTAAGATCGTCGGAGAGAACTACCTCATTATGCGCGAGGACGATGTCCTCGGAATCATTGGATAACCCCGAACTTTAAAAACGTAATTAGTTAACTTTATGGCAGCAAAACAACTACAATTTAATGAAGGCGCCCGTCATGCGCTGCTTCGAGGCGTGGAAAAGCTCGCGAGAGCGGTGAAAGCCACCCTTGGACCCGCTGGACGCAACGTCATCCTTGACAAGAAATACGGTAGCCCAACCATCACCAAAGACGGCGTGACCGTAGCGAAGGAAATCGAGCTCCAGGACCCGTACGAAAATATGGGAGCCCAGCTGGTCCGCGAGGTCGCTTCCAAGACGTCGGACGTGGCCGGTGATGGCACGACGACTGCGACTGTTCTGGCCGAGTCAATCTTCCGCGAAGGGCTCAAAAACGTAACCGCCGGCGCGAATGCGACCTCGCTTCAGCGCGGTATCCTGAAAGCGGTAGATGTGATCGTCGAGGAACTCAAGAAGATCTCCAAGAAAGTGTCGGATCGGAAGGAGATCGCTCAGGTCGCAACCGTATCGGCCAACTGGGATACGACGATCGGCGAAATCATCGCCGACGCCATGGACAAAGTTGGCAAAGACGGCACCATCACTGTCGAAGAGGCAAAAGGGATCGAAACCACACTTGAAGTGGTGGAGGGTATGCAGTTCGATCGGGGTTATCTGTCTCCTTACTTCGTGACCAGCGCCGAAAACATGGAAACTGTCCTAGAGAACACTTACATCCTGATCCATGAGAAGAAGATCACCAGTTTAAAAGATCTTCTTCCGCTTCTCGAGAAGGTCTCGAAGGCTAGCCGCCCATTACTCATTATCGCTGAGGACGTCGAAGGCGAAGCTCTCGCGACGCTCGTGGTAAACAAGCTGCGGGGCACCCTCCAGGTGGCCGCCGTGAAAGCTCCCGGCTTCGGCGACCGGCGCAAAGCGGCGCTCGAGGACATCGCGGTGCTCACCGGTGGTCGTTGTCTTACCGAGGACCTTGGGATCAAGCTTGAAAACATTTCGCTGGAAGATCTCGGCCGCGCGAAGCGGGTGACGATCGACAAGGAAAATACGACGATCGTTGAGGGTGAGGGACCTGCCAAAGATATTCAGGGTCGGGTTAGCCAGATCCGGCGTCAGATCGAGGAAACCACTTCGGACTACGATCGCGAGAAATTGCAGGAGCGTTTGGCCAAGCTCGCCGGTGGTGTTGCCGTTGTCAGTGTCGGCGCGGCGACGGAGACCGAAATGAAGGAGAAGAAGGCTCGCGTGGAAGATGCCTTGCATGCGACTCGCGCAGCCGTCGAAGAGGGTGTCCTTCCTGGCGGCGGTGTTGCTTACCTTCGCACTCAAAAAGCGCTCGATAACCTAAAATTGGAAGGCGATGAGGCCGTTGGCGTTCAGATCGTTCGTCGCGCGCTTGAGTTTCCGACGCGCCAGCTGGCTGACAACGCTGGCCAGGAAGGCGCTTTGATCGTCCAGGAAGTCAAGAAGCGCAGCGGCAATGAAGGGTTCAATGTGGCGACCGGCGAATACGAAGACTTGGTGAAGGCCGGTGTCGTCGATCCGACCAAGGTGGTCCGTACAGCGCTACAGAATGCCGCTTCGATCTCCAGTCTCATGCTCAGCACAGAAGCATTGGTGACAGAGTTGCCGGAGAAGCAAAAACCGGGTCCGGCTGGTCCGGGCGGCATGGGCGAGATGGATTACTAAGCTGCACCATTCCAAGCTCTGTCCCGATTGTCCGACCGGAATGCGAATAGACTGGCGAAACATTCTTTCAATTCGCTCAGACTCGAGATTAACCAGCGTCTCTCCCGCGGGACACTTTTTTTAGTAGTGAGACGGCCGCTTGGGAAAAAGCGATGAGGATTTTTGGTCGGGCAGTCCCGTCGCGGTCGTTCGGGTAGGAACCTGGAAACCTGACGGAACAAGTTTCCTCGAACGAGCCTTACGAGCATACTTCTCCGCGGTGCTCCGAATATCAGGTGGAAAACGCCCACGTTTATCGCAAGATCGACAATGGTGTGGGCCGGAACATCGCTGACTGTGTAACAAGGTAAAATCGGGTGTCCACCGGCCTTCGCTTTCGCGTACGCAAAGATCTTTCGAGCCTCAGCGCGTCCATCCACTGGCGTTTTCGATCTTCCGCGGTGAGGAATCGCCTCATCTAGAGGCTTTACAGCCGGAGGTAACCAAGGTCCAGATTGTTAGCGGTGCCGACAATCGCTCTTTACACGAATATCGATCAGGCAGTTGAGGGGATTGCTTCCCGGGTTCCTCGAGTGGGTGATGAGCTCCAGGCAGGCGCGGAAAACACGACACAAGCATGCTGACGCAGCTTAGCCCGGCTCACAATACGCGACCCCCGAGGACCTTTTCTCCAGGTTCGTATGCATCGATCTGAATGCTATCGCCGGCGGCAATCTGAGGGTCAGAGAACATCTCGAATTCGACGAGCCCGTTTAATCCAAGCGTGTACTTTTTAGAGGCAAAGCTTTTCAGAGGCTCCACGAAGTTCAACTTCATACAGCGTGTCCGGCCCGAGATATGAAACCCGCATCCGCCAAAATTTAATGACAGTGTATTTGTTTTGGTTGTCCGACTTGTCTCTCATTCCATAAGGCCGCAATTTCAGGATGCTTAGGACCTTGGCCTTGAGTGTTTTCATTGAGGAACTTTATCGATTTAACTGTCGTCTCCGAAGATCGAATATCACTCGCCTGTGGACTCGTTCATTTGCACTTCGCCATAATCGGAGACTCCAATATCTGGCATTCATTCTCGCACGGCTCGCCGAGCTTCTGCCATACCCTTCTAGAACTATTACCGTTGCTTCCGAGTATGACGATTGAAAGGAGAGTGGGTGCTGGCTTCCCCGACTATTAGCACATGGCGATGGCGACGCGTCGCGGCCGAAGCGTCGTCCCTTCAAGAGATTCTGTACCGTCTGTACCATCTCGGGAAAGCGACGACAACCCTTCGGGAAGAGTATGGGACAAACCGACCAAGACAGGCGACATTGCCCAAAACAATAAAACAATAATAACTACGCGAAGTCGGCCGTCAGAGAATTGGATATGGGTTTGACTTCGCCTAAAGCAAAGATGGCGGTCCCAAACCAGATTAGACCTTTCCTGGAGGAAATGCGACCATCGGAAGCGACGCCCCGTCCGAGAGACAGTTCAGATGGTTTAACCCGCAAGGACCTCGGAAAGTTTTTCAATTTCTGGTTCGCGGTTGCAGTGATCGGATTGTTCGTCTTTGCCTGTTTCTACACCCTAAAGGT
>JBKPBY010000233.1:0-9686 GCA_046727075.1 bacterium | reverse complement strand
TATAGACTCTTAATCACTGGGTTGTAGGTTCGATTCCTACACGGTGCAAGTACCTAACTGGGAACATGCTACAAAGTAGTAACAGTATAAGATAGAGTTATTTTTATCTTAGAATCAAGTGATTATAATCACTGGGTTGGTGCACGATAGCGTGCGGCGTTCTGGCAGAATCAACAGGTTCCATTTGCCAAGACCAATGCGTAGGCTTGGTCGACGCGCCCAGAAGCTTGAGCGAATCGCGAGTTTTCGGATAAAGTGTTTTTATGAGGCTGCCAGAGCGGATCGCGGTGGATCCGGAGATCATGATGGGCGATCCCTGTGTGAAAGGGACTCGGATTCCGGTCTACGTGCTCTTGCAGAAAATGGCAGCGGGCGAGAGCGAGGCAGAGATCTTGCAAGCCTATCCCCAATTAAGGAAAGCGGACCTGATAGTGGCCTGGGTGTATGCTGCGCGAGCAGCGTACCGAAGAGGTTCTGTTAGTGGAATCCTGAGTGCGCCTCTTATTCGACGAAGATTTGAGCTGCTCGCATGGGCGGTGCAACGCGGCACAGCCCTCCTTACGACGTCCAAAACCCCCAGCCGCATCAATGAGAACTTTGATATCTCCACGCTTCCTGAAGACGCAATGAAAGAGATTAGTGAGGGAATCAAGACGCGGCAAAGATTTAACCCAGTCGTGGAGACTGGCGTGCCCGGGTTTATTCCAAGAGGGAGATGAACATGAAAGCCAAGCAGCACCTGGAGCAGTCCATGCAAGAAGAACAAATACGTGAAGCTCTGAACACGCACTGGCACGCGTCGGCAGCCGGCGATGCAGACGCGGAACACGATATCTACGATGACCATGCCATTTGTGATTATCCCCAGTCAGGCGAACGGATCCTCGGGCGAAGCAATTTGCAAGCCTTGCGAAGTCATCATCCCGGAAAGCCGTCAGGCTTCAACGTCAAGAGAATTCTCGGAAACGGTGATCTCTGGATCACGGAATATACAATCACGTACCAGGGGCGATCAGCATACACAGTGAGTATTATGGAGTTCCGCAACGGAAAGGTGGTGCGCGAGACACAGTATTTCGCGGATCCCTTCGAGGCGCCCGCCTGGCGGAGTCAGTGGGTTCAGCAGATCGCCTGACGCCGCACTGTGGCGAGATTCAACCTCGATCGGCGGCTGAGCTTTTCATTCCTACTTTGATGATGGGCCGTCGGAAAGTTATGGCGGCGACGGTTATACACTCTAGTATCTCGTCGAGCGAGCTGCCAGGATGGCTGCTGCATATCCATCACCGAGAAGCCTGCTTGACTCGCCCTTATTCTGTTATTATTAGAGTAACAGTATGGCAACCAACACCCAGTTCTCTATTGCGGCCCACATCATGGCTTGCCTGGGTCATGCAGCGGGCGAGCAAGCGAACTCGGCTGCCATTGCCGGAAGTGTGAACACTAGCGCCAGCTTCGTCCGCCGGATCCTGGCCAGGTTGTCCAAGGCCGGCCTGGTCAAGACCGCGACGGGGAAAGGGGGCGCGTGTTGGCTTGCCCGGCGGGCCAGTGATATCTCTCTGCTCGAGATTTATCGCGCCATTGACGCGCCAAAAGCCTTCGCGATCCATCAATACCCGATCGAAAAGCGTTGCACTGTGAGTTGCAATTTCAAATCAGCTCTGGGACGGGTCCTAAACGAGACCCAGCAAGCTGTGGAACAGCGCTTGAGCCGGATCAGCCTGGCGCAGGTAATCGCGGATTTACGCAAAAAATAACCGGACCGGGTCCACACCAGAAGGAACGGCCTTGGTCATTATTGTTACTTTGAAAGAAACAATCTAACCTAACCGCAAAGAAAGAACCTCATGAGTAAATTAAACGGAAAAATAGCACTTATCACCGGCGGTACAACCGGTCTTGGCTTTGCCACTGCCGAACGCTTTCTAAGCGAAGGAGCAGAGGTCGTTATCACCGGTCGTCGACAGGCTGAGCTCGATTCCGCCGTCAAACGCTTGGGCAAGAATGTCCTTGGCGTTCAAGGCGATGTCTCGAAGCTAGCGGATTTGGATCGACTTTATGCCACCATCCAAAAGGAGAGAGGTCACCTCGATATCGTTTTCGCCAACGCCGGCGCAGGCAGTTTTGCTCCACTGGGCGCCATCACGGAGGAGCATTTCGATCAGATCTTCAACATCAACGTCAAAGGCCTGCTCTTTACCGTTCAGAAAGCGCTTCCGCTGCTGAAGGATGGGGGATCCATAATCCTGAACGCCTCGATTGTCGCCTCGATTGGCATGGAAGCCTTCAGCGTTTACAGCGCCACGAAAGCAGCCGTTCGTTCCTTTGCCCGCACCTGGACCACCGACTTAAAGCAGCGTAAAATTCGGGTCAACGCTATCAGCCCCGGCACGGTGCCAACTGAGGGATATAGAAACTTGGGGAACGAAGAGCAAATCGCCCAATTCGCTGCACAGATGGCAACACAAATCCCGCTCGGCCGAGTGGGTCGACCGGATGAGATCGCTAAAGCTGTTGTCTTTCTGGCCTCCGATGACAGCAGCTTCGTCGCCGGCGCCGAGCTGGTGGTGGACGGCGGAATGATCGCGGTCTAGCGTCCAGCCCGCGATTTTCTCGATGAAGTTATTGGAACTCGCGGCTGGTTTTTGGTCAAAGTAAAGCGACGCGGCCAACGCATAATCTTTTGTCCGTTCAGCTT
The DNA here is from genome assembly GCA_046727075.1 of bacterium. Lineage (GTDB taxonomy): Bacteria > Verrucomicrobiota > Verrucomicrobiia > Chthoniobacterales > JAFAMB01 > JBKPBY01. The sequence goes on along the minus strand of JBKPBY010000233.1, from coordinate 6,988 downwards.
GGCCTTGACGGTGCCAAAAGGCACTAGTAAGGTGGCCATATGACATCAGAGGCCGCCATCTACGCCCATTTAGATGATAACATCCAGATGAGCAAACTCATCCAAAATGGAATCCCAGCAAGGGTCGCTGTGGGGTTGTCAGAACGCTTCGATATCACACTCGAGCGGCTAGCAACAATCGTCCACATTCCGAAGCGGACTTTGCACCGAAGATTGCATGCGAACCAACGTCTCAAGCAAGACGAGTCTGAGCGAGTGTGGCGTGTAATGCGCTTATACAAAAGGGCAGAGGAAGTTTTCGAGAGCGAGAGCCGGGCTCGGGAATGGTTCAATTGCCATCCAAAAGCACTAGGTGGCAAGACTCCTTTGGAGTTCGCTGAAACTGAGCCTGGGGCACGCGAAGTCGAAGCACTCCTCGGACGAATTGAGCACGGAATCTTCTCTTAATGGGTTGGCTAAAAGCGTGGAGAATCACCAAAAAACGGCACAGCCAAAGCGCCTTTAGCGGTGAGGCAGCCTTCCAATACGGCAGCCGGTGGAATAGCCCCGGAACAAGAGTAGTCTACCTTGCGTCGAATCAAGCGCTCGCGGCGTTAGAAGTGCTGGTCAATACCGAAGACAAAGATGACCTAGTTCGGATCCCGTACGTCTTGATCGCCGTCGCGTTTGATGAAGACTGGGTCAAGAAGCCGGATGAGCTGCCTGAAGAATGGGCGGTGAACCCCGCTCCTCTGTCAGCTGCCCGGGTGGGGGACCGGTGGGTTAAAGGGAATTCCTCCGCCCTTCTAGAAGTGCCGAGCGCCGTGATTCCCACCGAAAAGAACTTTCTGCTCAATCCAGTACACCCGGATTTCAAAAAAGTTAAAATCGGAACGCCAAAACCGTTTGGGTTTGATCCCAGGGCCTGGTCATAACCGCACGATCGTGGATACCTCTTCTATCGCCAGTTGCTGCGGCTGGCTGTGCGGCCGTTGCGATAACTCAGGCGTCACCGTCAACGGACTGACCGGAGACGATGACTTTTCTTGTCAATCTGTGCGGGCTGGTCTATCAACACGAATCTTGGTCTCAGGACAATGATTGCACATTTCATATTGACTCGCTGGCGGTCGTTGGCACTGGCCGTCCTCATGGCGTGTGCCTTTGCCAGCTGTGCGCCGACCTATTCCAGGGTGAGCGAAAGGCGCCCGCGTTTTATTCCGCTCCTCAGCGGCCCGCTTGCCAATGCGACAGCGAAAATCGCCAGAGCAACTCGAATCGATCGCCGCGACCCGGCCGTAGCGCTTGGCGAATACCTCAACGCCGCAGAGGCGGCCTTGCGCCAACTCGAGCGCACTCCCAACGACGAGACTGCACGGAACACATACAACTTCGCCGTAGGGCGCATCATAGCCACGGTCCAGGGCGCAAAACTCGATCCCTGGACGCAGCCGTTGCGAGTACCGACGAGCGACGGGGAGTTCATACTTACGCACAAACCCGACCCGCGCCCGCAGTGGAATCCCGCGCTCTACGATTTCACGCCGGCAGATCAGTTCGACGTGCATGGAATCTACGTCACCGAACGCACCACGCGGGACGGAATCGGAGCGCCGATCGTTGCGGTGGGGCGCGAGGTGAATAAAGAGGCACGCGCGAACTTCTCCGTGGACCGCGTTTATTACGGCGTAACTGCGATCGCCCGTTTTGAGGGCCGCCGCTGCGTGCTTTCCTTCGAAGATCCTCTTGCGGAGGAAACCGTGCGCATTGATGGAAAGATCTATCCTCTCGCCGCTGATTTCACAGTGCCGCTCGCCGTGATGCTTGCGCGTGTGAACCCGAAGAAATTCGAACGCTCGCGCATGCTCAATCCGGCTAAGTACGCGGAAACGGCTCGTGTCACGAGACTGCAACCCTACGACCCGAACAAAATTGTTGTGCTTGTGATCCACGGACTCATGGACACACCCGCGACCTGGACTCCAATGCTCAACCGTCTTCGTGGTTACAAGGAGATCAGGCAGAACTACCAGTTCTGGTTTTACAGTTACCCGAGTGGGTATCCCTATCCCTATTCGGCTGCGATCCTGCGCCATGAACTGGACGCCATCGAGAAGCGCTTCCCGTTGCGCAAGCCGATTGTCGTTATCGGCCACAGCATGGGAGGCTGCATCAGCCGGTTGCTTATCACTGACGCGGGTGACAAGCTCTGGATGGACCTCCTCAAGAAACCGCCCGAGCAGGTGCCTCTTTCTGCCGAAAGCAGAAAACTCTTCACCGATGCGCTCATCTTTCAGCACCGCCCGGAAATCGGGCGCGTGATTTTCATTTCCGCGCCATTGCGTGGCAGCGAACTCGCCAGCAACTGGCTTGGGCGGATCGGATCGAGTTTAATAAGATCACCGGTTGCGCTCCTCAAGGCGGGCAGGGACGCACTTAAGATCGCCACCTTTGGCTCGGGCGAGCTGAGACTCAAACGCATACCCAACAGCGTGGACACCCTGGCGCCGACAAACCGATTCGTGATAGCGATCAACAAGATCCCGATTACGCCGCATATCCCGTATCACACGATCATGGGCGACCGGGGCAGAGGCGACGCTCCGAATTCTTCGGACGGTATCGTGCCGTACTGGAGTTCGCATATGGAGGGCGCTGAATCCGAGCTGATCGTTCCTTCAGGTCACTCCGCTCACCAGAACCCCAAGGCCATTGCAGAAGTCCGCCGCATTCTCATGCTTAATTTGAAGCATAGCGAAACCGGGTCAAAGCTCGAGGCCCAGCGGCCCGGTAGCGCATCGCGATGAAGGGAACGTTACTTCGCGGAAGGGAGCACCCTCGAGGAACGGGTAAGCCGGCTCGATCCAGAAACCTTCCACGCGTACCCTGTGCGCCAGGCATTCCTTCAAGAAGCTGCCACAGCGGAGCACGATTCCGGCGACGTCCTGGGCATTCAGGACCATGCTGTCAGCCGATTCCTTATGATTAGGAGGCGGCTTTATTCTGTTCTCGAACCGCCGTCCATTCTTTATGGGTAAGCGCTGCGCGAATGCGATCTTGGAAGGCTCCGTTTCTCTGAGTGAGCGTCAAGACGAAGCCGCAAGGTCGAATGCCAGCCCACTTGAACCCTCGCCCCGTCCAACATTTACTCGCCGCGCGATCCAGCGTACGGTGTGCCCGTCAGCGGCGCGAATCAGGGCCGGCACGCGGCGTACGCGTACGCCCTCGTGCGCTACTTCCTCTTCGTAAAGATTGAGAGGCGTAGGGTCTAGCAATTGCCCGAGCGACTCGTCACGATTAGTCATCGTTCCCTTCCGCAAAATGAATCCGCCCCGACCGCTTGTGGGGATCGGAACGAGCGGAATCCAGTGCTTCGGTACGTTCGTCTCGAGCAGGTACCGCAACTCGGCAGGCGGCGCGGGCCCATCAGGTGGAAGATCATCGCGCGGCTCATCGCGCCGGTAGCGCGGATCACCAGTGGAATCCTGGACTACAGCTTCGACGGCCCAAGCCATGTTCGCCGTTTCGTCGCGCAGCAGCAGCACTTCTTCGAGCGAACGACCTTCGATCACCCCGCGCGTTCCCGGCGGAACAAAAAAGCCCGCGAGTGTTTCATCGCTGCCGACAGCGCTGAGCCCGAAGAGCCGGAACCGGCCCGAGCGCCCGCGATTGTCCACGGGCGGGACAACGAAGCGGTCGCCAAACACCGTCATGTATTCGAGCCGCGTAACTGTGGTCAGACTGCCGGCTTCCGCATCCAATTTAAACAATTAGATATTCGGCTTCCGTCGAAAATGCCTCGGATAGAGCTATCTGCCCGCATGTTGGCTGCAGAGGTATGCTGAGCTAACCCAAATGATCTAAAGAACTGAAATCATCACTTGGGCGAGTCAGCGCGACCAGCTATCGCGGACAGGCAATGAGTGCCCGCGACTTCTGTGGCACGCTTAACACTTAGACGAGGCAGCGCTTTCTAATAAATACCTCAGGACCGCAATGGGAATATCAGCCGCCTCAGGAACCCAATTTCCGCCTAACACAACACTCCGGATCGGGATTATAAGAACAGAAATACCCTGTCTTGATCGAGACAGCCAAATGACGGCCAAGAGACGGAGCGGCTTTTGCGATTCTTTTTATGGAGCCTCTGATGCGTTTTGTCACAGTCGTTCGCGCACGTTCGGCTTGCGACGCGGCCTTTCGGTCCCTTCCACCGAGGCCCACCGCCGCAGCCAGTTGCTCGGCAATAGCATCACTCTCTCGCTGAATTTTCTCCGCCCGGTCAGCGTCATTGGAGCGCTCAGCATCTTGCAATTCTGCTCGCAACTCTGCCAGACGCAGCTTGTATTCGGCCTTCGCGTGCGAATCCAAAATCGGGTTGCCAGCCTCGAGGCGCACGGTCCTCATCTGATGTCCATTTTGCTGAACGCGCTGCTCAGCCAGTCCCCTAACTAGATGACCAGGACCGACTAGGTCTCTAACATGAAACTCACGGCCCGGATGTCCGAGCAAACAAACTAGACATTCCAGACCGCGTGTTGCTTTGAGGCAGGTCGTTTGACCTTCGTACTCAATTGCCCAGTATTCCCCGCGTTTACTGAACACGCAATCTCGCCGGAAACGAGGATTGGCACGATCCGATAACGACTCTCGCGTGCCGTCAAACGCTCTTTTCGTGTTACCAGGGCCGCGAACTGCCTCATCATAACACTCTCCCCGGCTGAGCGGTTCATTCAAATCCCCTCTGCACTTCGCGCCGCTCGCTTTGTCGCTCGTTTGGATTAACTGTTCGTCAGGTAAGTGACCATTACGAGTTTCTGAACTCGAGCTGTGTTCGGCTTTGCCAAGTTCAGCGAGCGTCTCAGTGCCTGCTGAGTTCCTGTCAAATTTCGCTCTTCTGATTTTTTCCTTCGCCACGTTCCTGTCCCGGTTCAACCAGCTGACAAACAATCCCGCAGTCACGAAAAGGATCATGTCGGGCGTCTCCTCCAAGGTCAGGCCCAAAGCATAAATCGGCGGTAAGAAATAGTAATCCAGCGCGATTACGGAAAGGAGGATGGAGAAGATTCCTGCCCCCACTCCACCTAACCAGCTGCCGAATATAACAGAGCAAAAAAATAAGGTTGGTGTGTGCTTGATTGCAGAACCTAACCCTAGAGTGGCGAACACCGCACCACCGACGGCTATTGTAGCCAGCGCGTAGGCGGAAAGCTCGAGCTGCGGCCCGAAGCCGGACCGGGCTCTTCTCGTGCAACTGAGGACTATCCATAGCCGGGTGCCGATGATCAGATTAGCGGCGAAATTCATGATTCCTCGAATAACGTCATTCATCGCGCTCATCTTTGGTCTCGCCCTACGGCTGGGCGAAAGATAGGGGACAGTACAGCCGCAAAGCTACAAGAATGAAATAACCCATTCGGGTTATGTTGCCGCAGAAAGATCGGCTTGGCCTCGACTTTTTCGCCCATTCGGATTTGCTAGCAGAAGTCATCCAGGACTTCTTTGAAACACATTCGGCTTCTTCGCAAGCTTATGAATAACTGCGAGACTGAAATCAGGCTTTCGGGGAGCCGCTGTACATTGCCGGTCCGCTATCGGCTCGCGTCGACGTCCACTCCAGCTGATTGTGGGCTAGCAAACGAGACAGATCATACAATAGCAGGTCGCTGATGCGTTCGACGGTCACGTCCGCCACGGTCGGATAGGCGGCCACTATTTTCGGATCGTTCGCGAACTGTCCCTGCCGCGGGAATACCGTGGTTACGCGATCTCCCCAGGCCTTCTTCAGCGCGGCGAGAATCCGCAGCTTGTCGTCCACCATAACGTAATGGTCAGCCGGGTAGCGCCGCTCGACATCTGCGAGTGCCTCCTCTTTGTGGACGTAAATGAGCACGTGGCCTTCGACCGCTTCGAAAATTCCGGAGCGTTCGACCTTGCGCGGCTGGAAGACAACGTCGCCGTCGGTCAGTATCACTGTCCTTCCCCAGGTGCGCAGCTTCTCCAGCACGTCGAGGGCGCCGGGATACAGGCGATTGGCGAATGGGTAGTCCACCAGATAATTGGCCGCTGTCACAAGGTGCGGCTCATAGGGATGTTCCACGCGAAAGAGCTGGAGTGCGCCCAGGTAATCCCGATAGCCGAGTTCGTTGAAGAGTTCCTCCTGAATGGTCCAGAAACGGTCTCGGCACGCAGTACCGAATTCACGCTCAATGTGGCGCTTGAGATCATTCTGGATGCGGTCATTTTCGAGCAACGTGTCGTCCACATCCACCAGGAAGACGATTGAGTTGGGAAGTTTCATAAAGCTTTCCGGCGCTGTTAGCCATCCGAGTTATTGTTTCGGCTTTTCCATCGTGTCACCTGTCCAAACACGATATGCTAGAAACGCCCTACCCTCCGGAGTCAGCGTAACGCGGTCCATGATTATCATGAGCAGTCTCTGCTGCTGCAAGAAATCCATGTACTGCATGTAAGAAAAGTTTTTTGTACGTGTCAGGGAACGCCTGTGCCGCCTGATCGTAAAATGTCTTCAAGTTATTCACGCTTTCCCCATAAGGTCTTCCGTTTAGCTCTTGCAGCAGTTCTGACACTTTTTCGATTCATCCCTGGACTATTATGACCTCTCGGCCACCAATTGTTCCTTCGAATCGAAGTGCCGATAGAAGCCGCTATGAGTCAAGCCGGCCATGTCTACCGGCAGGTGTGTCCTACTTGAACCTGCGGCTACCCAATTCATCATTCACGCAAAGAAAAATGCGTTCTTCGATAGGAACTCCTCCCGAATGAAATGCGTTTGCTTGGTCGATAATGGCCCTTTCGGCTTTGGTCATGCGCTCCTGTTGCAAGAGGTGTTGTGTCCAAGATGGCTCCAACATCTCAATCCGAAACGTATTGTGACGAGTTAGATCTTCATGAAGTCGCCAGGTGAAAGCGCCATTCCGCAAATGAATCATGCGCACTTGATTCATCACTTTGATGAACTCGGGGGCACGAGCCGGGTCGATGCTGA
>JBKPBY010000232.1:0-17022 GCA_046727075.1 bacterium | reverse complement strand
CAGGAGCGCGAACCCTACCAGCGCGCCCAAGTATCGGTAGGGTTCGCGCTCCTGCGCGACCTGAACCCAGCGGATCCTATTTCCTGGCGGGATAGCTTCAGTTTGAATGAATCGGTTCACAACCGGATCAGCCTCCTCAATTTCGGCTCAGCCAGAGTGCTCCGCCTTGACCGCCACCGACACAGAGCGAAACAAGGGCTCGCTCGGCGTTTCGGCGGTGAAGTTCTTTCAGAGCGGTTAGCACCAGGCGGGATCCGGTAACACCAACTGGATGTCCCAGTGCGATAGCTCCTCCGTTGACGTTCAAGATCTCGTCCGGAATTTCGCCGAGCACCGTTTCTCGCTTTAATTGATCTCGACAATAGCTTTCTGATAGCGCCGCTCGTTGGCAGCCGATGACCTGGGCCGCAAATGCTTCGTTGATCTCGATCAGATCCGCATCCTTCAACGTGAGTCCGGTCGATTTTTCGGCTCGATGAATTGCGTGAACCGGACCGAGCCCCATCCGCGACGGGTCAACGCCCGCATAGGCGTAGCCGATGAGTCTGCCGAGCGGCGTTAGCCCGGACTCTTTAAGCGCGCGTTCGGACATGACCAATAAAACAACACCCCCATCGGTGATCTGAGAAGAATTCCCAGCAGTAACGGTGCCTGTCTTCGGTTCAAACACAGGCTTTAGCTTTGCCAGAGCCTCCATCGTTTGATTTTCCCGGGGTCCATTGTCCTGATCGACATACGCTTTGCCATTCTTCGACTTGGGCAGGTAAACCGGTGTCATCTCTTCTTTTAGACGATCCCGCGCAGCGATCGTTTTGTGATGAGATTTTAACGCGAATGCATCCTGTTCTTCGCGCGTGACGCCGAAATCGCGGCTCACATTCTCGGCTGTCTGGCCCATGTTGAATCCGCTGACTGGATCGGACAATCCAAGCTGCAACGCGACCTCCGGCTGAAAATCAGCAGGTCTGAAGTTCGCCATTGCGGCGAGTTTTTGAGGCAGGCTTTTAGCTCGGGAAAGCAAAGAGAACTTCTTCGCCGTCTCATAAGAGAAGAGCAGGGGTATTTGCGACATACTCTCTACGCCGCCAACCAGGAAAACGTCGCCTCGTTCCGCCAAAATCTTGTCTGCGGCTTGAGTGACTGCCTCGAAGCCGGAAGCGCAGTTCCGATGAACCGTGATTGCCGGCACCGGTTCCGGGACTCCGGCGCGGAGGGCGATGACGCGAGCAACATTGGGCGAATGAGCCGGTTGGCCGACGCAGCCAATTATCACCTCGTTGATATTTGCGGGATCAATCCCGGTGCGGGCCAACAACAGGCTCATTGCCGTCTTGCCAATTTCGACTGAATCGACATCAGCCATCACCGTGCCCGCTTTAGTGAACGGGGTTCGTACCCCGTCAACGATATAAACTGATTCTTTCATATCTTTGAGTGCGCGTGTGGGTGTGAGTGCGAGTTCGGGTATGGATGGGGCAAACTTCTACTCAGTCCGCGCTCGTTTCTCACACTCACACTCGCACTCACACTCACACAAGCTCTCTTGCGATTTCTTCATCTGCGTAAAGGACATCAATTTCTTTGGCATAGGTCGCGTGGATTTGCTTACGTTTCAATTTCAACGTCGGTGTCAGCTCACCTGCCGAAGGAGTCCACTCGTTTTCCAACAGAGCGAATTTCTTGACCTGTAGATACCGCCCGAGTTGTTGGTTTAACCGGTCGACATCTGCCTGAATCAATGCGCGAGTCTCGGGGTGAGCGACCAGCTCTGCCCGCGTTTGAACGTTAACTCCTTTTGCAGCTAACACTTTGGAGACAGTGTCAAACGCCGGCACAATCAGAGCCGCCGGAAATTTGTGGTATTCCCCGACTACGATGATCTGGCTGATGAACGGCGATTCTTTCATCTTGTTCTCCACCTGCTGCGGCGGAACATATTTGCCGCCAGATGTCTTGAACATCTCCTTCTTGCGATCCGTTATTTTCAGGAATGGACCATCGAACTCTCCGATGTCGCCGGTGTGCAACCAACCTTCCGAGTCGATCGTTTCCGCTGTTAGCTCCGGTTGGCGGTAGTAACCCATCATCACGTTGGGTCCGCGGTACAAAATTTCGCCGTCGTCCGCTATCTTAACTTCGCCTCCGGCGATGACTGGGCCCACCGTGCCAATCTTGTATCCGCCTTGTTCAAGACGGCTGAGGGCGATGCCGGGCGACGCTTCGGTTGGGCCATAGCCCTCATAGACAGGGAGTTTTGCTGCCCAAAAAATCCGGGCCAAACGCGGTTGTAGTGCCGCAGAACCAGAAACAATCACTTTAACCCGGCCACCAAGCGCTTCGCGCCATTTGGAATAGACCAGTCGATCTGCAAGCTTTAACTGTATTTGCATAAAAAGACTGCGCCGGGTGTTCGGATCGTATTTCTTTGCCAGCGTTAACGCCCAGAAGAAGACTCGCCTTTGGAACCCAGAGAGAGCATTTCCGCGGGCAAGTATAGTTTCATAAATTTTTTCCAGAAGCCTTGGAACCGTAGTGAAGATATCGGGCCGAACCTCTCGCATATTCTCGCCTATCGTTTCCAGGCTTTCAGCGTAGTAGACCGACAGACCCGTCTTGATCCAAATGTTGGTCGCTGTCCGTTCAAAGATATGACAAAGCGGTAAAAAGGAGAGTGCGGTCTCGCATCCCATATTCTGAATCAGGAAACCGCACGCCTGACAATTGGAGATCAGATTGCGGTGAGAGAGCATCACTCCTTTCGGAGTTCCGGTGGTGCCCGATGTGTAAAGCAGCATTGCCAAGGATTCGGGCGAGACGCGCGCTTTGATTTTGCCAAGCTCAGCTCGGTTACTTCCTTGATCGAGCTCAGCCTTGCCGCGATCGCGAATTTCGGTCCATTGCTTGGCGCCTTCGACCGGATCGTAGGTGTAGATTTCCCGAAGATCGGGCAGCCGGCTGCGAATCTTCGAAATAGCGCTGAACAGGCGTGGGCTTGAAACGAAGATAAGCCTTGCCTCCGAATCTTTCAGAATATACTCGAACTCATCGGAGAGGATGTTCGGATAAATTGGAAGATGGACGCCTCCCAGGCTCATGACAGCGCCATCGATAAAGTTCCATTCGGGCCGGTTTGTTTCTGTGATATTCGCTACGCGGTCGCCGTCTCGGATCCCGAGCTGATGAAGCCCCCAGGCAAGCGATTCAATCGTGCGTACGACCTCTTCAGTTGAGTTTTTTTTCCACTGACCTTCGATCTTGTGAGCGAATGCGTCCGGTCTTGGAAAGTGTTCAAGCTGGTACTCGAACAAATCAAAAACGCGAGTAGGTGTATCCATTCTAGGGATCTGCCAAACGCGACGCGGGAATGTGCAGACTTCCCTTAACAGTCATTGCGCCGGAGCCGTTTTCAAGCCGTTTCAGGAAAATAATATTGTAATTATGGAAACGGTATCATTCACTAGCGCGAACAAGGTCGGCATAGTCCGAACTGTGATTCTGATTCCCCCTCATGATGAAGTTAAACTCACTCCGCGTTGGTACCGGTCTGCTTATGGCCGGGCTGATTGCTTTTACACTTTTAAATCCTCAATCTACCCGGGCGGGTAGTTTTCAGTTGAACGAAGCGAGTGCCAGTGGAATGGGCACAGCGTACGCGGCTGGCGCGGCCGCTGCGGAAGACGCTTCAACTCTTTTCTACAACCCAGCTGGAATCGCTCTATTGGACCACGGCGAGCTACAGCTCGGCGGCAGTTATATCAGTTTCAACGCCAACTTCCATAATGAAGGATCCCGCTACCGGTTGCCGGGAACACCATTCGACGGCTTACCCATCTCGGGTGGCAACGGAGGCAATGCCGGAGTTGGACACTTCATCGGCAATGTTTACCTGGTTCAACCGGTCTTCCGTAGCGAGCAATATGGCGACTTGTCTGTTGGAGTCGGGTTGACGACTCCATTTGCGCTGGAAACGGATTACAATCCCGGCTGGGTCGGCCGTTATTTCGCGTTGAGGTCAAAGCTGCTGACGTTCGATATCCAGCCGACGATTGCTTACCGCCTATGGGATCGGCTCTCACTAGGAGCAAGCTTGGACGTCCAGTACGCCTCTGCTCGCCTGACTCAGGCGATCGATTTTGGATTGATCGGCGCAAATATTCTTAACCAGAGCTTTTTCCCGCTCGTTCCGGCGCCGCTTCGCGGAGCTATTCAACGAGCCTTTGCGGCATCCGGCTTTTTACCGCAGGGTCGCGATGGCGTTTCCGAGGTTCACGGCGACGATTGGCAAGTCGGCTTCAGCGTTGGCGCTATTTTCGAGTATTTGAAACGCGACCACGAGGGGTTCTTTCAGGATGGTCGGATTGGCGTCAGTTACCGGTACGGGATCAGCCACGATATCAAAGGGAGCGGCGAATTCCGGGGTGTGCCGACAATCGCTGCAGCAGGCCTGCCGGCGCCCCTGCAGTTTCCGTTACCGGCCGCTCTGCAAAACACATTTTTCAATCAATCTGCGACGGCAACAGGCCTCAATCTGCCGGACATCCTTCACTTCAGCATTTATCAGCGGTTTGCCCAGAAGTTTGCAATCATGGGGGATGTCAACTGGACCCGCTGGAGCAGCTTGAAATCGATCAACATCAATTTCGAAAGCGGAATTACCCCTTCCTCATCGCTCAAGATCGATTACAAAGATACAGTTCGGCTTGCTATTGGCCTGGAGTGGTATGCAACCAGGCAATTTACGTTCCGGCTCGGATTCGCATGGGACGAAAGCCCGATCCGAAACGCCGAGACGCGAACGCCCCGAATTCCTGATGCCGATCGATACTTCGTTGGGGTCGGCGCGCGCTATTCTCCGACCAGTTGGCTGGATTTTGATTTGGCTTACGCCCATCTATTCGTCGATGATTCGAGATCGAATCTGTTGGACACGCAAGGCCACACCTTCCGCGGCTCATGGGATGGGAGCGTCGACATCGTGAGCGCGTCGGTCAGCTTGCGTTGGGGCGGGCCGAAGGAACATCCAGCGCCGCTTCCTTCCGAGAAACCGGGCAAGTCGGTGGTCAGTTATTCGAAGTAACGGGTAGAGCGGTGCCGCTTCGCGACGCCCTAGCGTTTCCGCTTTGAAAACACGACCTGGCTGGCCACGTTCGTGGCCGTGACGAGCACCATCAGCACTAGCGATGCAGTCCAGGCCATCTGAATCTGATAGTCGTACGGCAGCGTAGAGAAATTGAAAATGAGTACCGATAGAGACGCCGTCGGTTCCATTAAATTCCTCATCCAGTATTGGCTGAATGCTGCGGTAAAAAGAACAGGTGCTGTTTCTCCCGCGGCCCTCGCCACGGCAAGCATAATGCCGGTCATAATCGCCGGTAGCGCCTCGGGCAATACTATTCGGAAAATGGTCTGGAACCGGGTTGCTCCTAATCCATAGGAAGCCTCACGAAGCGCTTTCGGGACTCCGAGTAACGCTTGTTCCGATGTGAGAAGAATGGTCGGCAGAGTGAGCACTGCCAGCGCTACGCCCCCGGCTATAGCAGAAGCGGTTCCGGTGGTAAGCACTACCACGGAAAATGCGAAAACACCGCAGATGATCGACGGGATGCCGGTCAGTAGTTTTGCGACGAATCGAACAGAGTTCGCCAGACGCGACGCGGGCTCGTACTCGCAGATATAGATTGCAGATAGCACCCCTAGCGGAGTCGAAATCGCCAGTGCGACAGCCACCATGACGAGAGTACCCTGAATCGCGTTCCCGAAGCCCCCGCCGGTGAGTCCGGGCGCGGGCGGTAATTGGGTAAATATCGCCGGACTCAAAAGTCGGAGCCCGTTTTGCAGGACCAGCCAAACGATTGAGAACAACGGAATCAAGGTCAGGAACGACAGGCCAATGCAAAGACTGGTCCAGAAATTGTCCCCCAGGATCCGGCGCCGCGAACGCGAGTCCTGCGCTTTCAGGGTGCGGGGCGCTGCCGCGCCGGCTGGAGCGATAGGGGAGACGGCGGTGCTCATTAGCGAACTCCAGCAGTCACTTTTTGTGCGTGGCGTAGGACCGCTTCGCCGATCATATTCACCACCAGCGTCAGAAAGACCAAAGCGAGCGCCGCATACATTAGCGCGCTGATCTGCAAGCCCTTTGCCTCACCAAATTGATTAGCCAGCAACCCTGCCAGAGTGCCCCCAGGTGAGAGGAGCGACCAACTCAGCCGCGGGCTATTGCCGATCAACATCGCAACCGCCATCGTTTCGCCCATCGCGCGCCCAAAAGCCAGAATCGTTGCCGCGACAATTCCCGGCGCCGCCGTCGGTAGAAGCACCCGGAAAATCGTCTCCCACCGAGTAGCTCCAACCGCGTAGGATCCTTCGCGCAGCGTTCCCGGCACCGCTACTAATGCGGAGCGCGAGATTGCGGTGATAGTAGGTAAAACCATCAACGCAAGCACCAGGCTGGCGGTCAGGGTGCTGTTCCCGAAAACCGGTCCTTGGAAAAGCGGAATGAACCCGAGTCGATCGGACAACAGGCCTCCGAATCTTTGAACGATAGGAATCAGCACAGCAATTCCCCAGAGGCCATACACAACGCTGGGAATCGCTGCCAGCAACTCAACAACAAACCGGATGGTTTGCCGGACCGCTAGGGGCAAAAAGCTTTCACTTAAAAAAAGTGCGATGAAAACGCCTAGCGGCAATGCGATACAAAGCGCGATCAGTGAAGTCAGCGCGGTCCCAACCAAGAACGGGAACGCACCGTAACGATCCCTGTTCGCGTCCCAGGCGGTGTTCGTGAAAAAGCCTAAGCCTGTCTTTTGAATAGCCGGCCACGCAGGAATAATGATGCTGACCACGATCCACAACAGAGTGACCACCGCGGCGACCGACATGAGCCAAGTGATCACATGGAACAGGTCAAGCTTGCGTCTGACCCTTCTCATCGAGTGATCGGTTGAACCTGGTTGTTCGGGCATTTGTTGTTGTCCCTATTTACGAACCTTGGAGGGCGGTTCCGCAGCCGCGCACCGCCCTCGATCTTTATATTTATTGGACAGCTTTTAGCGCTTCCAGGTCTTTCGCCACAATTTCCTTCGGAAGCGGGATGTATCCCAACTCCTCTGCGAATTTCTGACCGTCATTCAGTCCAAACTCGACAAATTTCTTTACCGCTTCTCCCTGGTCCTTGTTCTCGTATTTTTTATAGAGCAAGAGCCAGGTAAAAGTGGCGATTGGGTAAGCATCTTTGTCTTCCGGATCAGACGGCCAAGCTCGCAGGATGTCGCCCGGGAACTTGGTGGTCGCCAGTGTTGCAGCCCCTGAGGCCGTTGTCGCTGTCACGAATTGGCCCGATTTGTTTTCTAGCGAGGCGAAAGGGAGTTTGTTGTTCTTGGCGTAGCCATATTCAACGTACCCAATTGCGCCCGGAGATTGCTTGACCAGGGCAGTAACTCCGTCGTTCCCCTTGCCGGCGACGCCTGTCGGCCAGGTGACCGACGTACCTTCTCCAACCTTGTCTTTGAATTCGGGATTGATCGTGCTGAGATGCTTCGTGAATACAAAGGTTGTGCCGCTGCCGTCAGATCGGCTGCAGACCGTGATCGCGGTATCTGGCAGTTTCACGCCTGAATTTGTCTTCGCGATCGCCGGATCGCTCCATTTCTTAATTTTTCCAAGAAAAATCCCGGAATACGCTTCCCGCGACAGTTTGAGATCGGTCACGCCGGGCAAATTGTAGGCCAGCACCACGCTGCCAGCCGTTGCGGGAATCAAAACGGCTCCCTGCTTCACAGCAGCAATCTCATTGTCTGTCATGGCAGCGTCACTCGCGCCAAACGCAACAAGATTCTGTGTAAACTGCTTAGTTCCCGCGCCACTACCGACGGCTTGGTAATTGATCTGCACATTCGGATTGCTCTTGGTATACTCCGCAATCCAACGCTGATACATCGGGGCAGGGAAGGTGGCGCCAGCGCCCTGTAATTGGGTGGGGGCCGCGAACACTGTTCCCGCGGCCAGCAAAGTCGCTGCGCTGCCAAGAAGAAGAGAGGTTTTCATAGGGTGCTACTCTTTCCAGTGATCAAAAACCGATATCCCGGCAAACTTTCTATTGTTACAATCCTGTGACAGCTGGGCACGCCCTGCGGAGTGGAAAAACTGAAAACCGAAAACGGAAAACTGAAAACCTTACGCATCTACGAACTTCCTACGGGCAAAAGGGTCTTGGTTTTCATCGGCGTGTGCCTGGTCAAGTTACTCTGCGCAACGCTGAGATATCGGCTGATTGATGAAGCGGGGTTCTACAAGGGCGAGCACGGTCCGGTGGTCATGTTGATCTGGCACAATCGGATCCTGGCGATGCCAGCCCTTTTCCAGCGCCGTTACCCTAAGCGGAAAGGCTTGTTGGTCCTGACCAGCGCAAGCCGCGATGGAGCGTATCTGTCCGAGTTTGTGCACTCGTTCGGGATGGGATCGGTTCGGGGCTCCACATCTCGCCGAGGCGGAATCGCTTTGCTGAACCTGGTGCGCAAGATCGAGGAAAAATTTGATATTTGTATCACTCCGGATGGTCCCAGGGGGCCTAAATATCGCCTGGGAGCCGGTGCACTGCTCTTGGCTCAGCAGTGCAACATTCCTCTGATGCCTTTTCATATTGAGTACGGATCGTATTGGCGGCTCAAATCATGGGACGGTTTCGCTATTCCAAAACCGTTTTCCAAGGTGACAGTCACCCTTTTGCCTTTTATTGAGGTCCCGAAAACGGACTCCGACGAGGAGTTCGAACGAGAGAGGCAATGGGTCGAGACGATAATGACCGAGCGACAGGTGATGGTGTAGGCTATCATCATTCCGCGGCTTCGCCGCTTGTATATTCGCGCGGTCCTTTGGTAAACCGAAGAAGGATGAGACTTTTGGTAACTGGCGGGTGTGGCTTTATCGGCAGCAATTTCATTCGACACGTTCTGGAACATTACGGACCGGAAAGTGTCACGAACGTTGATGCTCTCACCTACGCGGGTTCTCTAATAACTACTGCGGACATGGCATCTCGCTTCGGTGAGCGTTACGAGTTTTGCCGCGCAGACATCGCGGACCCGAAGCGGATCGAGCAAATTGCCCAGAGACACTCCTATTATGGGCTGATCAATTTCGCAGCGGAGAGCCATGTCGATCGAAGTATTGAATCTCCAGAGAATTTCATTCACACGAACATTGTCGGAACGTCGGTTCTGCTCGAAGTAGCAAGGCGCTCAGGAATTAAGAGGTTCGTGCAGATATCTACCGACGAAGTTTACGGCTCATTGGGGGCAGAAGGAGCATTCACCGAGCAGAGTCCGCTCAGGCCAAGTTCTCCGTATTCTGCGAGCAAGGCTTCAGCCGATCTGCTGGTGTTGGCGGCTCACAAAACCTATGACCAGGAAGTGGTAATCACTCGCTGCTCGAACAACTACGGACCGTACCAGTTCCCGGAAAAGCTGATCCCGCTGATGATTCTCCGCGCCCTTGCTGATGAGCCAATGCCAGTATACGGGGACGGTCTTAACGTGCGCGACTGGATTCATGTCGACGACCATTGCCGAGCAATTTTTGATGTCCTGATGGAAGGTAAAAGCGGCGAAACTTACAATGTTGGTGCGGAAAACGAGCGTACCAACCTTGAGGTTGTTCAGGCGATTTTGGAGCATCTTGGAAAGCCAGAGACCCTGATCGACTTTGTCGAAGATCGGCCGGGCCACGATCGACGATACGCGATCGATGCAACGAAGATTCGCCGAGAGCTAGGCTGGAAACCGCTTCACACCTTTGAGCGGGGACTGGCTGAGACCATCGATTGGTACGCGCGAAATCGGAGCTGGTGGACGGAGGCACATCGCTCGCGATGAAGCCGCGCATCGCGGTAATCGGAAAGAACGGCAGACTCGGTAAGGCTCTATGCAAGGGGCTCAGCGATCATTTCGACGTTTTGCCACTCGGCCGCCAGGAGGTCGATTTGGAACAGCCGATCGGCAAACAGCTCCAGCCATTAGAGTTTGATTTGCTGATTAATACTGCTGCCGCAACAAGCGTGGATTGGTGCGAGGAACATCCGCCGAGCGCAACACGCATCAATTTCCGAGCTGTGACTGAGCTGGCGCAAATCTGTGCTGAGCGAAAAGTGCGGATGTTGCATGTCAGCACCGATTATGTCTTCGACGGATCGAAAAGAGAACCGTACCACGAAGACGATGTTGCCAAGCCAATCAATGTCTATGGAGAATCGAAACGTCTCGGAGAGGAAGCAGCGTTGCGGTCGAGTCCGAACAATCTCGTTGTTCGAGTATCGTGGGTTTTTGGACCGGAAAAACCGAGCTTCGTCGATTCAATGTTAAATCAGGCGATGACGCACCAATCGCTGGAGGCAGTTGATGACAAATACTCTGTACCGAGCTTCACAGCCGACCTACTGGAGTGGATCCGGCCCTGCCTCTTTGATACGCCCATTACAGGAATCGTCCACCTGTGTAATGGTGGGCAATGTAGCTGGCGCGAGTTCGCTCAATTCGCGATCGATGTGGCAGACCGGGAACATGTGCCGCTAAAAACCAAAACTGTTCGGCCAGTGAACCTCGAATCGATGACAATGTTCGTCGCGCGTCGCCCCGTGTACACCGTCATGAGTACGGAGCATTTCACGAATCTGACAGGTATTCGTCCCCGGCCTTGGCAAGAAGCGGTGGGGCAGTTTGTGGTTATGAAAGTCCGATCGATATGAAGCAAGGTTCTCCGACGGATTGTGCAAGCGCCTCTTTTGATATTGTTCGGACACAAAACGCCAAACGCGCAGAAGAAGGCTTCTGTACGGGCGGCTGTCTTCTCTTGTTGGTTGTTGCTGCCTTGATCATCGGCGCAATTCTTTGGGGTGGACTTTCGACTTACCAGGGGATCTACTTGATGACTTCCCCGGGCCCCGGGACGTTTGAGCCTATCCCATCAGTTGCAGCTCAGAACGCGGCTCGCGCAAAATGGAACTCAATGCTCCAATCCATCAGGCAAGGAGGAGCCACCGAGTTTCGATTCTCAGCCGATGATCTGAATGCATGGTTTTTTGGAGGGGGCAGAAATGCGGACCTCGCTTCCCATCTTCGGTTCGCGATTCAGAGTGGCACGAACCCAATTCCCGGTTTCGAGCCGAATGTGAAAGAAGATTGGCTGGTAGCCGATGTGAGCATTCCGCTCGGCTTTATGGCGGAGATTCCAGGCTTTCCAAAACTTCGGAATCGATACTTTAACGGAAAGATTGCGACTCGACTTACTGTCGAAAACCAAGAGCTCAAGCTTAAGAGTCTGGATATCGAGGGGAACGGGCATCGGCTGCCATGGCTGTTTACCGGACAGGGCTATCGAGACACAGTGAAACAAACGCTGGAGCAGGGGATTCGAAGCCGTCTACCGGAAGGAGACGTTTTCTTGTCGCGTCTGGAATCGCTTCGAATTGAGAACGGACAGATTGTGGTGCGGTTTAAAGGGGAATGATCATCAAGGAACCGTAGTTTCGCGGTCGGCACCGGAATGTATAAGGGCGCTGGGCTCTGCCTTCTGTCGCCCCGTCAGGGCGTGCCTTATTTTGGTCATGTACCCAGGGCTGAAGCCTTGGGCCAGTATCTCTGGCTCCTTCGGAGCCTAAGCGATAGTCACCGATGGGGCATTGCGGCGTTAAACGCCGAGCGCCAAACGCCGAACGCCAAACGCCAAACGCTGAACGCCGTGCGCCGAACGCCGAACGCTCATCCCTCCACATCCACGTACCGGATCAGGCTGACCAGCGATGGCCAACCATCGTGATGCCAGGTCAATGGCGGATTTTGCATCTGGCCGATCGCGCAGACCCGCTGCGCTCCGAGCTTGATTGCAAGCGCGGCAAGGCGCGCATCAGCAGGATGCACTCCGATTGTGCTGATCTGCCTTCGAATCGGTTCCAGGCTTTGCTCGAGGCCCTTTGGCATTGGTTTGACCA
Source organism: bacterium (assembly GCA_046727075.1). Classification (GTDB taxonomy): domain Bacteria; phylum Verrucomicrobiota; class Verrucomicrobiia; order Chthoniobacterales; family JAFAMB01; genus JBKPBY01. Next base: position 5,039 of record JBKPBY010000232.1, on the reverse strand, counting down.
AGACTGTGCAGTGCAGAGGATTGTGTTCCAGCGTTGGGCTTGGATCGTAAATCACTAACCAATCGAGCGACTTTGGACTCTCCAAAACTATGACGCCAGGTTCCGTCGCTGCTCGGAATTTCCATTCTTCTCGATACGTCCGAAGCGAAACTGCGATTTCCTGGCTCACAGATCGTGGAGGAGAAATAAGTGTCGACAACTGTTCAGCTAATTTTTCAGCAAACGCCTTCGCATCCCCATCCACGAAGTAAAATTGTGGAGAGAGACAGCCTAACTGGTCAAAGACACAAACGTCGCGAGCTGCGCCTTGAACGACATCCTGATCGAAAGATCCAGCAATCAGGCCGAAGCTGATCTTGTGGCCATGTGGCAGAAAGCGTTGCCAAGGCTGAATGCGCTGTTGAAAATATTGTACGGTTTCATCAGATCCAAAAACCACCACCGCTTCGGCCGCAGTGAACCAGTCCGGTTCAAGCACTTTACCTACCGCAGGCTTCAGCTCGTCTGGCAATCGTTGAATGAATTCACTAACTTCCGGCAAATTGTCTTCTGGCAATTTCAAAATGTTCTTTGCTCCAACCAGGATTCCGCGGATCAAAGTCTGAAGCGCTGCATGCGGAGTGTTCCCGCTCAAAATATGTAGAATCGGGCTAAGCGGCTTAGCGATGACTTGGTGTTGACCATACTTTCGCTTGGCAGACTCGAAGAATCCGGGCAGCTCCAACTCGACCCAGGCGAGAATCTTTTCTTTGCTGAGATCCCCGAGCGACGGGAATGGCTTCGCAGCCATCGCAACTGCCTCCGCTCGATTCGTTAAATTGCTCCCGCTCACTCGTAGCTCCTAACTCCTAGCTCCTGACTCCTCCGCAGAAGCTCATCCATTGCCCGAGAACAACCGCGCGGAAGCGCCTTTGGATCGCGCCCAAGCAAGATAAACCCGCCATCTGATTGAGCGACAGCTAAGTCCTGCGTTTGAATGGCGAGCACAGACCAAAGATTTGCCAGATCGACGATTTTCAGAAGGCCCACCTGGCCGGTCTCCGCCTCTTCATTTGTTTCCGCGTTGATGACCACGAACCGCAACCAGGGTGGCCCATGATGAGAGTTGCCAATACCGCTTGAGTAGAATTGAGAACTGAGCTCGGTCATTCCATATTCATTCCAGATCGCTGAGATTGGAATGCAAAACGACTCCGACAGTTGCTCATACAGAACCTCCTTAGCAATCTCGCGACCACTTCCTTTAAAGCCGCCCGTTTCCATTAGAATACTTCCTGGAGGCAATGGTAACTTTGTCGAAAGCAGATTGAGAAATGCGAGCGCCGTACCGAAGAGTGTGATTGGCCCGTTGACGCTATCAATGAATCTTTGAAGCCGATCTGTTTCGAGTACTCCGTCTTTGGAAATAAAGAATCGATCGCGTTGTTCTGCGGCCAGAAACCCACCCATTCGGCTCAGGGACGAAAACGGCGCGTCGTCCGGTGACTGCGTCAACAACACAAACGGGTGGCGCGGGAGCCTGAAAAAGTCCCACCCAAATTGAACTGCAGCCTCGTAAAGTTCCAACGATGGAAAGAAATGTCTGCCATAGCCTTCGCCAGTCGTGCCGCTGGTCCGAAATTCGATCGTTGTAGCTTCGCGCGGGAAAGAACGAAGCTCAGTCCGTTTGAACGCTTGTTGCGGGACAGCAGGGATGTTTCTCCACGAAGAGACCTCAACACCGAGCGATTCGCAGTACTGGGCGTAGATTGGATTCCTTTTCCGTTGGAACTCAAAGATCTTGAGCGCGAGCGTCTCGAACTCCGCCGGACTGTGCAGAAACTGTAAAATCTCGTTTTCTAGAAGGAGCATCTCGCCGATATAAAAGACCGCCTATCCATGTCACCACCACCCGCTTATGCACTGGCTTAATTGGATGTCGGATCCGAACGCCTGGATCAGCCTGCTGACCTTATCTGTTCTGGAAATTGTGTTGGGGCTCGACAACGTCATCTTCATCTCCATTCTCGCCGCCAAACTACCCGGGGGTCAACAGGCGAAAGCGCGAACCATCGGCCTGTCCTTGGCGCTCGTTACGCGCATCCTGCTTTTGCTTACAATCAATTGGTTCATGCATTTAACCGAGCCTTTGTTTGAGCTGTTCGGGCGCGGTTTCTCAGGCAGAGACCTCATTCTGCTGATTGGCGGACTTTTTCTGATCGCGAAAGGGACCCGGGAAATTCATGAAAGATTGGAAGGATCCGCCGGAACCCAAAAAGTTGGAAGCGGCGGTAGTTTACCTTTGATCGTGATTCAGATCATCTTGATCGACATTGTTTTTTCTTTGGACTCAGTGATCACGGTAGTTGGTATGGCTCAACATCTCCCAGTCATGATTGGTGCGGTGACGATCGCGGTGGTTGTGATGCTTTTCGCCGCCGGCGTGATCAGCAATTTGGTCGATCGACACCCAACGATTCGTATGCTGGCTCTAGCATTCCTGATCTTGATCGGAGCAGTGCTGGCTGCCGATGGGCTAGGACAACATATCGACAGAGGGTATGTCTATTTTGCAATGGCGTTCGCCGTGGCCGTAGAAATGCTGAATCTGAGAGAACGAAGGTCTCGGGAGTAGGAGCGTTCCGGCGATAAGGCATTCGCAAAACGCCGAACGCTATCGAAACGCGAGTCTCTGATCGGTCTTCAGGATCTCGTCCAAAGTCGGCCAGCCGTGATCGTCCATTGCCTGAAACACATGGAGATAAGCAGTAACAATCTCTGGGCGGTGTTTCTCCAACAGTTTGGATAAGGCGCCTTCCATGATTTCTTTTGAAGGCTCGGATGGAAGATCTTCCACCACACCTTTTCCATCATGCGCGATACCCAGCCCATCCAGAAATTGGCAGATCATTTCCCGTTGCGCTCCGAGCAGCCAGATTTGGAATACTTGTGCGGTGATGTCGTCAGCAGGTTTGCGACCGAGCGCATCGCGAAGCCAGAGATGCCGTTCGTTGCGCGGTTTTCTTTCCACGAAAACCGGTCGCAGTTTTCGACGCGTTGCGACATTTTGGATCATCATTTTGTAAACGGCTTTTTCGTCGTGTTGCAGGTAACCAAAAATCTCATCCGCCAGTTCAGGTGTGAGCTTGCTGAAAATCTCGTAGCACTTCATTGATTGAGCGTAATCCGTAGACGGTAATTGATGTTCCGTAAAGGGGAAGCGAACCCGGACACCGCCGGCAGCTGCGGAGGTGAGAAGTGAGAGGTGAGAGGTCGAGGGCGATTATGGATAAGTCTGGACGCCCTCCTGTAGCAATATCGACACCCAAAAACCGTAACCCTAAAACCCAAAAGTGTTACCGATGTATTGACCCAAATGTGTTACCTATGTCTTCCCTGCACGCTGCACGCCTCTCACCTCTCACTTCTCACCTCTCACTTCTCACTTCTCAGCATGCGCTTCGCCGTCTGGCCGCTTCATATTTTCCGCTGTTGGCAATGACGGCGATGACGGCGCTGCCGGCGCTCGCTTGCACACACGGCGCCCAACATCGACTTTAGAGCAGTGTCATCCAAACGATCCATCTACGGCCACTCCCTTCCGGAACTGGAAGACTGGTGCAGAGACCGGGGCGAAAAGCCGTACCGGGCGAAGCAACTGTTTCAGTGGGTTTTCCGTAAGCGAGTCGATGAGTTTGACCGGATGTCGGATCTGGCTGCAGAGTTCCGCAAACAACTCGCAGCGTCGTTCTGCATCTCATGTCTCAAGGTGGTAAGGCGGACTGGATCAAAAGACACGACACAAAAGTTTCTCTTTGCTTTGCGAGATGGCGCATTTGTGGAGTCCGTACTGATTCCTGCCAGCCCGGCACTTTATGGCGCGCCTTCAGATCGTAAGACGATCTGCGTTTCGACCCAGGTCGGGTGCGCTTACGGCTGCAAATTTTGTGCGAGCGGTCTCGAGGGTTGGACGCGAAATCTTGGTGCTGACGAAATTGTGGAACAGATCGTGGCGGTGGAAAGAGAGAGCGACGAGAAGATTAACAACATCGTTTTCATGGGTATGGGAGAGCCGCTGGCAAACTACGCGAACCTGATTAAAGCAGTTGAAATCATCAACGCGCCGTGGGGTATCGGGATTGGCGCGCGCCATATAACGATTTCCACCAGCGGCCTGGCGCCTAAAATCAAGGATCTGGCGGAACAACCACTACAGGTACGGCTTGCGATCTCACTTCATGGCGCGACCGATAAGGTGCGGCAAACAATCATGCCGGTTAATCGCAAATATAATATCGCAACTCTCATGGAAGCGTGCGCATACTATCGGCAGCGCAAGCACCAGAAGATTACGTTTGAATACATTTTAATTAAGGAGGTCAACGATAGCCTGGATCAAGCGGTTGAACTTTCAGGATTGGCAACCCAATTAGAAGCAAAAATCAACCTGATTCCATATAATACAGTCCAAGGATTGAGCTGGAGTCGCCCTTCCGAGACTCGACAACGTGCGTTTCTACGGCTTCTGCGAAATCGAGGCGTGGATGCCACGATCCGCCGTGAGAAAGGCCATGATATCAATGCAGCCTGTGGCCAGCTCCGGCTTCAGACCATGCGAGACAAAAGCTTTGCAGCTAATTCGAACCTGAGATAAAGGAACGGGATATGGCTGATTCTTACGATGAGCCAGAGAAGGCCTGGGATGAGTACGATTGGGAACGCTTCCTTCAACAACAAGACAGCAAGACCGAACGGTACATGGAGCTGTTTGAGAAGCACATCGATGACCCGAACCGAGATCAAATTATCGCGCAAGAAATGGGGTGGACCCATTTGTTAGATCAATCCGCCGAAGAAGTGGACGAGGCCGAGTTTGATTCCGGGTCTGAGTCGAACCAAGAGCCGGAAGAAGAGGAGAACGATGAGAGCAGCGAAGAAGCGTTCGAAGCGCATCCGCTCTATCAAAGCGCCTTCTCGCTCACCATTTGGATAGATCAGCTCTTCGATGAAATGCCAAATGTGGCGTCGAACCCGACTGCAGTGAAGATGGCGTCGCATGT
>JBKPBY010000231.1:0-23111 GCA_046727075.1 bacterium | reverse complement strand
CGCTACGCTGCTGTTACCCCCAGGGTCGCCGCGGCAGTCGATTTTGCGCTTGCACAATGCCGCTGTGCGGCTTGATTCCTAGCCACCTCGCGCATGCGCCGATGTGGCGGAATGGCAGACGCAACGGACTTAAAATCCGTTTCCGAGAAATCGGAGTGCGGGTTCGAGTCCCGCCATCGGCAGGTGAGCGTTTCGCGCTCGGTGTTTGGCGTTTCGCGTTTGGCGTTCAGACGTGGTCCATCTGTAGCGCAAGCACGATTCCGCTAGCCAATTCCCGTAAGGGACAACCGCGATCAGCCCGGGGTTTTAACCCCGGGTTCGCCACAATAAAAAGGTCCGTCCTGCCAGGGCGACAGGGCAGGGCACCTCGCCGCGCCCAGTCTGCACCATGGCGCCCCCGTGCTTCGACGGTCCGACCGAGTCCCGGATGCCTAAACAGAAGGCCACAAAGACCGCAAAGATTCTAGATCGAGTTCTTTCCTCTTTCTTCGCGTTCTTTGCGGCCTTCTGTTTAAATCTTCAACGCTCGTCACGCCGCTTCGGGAACTACCCCCGTCTTCGTCGGGCGCTTTTCTTTTTGCGACTGGATCGGCTTTTTGTTTCTCCCGCCTTGGCTCTCTGCTTGTTAACGATTCTTGCAGCGACCTCTTTTTCGCGCCCCTTGTACCGCCCTTCTTTCTTCGCTTTTCGCGCGATCTTCTTGTATTGACGTTCTCTTTTTGGACTCGCACCGCGTGGCATAAACAAACCGGTTCGCACCTCCCTCCTCTTGCGGATGCATGGATCTGACCGCAAAACGCGAAGTCTGGCACTTCACTCCAGTTGCTAACACTAGCACTAGCACGAACACTCAATCCATCCATCCATGCCGCTTCCTCGATGCGAACGGTTATACAATCGAATTCAGGCAAAGGAACGATCTATGGCTGAAGAACTAGCTGGTAAGAGAGTGGCAATCGTCGTGACTGACGGTTTTGAACAGGTCGAACTGGAAAAACCGAAAGAGGCTTTGGAGCAAGCTGGAGCAAAGACCGAGATCGTTTCGCCCAAGCCTGATAAAGTAAAGGGATGGAAGTTCACCGACTGGGGGAACGAATTCAAGGTGGACAAGCAGGTCACTAAGGCGGATGCCGACCAATATGACGCGCTGATGCTTCCGGGCGGTCAGATGAATCCGGATACGCTACGGCTCGATCAGGCGACTATAAGATTCATTGGTTCCTTTGTCCGTTCGGGCAAACCGATCGCCGCAATCTGCCATGGCCCATTAACACTTATCGAAGCGGGTGGCGTGAAAGGTAGGCGCATGACCTCCTATCCATCGATCAAAACCGATCTGCGAAATGCCGGCGCGGAGTGGGTCGATCAGGAAGTGGTGACGGATAGCGGGCTGGTCACCAGCCGCATGCCTGATGATATCCCAGCGTTCAATCGAAAAATGATCGAGGAGTTCGCCGAAGGCGTCCATCAAGGGCGGTGAAACCGGAGCCTCAAGTTATTCTGAAAGTGAAAGTATGAGCAAAATAAGCGAGCATCCGAAAAGGAGTTATCCAAAGCCTCCGTTTCCGCAGCAAGCCCAAAAGTCGCCCGGGCGCGAACGCGAGCTGCGGCCGAACGCCGATCATGGGGAAAGAAGCTACGAGGGTTCGGGAAAATTGGTTGGACGTAAGGCGTTAATTACCGGAGCTGACAGCGGAATTGGAAAAGCTGTTGCAATCGCCTTTGCTCGGGAAGGCGCCGATATTTTTATCAGCTACCTGAACGAAAAGGAAGACGCGGAAGATACGGCTTATTGGGTAAAGAAGGCCGGGCGGAAGGCAATCCTGGACGGCGGCGATATTACCGATGAAGGCCACTGCCAAAAGATGGTCAGACGAGCTGTCGATGAGTTCGGCGAGCCGCACATCCTCGACAATGCCCGCGGAAGAGGTAGAAAGCTTCGGCGAACAAAGCCGACAGAACGACCGGCTCAACCAGTCGAGATTGCTCCGGTTTACGTGCCGCTGGCGTGCAGTGACGCCACATACATCTCTGGCGCTACCATTCCAGTGACGGGCGGCCGACCGGTGATATAGCGGCTCTTCCAAATGCGGGCCGGCCCCTGAGGATCACTGGTTTTTCTGGACGCCAGTTTGTCAAGCCCCACTTCCGCCAGACTGCCTTTTGCCGACTTTTCAACAAAAGCTTTATCTGGCGCGGACAATGCCTGACCACGAACTGTGGTACTAAATGCAAGTACTGCTAAGGATGCCAATAACGACTAAACCTTCATAGCGACTCTATTCATCATGATCGTCGTACTGGGAAACGATGACCGTATAAAAGTGCGTTCGGCGTCCGCCTTCGTCCGGCCAAGGCCAGATTCCGGCGCGGCATGTTCTGGCGTTTGGCGTTTCGCGCGCTTGGCGCTCCGAAGGCGCGAAGGATGTTAGCTCAGGACACAGCCCTTGGGTCTCCGATGAACGATTGTTCGGCTTGGCAGGGCGACTGAGGCGCGTACAAACCTCTGTCCCGTCTAATACAGCGGGACTCGTGTCCAAACGCGAAACTCCAAACGTTAAAAGGTCCTTACTGAATCAGGTTTTTTGTGAGAAATATCATTCTCTTCGCCGGCCGCCAACTGCGAAACAATTCCTTCAATAGCCTCTTTGACGTTTGTATAAACCGCTCTGACGGGAATGTTGTGAATCTGTGTCATTAGTTCTGCCGAACCTTTGTCCGGCAGATTCCAAAGTCCAACTAGAACGACAGCATTCGGAAGCGCGACCATTTTGCCTACTTCTGCCGTTGATTCTGGGTCCGTCGCCGATAGCAAGATGTGTTCTGAAGATAACGCCTTCAGCTGGCTGATCTTTTGAGAAGCAGGCATGTTCCAAGGGAGAATTGATAACTGTGAGCCTGCGAACCCCTGAATCAATGCCTTTGCCTCAGAAAATCGATTCTGCTCAAGTAAATGGAGGAACCTTTTCTCTGGGGACGGCGGCGGATCTGCCGCCAAAATGACACTATAGGAGAGAAAACGAGGAAAGTAACGACCTAGCACCACTAAACAAGCGGCGATCGGCGTTGCCAGCAAAAGCCCGACTGGCCCCCAGATCCATGTCCAAAAGAGCGCGGAAACAATCACCGCAAGCGGAGAAAGGCCGGTGCTGCCTCCCAACAAAACTGGTTTAACGACATTGTTTGTGAATATCTCAAGAACCACATAAAGAAGCAGCGTCAGGATCGGCTGAGTCCAGCTTGTCGAAATGGCGATGGAAAGCACCAAAGGGAAAAAGGCCGAAATCCAGAGGCCAACATAAGGCAAGAACCTCAGCACGAGCGTCAAGGCGGCCCAGAGTAGGGGATTCGGTACCCCGATAGCGGAAAGCCCGATGGCAATCGCTGCCGAAAAACCAGTGTTGATGACCGCCTGGGTGAAAAGAAAACGGCCGAGCCGGACGCTCGCCTCGTCAACTGCCAGAGTGGTTACCGCAACTTGAGAATGCCCCACAAACCGAAGGAACCGTTGATGCAACTGATCGCGTTCCAGCAGCATAAAACTTACCAGCACGATGACAAAGATGAACCCAGCGACGGGACCAAACACTGGCGTCATGCTATTCCTGACTAGAGCGATGAGGCCTTTCGCTGGTCCTTCTACGATCTGAACCTTTGCAGGTTCAGAGTTTTGATTTTCCGTTGCGGCTGCGCTCGTGGTTTTTGACAGGTCTCCAATTAACTCGCCGATATTTTGGACGGCTAAATTCAGAGGTCCCGGCGGTCCTCGTTGAACCGCTTGCCATAGTCAGCTCAGCGGTGCCGCGTGATTCGGTATTTTCGGGCATTTGTCGTACTCCTGCGTCAAGCTCTGCTCAGCGCCAGCGCAAGTGTTTCGCGGCGAACTACTCGATTGGATCTAGCAGTAGAAAAGTCGCTGAACAATTACGATTTCACCGTGAGCCAATCACGGTTTGAGCACCACCTCCACGCAACCATCCATCGGGTTGGCTCGACTTACTTTTGTACGAGACCTGACCACTCCGAGTAACGGAACAATAGTTCAGATGGTCCATGGAAAATGGCGATGGCACCGGCGTCGGTGAGTTGATTTTCAGGGAACCCCGGCTGAGATTCCATGAATCCAATTCGATTCGGGCAACGAACCTTTTATGAGGCATGACGGACTCCTAACAGGACCGTTCATTGCCTATGTGATGAGGGAGCGCGAAACCGAAATCAGGGTCAAAGGCCGAATCATTTCAGTAAGGCTGGATTACGAGAATTGGCAGTGGCAATGCTCGGCGGAGTTTGCCGAAGCCGATTTTCCTATCCCGGAGGATGTAGAAGGTAAACGTTATCTGCTCTATTCGGATGGCACGTTCAGCCAGGTCGAGAAGTAGAGCGGCGGCCAATTTCGCATGTTTGCTTTTTATCGCGCAAATTTTCAGATAATTGCGACAAATGCCTATTTCTGTAACAAACGCAAGAGTTTGCTCGAGGGCCTGGGCAGCTGGCCATACCGGCATTGCCGCGGCGCTTTATCCGGTCTCCAACGCAGAAGCCGTGTACCATGTCTGAACCGACCGCCGGTGAAATGGTCGTAACAGACTTCCACCACTAACTCGGGTCTTAAGGGCTTCCATTCGCGAGACGCGCCAGCAGACCAACGACTTTTTCCTCCTGGCGCATCGCCATCAAATCCGGGCGGTCTGATTAGCTTCTTCAAACGATTAGCTAACTTTATTCGCCCCTCGGCCTTAAGGCCGGACGTGAACCCAACATGGTTTAATTTCCCGGCGTCATCATATAGTCCAAGGAGGAGCGACGCCACCCCTTTGCCATCGGCCGTATAACGAAAGCCACCGACTACACAATCGATGCTCCGATAATTCTTTACCTTCTGGAATGCCGGGGATATGCCGCTTACGTATCTACTGTTTCGTTCTTTACAGACTACTCCGTCAAGGTTATCGCCCGTCTCTTTTAGCCACACTTGGACCTGCTCGGTCTCAAGAGTGAATGGAGACAAATGGAATCGGTCTGCCGTTTCAAAACAGCTTGAAAAATTGTCAAGTTGGCGGCGACGCTCTGCTAACCGTGAGTCGCGCAAGACTTTCTTTTTGCCCGACATGATCAGGTCGAACGCGATGTAGACCGCGGGCGTTTCTCTGGCCAATCGGGCGACTCGCGATGCCGCGGGATGCACTCTCTGCAGTAACTGGTCAAACGAAAATGAAGGTCCTAGGGGCACGGCCAATTCACCGTCCAAAACCCACCATTTCGGTTTCAGGTTCTTGGCTGAGCTGACGATTTCCGGGAAGTATCGCCCAAGTGGTTGACCCGCCTTCGACTGGAGAAAAACATCAGTGCCTCGCCGAAAGATTAGGCACCGAAAACCATCCCACTTTGGTTCGTATTGCCAGCTATTGCCGATCGGTATTTCATCAACCTGCTCTGCTTCCATCGGTTCAATCGGAGGGTTGAGCATATCGCCTTAAAGATCGCACGTGCGACGCGTCGTGGATGACTTGCTGTTTCGGGCGCGAGAACATTTACGAGAGCAGGCGCGAAATAGAAAAGAGCACCTTCCCGTTTGGGAACGAATTAACAATGAAAGGAATATTGCAGTGGCTAAGCAAACCTTCTTAGAGGTGAATGGTAAGCAGGTAAAAGTAAGCAACCTTGATAAGGTTTTTTACCCCGCCACCGGTTTCACCAAATCCGATGTAATCAACTACTACATCGATGTGTCCGCCGTACTTTTACCTCATCTAAAAGACCGTCCGATCAGCCTTAAAAGGTATCCAGAGGGAGTAGAAGGGTTCTTTTTTTATGAAAAACAATGTCCATCGCATCGACCAGACTGGATTCATACCACACGCGTTTCCAGCAGGCGAAGAGAAGGCTTTATCGATTACTGCGTAATGAACAATCTGTCGGCCCTGGTTTGGGCAGCAAATCTTGCCGATCTCGAACTGCACACTTTTTTGCACCGGGCGCCGAAATTGGAATATCCCGATTTTGTCGTATTCGATCTGGATCCGGGTCCTCCAGCCAACCTGATCAATTGCTGTGAAATCGCTCTGTTATTGAAACAGTCTTTCGACCGAATGAAGCTGGAATCATTTCCAAAGACCTCCGGTTCCAAGGGGCTTCAGATCTACGTCCCTCTGAATGGCAGAACTAGCTATGCTACGACCAAGGCGTTTGCGCGGGCGCTGGCGGAAAGTCTGGAGCTGGCCCATCCCGGTCTGGCAGTTTCGAAAATGCAGAAGAATCTACGCCGCGGGAAAGTTTTCGTCGATTGGAGCCAGAATGACGAGCACAAGACAACGGTCTGTGTCTATTCGTTGCGAGCAAAGGAACATCCAACGGTCTCTACGCCGCTTACCTGGAAGGAAATAGCGGAAGCAAAAAAGAAAGGAGACCCTGCTTGGTTGTCATTCGAGACCAAAGACGTTCTTAAACGAATCAAAAAGAGAGGTGACCTTTTCGAGCCGGTTATCAGCCTGAAACAGAAGCTGCCAAGATTGAGTGCCCTTCAGGAGGAAGGAAGACTTGGTAGCGTTTAAGCGGACGCTTTAACGGTCCGGCTCCGAACAAGCTGGCTATTGCGCCGAAGAGGTCACAAAACGCCTCTCGCTGAATGGAAGACCTAACGTCATCTCGAGTAGCGCATGTTTTTCTCACTGACTGCCGATCATTGATCACTATCCTTTTTCATTTGGCGGGTATTCCGGCGGACAATAGACATTAACAGTTAGCGCCGGCGTCTTTCCTTCGTTCGTAAACTTATGTTTTACATTTGGCGGAATGACCACCAAGTCACCGGCAGCTATTGTCCGAAGTTCACCGTCAACTTCAGCCAGCAATTTGCCTTCGATTAGCAGGAGGAGCTGCTGACTGTTCCGGTGAGATTCTGCGTGTTCTCCCGTTGCTTGACCTGGCTCGAGACTCATCACAGCCGTCTGACTTCGATCGGTTGTTTGCAGCACCTTAAACCAGGTGCTTGCGCCGTAAATATTCAATACATTCATGATGGATTCACAGTTCAGCACCCACCTCGGCGATTCATACCTGCTGGCAAGAGCTGCAGGCCAATGTCAGGCTATACACTGGTCAGCTCAACCACGCGGTTTTTATTCACAAATAAAAGCAATGACTAGGTGGGGGGGTCGCCCAGTTAGGAATGAGCGCCCATGCAAAGGCCAAGGCACCAGGAGTTGTCTCGCACGGCAACTTTTGATTTAGTTCTGGCCGCCGCCTTGATCGCCAGTGTCGTCCGGTACCCGTTCGCCCTCATCGGATTCCACCGGCTTCTCTCGAGTGCCGGCGAATGTTCCCTCAGGCGCCATCTCAACCTGCTCGTCCTCGCTAGCGGGCGTCTCTGCTTCCCGTCTCTTAGGATCTATACTCATATCGATCACCTTTCTTCGAAACTGTGTTCGCGGGAGACTCTCGCCGGAGCCTTACTTATTTTCAGCGTTCAGCCACTATCTGGACAGCTTTGCGTTCGGGAAACGCTCGGGGCCCGCTGTCCCAACAGCAATTGGGGCGGCCGTGCTTCCGATTCCGGCAGCAGTGCTGCTGCGGGCACGCGTTGATTGCGCTCCGGCGCCACAAAGGTATTGCACCTCGCCGCCATGGTGAAGCGAACGGATAGCTTCTGGGACAATCGCTGCAGAATGGCGCAAGATAAGCAGCCCAGGGCTTTAGCCCTGGGTTTAAAGGTTTGGTGGACAAACGCGCTCTGTAAGAGCGACAGAACAGGGCGCGACCGGCGAACGTGCACGCCCAATCTGTTGCCCTTTCAGGGCAGAGCCATCTTCTTATTTTTTTCCAAGGCTGAAGCTTTGGCTAACATCGGTCGCCAATCCTCTCTCATGTCCGGCTCGCTTTAATCAGAGAAAAAGTAAACCTCAGATTTTCCGACGCGACTGACATCGCTGGCGGAGCCTAAATCACTTAATCGCTCCTCATCGACTTTGCTAATGTTGGACTCGCTGATTCTGCGGTGAGGTCCAGGATTGAGAATAAATAGGATCAGATCACCAGCTTCCTGTTCGAGCTCAGCACCACGTCTGAAGCGCCCGTCTTGAGCGGTAGTCTGCATCTTGATGATGCAATGGACGAACTCGCCCTTGTCTTCGACATGGGGAGTGCTAACCAAACGTGCTTTGTACTCGAAGAACGCATGCTCGCTCATCAATCGTTTGACGTCGACCGCATCGCCTCAATTCGAATCCTTTCCGCTGCTAAGGCCGACATTTTGGGGAGCAATTAGCGGCGGTTACAGCGGCGCCACTTAATCAGTATGTAAGCTGGCGCCGCTACCCGCTTTGTGTTCGGAACAAAGTCGAGCAAACCCTGACGGGGTCGCCACTGACTCGGAATCCAGCCGCGAGGCCGGTAGGAAGCACAACTTTAACAGCGTCAGAGAACGGCGCCGACCGGTTTTTGCAGAAATCAAACAGTGTCTATACTGCTTGGCGATTCGGGCTAAAAAAAAAAGAGCGTTGCTCTGTTAAGCAACGCTCCTCTCACCAAAACAGTATCCAAACTTAGTCGCGCTCCCGTTTAACTTTCACCTTCTCTCCGGTCTGTCGGTCGTAGTAGACCTCCTTATTACCCTTCTTCTCGAGGAGTTGGTATCGCGGCAGATCTTGCTGTATCTGCTGATAAGTTATAACCGGTTCAACTCGTCTAGTTGTGGTTGTAGTTGTCGTCGTAGAAGGTGCCTGCACGATCATCCCAGCATCATTCACATACACCATGCGGGTGGCATCGTTCTGACGAACTGTAACCGCGTAGACGCCTCCCTGGTCACGGACAACTCGGGTCACCATCGAGGGACCAGCAATGTGCGTTTCTCGAATGACACTGGTTTGCACAGGCTGTGGCAGCGTCGAGAATTGAATTTCATCGGCGCGGGCAAAAGCGGCCAACGAGAGTGTTATGGCGAGTATTCCACTGTATAGTTTCATAATGTTTATAAGAACGGTTGGTTAAAACCGGCCTTACCACGTCGCCTTTCTTTTCGTGCCCGCACCCTGACGCGGATGTATCGGCACGGAGCAAGATCGTCTTCCGAGCCCGGTTTCATACAGTCAAACCTCGCGGAGAGCTACGCAAAACCCTGAGTTCGTTACGATGATTTCTGCGCAGACGCTGATTTACTGGGGTGCTGGAGCTGCTGAGCGTGACTTAGATGCTCTTGAACGGTCGGCAGAGTCTGCTGAACGTAACTTTTCAGTTTCGAATCCTTTGCTTTGGTAGACTCCATTTTATACTCGTTCGCCACCTTCTGGTGGCCTTCTACCATGGCTCGGACAAAGGCTTTGTCGAAAGCGGATCCGGACAGCTTTGAAAGCCGGTCATACAATTCTTTCGATTCCCCGGTTAGGCGAGCGGGCCAGGCAACGCCACCCGCATCTGCGATCGGCTTCAAGTTCTCATTTGCTTTCGAATGATCGGTGACCATCTGATCAGCGAACCCTTTTAGCTGTGGATCGCTGGCTTTTTGAGAGGCCAGCTTGCCAACCTCTATTTCCTCGAGATTAGCTTTTGCTGCCTTCTCGACGAATGCTTTGTCCAGTGCCGACAATGCCTGACCATGAGCCGTTGCGACCAAGGCCAGTACCGCCGAAAAAGCGAGTATAGAACAGATTTTCATACCCTCTAATCGTCGCACTCGAGAACGGTGGCCGTATGAAAATGGAAGTCAATGCGGCGATACGCCGATACGGCGATACGACGAACGACAAATGCTGTGCGTCACGCACTGCGAGTGACAGATTTCGGTCACGACGGGGCGCGGAAAATAAAATCGAATGGCTTACCCTGAAAGGATAAAAGATAATCGCCGTATCGCCCCATCGCCATATCGCCTTCTTACGAGCTCTCCTGATGCGTGACCCAATCAACCGCGAAACGAGTCATTTCATTACTGTCACGGAAGCCAAGCTTTTCCTTAATGTGTGCTCGATGCGTTTCGACAGTCTTGATGCTAAGGTTCAGATTCTGCGCGATTGATTTAGTACTGTGTCCTTTGCCAAGCAAGGTCAGTACCTCCAGTTCTCGATCTGAAAGACTGTCTACCGGCGATTCAGAGGCCGTCGCCGAACCGGTAATTGCCCGGAAGATCAGCTTTTCCCCAAAACGAGGGCTTACAAAAAGCTTACCTTCCAAGACCCGTTTTACGGCGTGGAGCACATGTTCAAGCGCTTCGGCCTTCATCAAATAACCCAGGGCGCCCGCTTTCAGGGCTCGGAGCGCATACAATGTCTCGTCATGCATCGAAAGTATCAGCATTGGAAGGTTCGGCTGTTCCGCCTTCATCTGCTTAACCAGTTCAATCCCGTTGGTGCCTTGCAGCGACACATCGATAATCGCTAGATCTGGCCGATGTTTCCGCATCCGATCAAGCGCTGCCGGTGCGGAATCGGCGTGCGCGCAGACTTCAAGATCCTGTTGCTGGTTTAAAAGCTCGGCCAATCCGGATCGGAAGAGCGGATGATCGTCCACGATCAAAATCCGCTTGGCCCCTTTGGCTTTCTGGTTCACGACGCTCCTTTTCAAAGGCTCTTCGAGCAGAGCGTTTGTCTACCTTCTCGCAGCTAGACGGTCGGAGGTCTGCCTCCGCGGAAAATAAGAGAGACGATAAACAAAACGAGAAAAATTACGAAGAGCACGTGGGCGATCCATGCAGCTTCTCCTGCGACACCACTCAATCCAAACAGCTCTGCAATAATGGCGACGATAATAAAAATGATTGTCCAGCGCAGCATGGTCGTCCTTCTTTTCCGTTGTTCGTAACTCAGGTCATAGCCGGATGTTCCGTAATTGCTAATTGCGCCCATCACCTCGCTTTCCATCACCGGCTCCCCGGCATTGCTAAAATCAGAAAGGCTTTGTCTGCTGGACCGGTCTACGGAGCTCTCCTTTCGAGCCGGTGAAGACAGGTGGGAGACGATACCTGGACGGCCTCATTAAGATTGGTGTAGACGTCGCTCGCAGCAGACTCCCGGATTTGCGTCATCAATTGAGTAGATCCCGAATCTGGCAGACTCCAGAGCCCGACCAGAATCACAGCCTGAGGAAGAGCTCTGTGGATGGATTCCGCCATTTGGCCGACTGCAGTTGTCGATCCAGTATCGGTTGCAGATAAGAGAACGGTTTGCGCCTTTGATTCCTTAGCGAGTTCACCAAGTCGAGTGGCTCGACCGACAGCGTGGTGCAGAGCACCGCTATTATCGCGAAGGCTATTGCGACCACTCCGAGTACGGCAAAGAACAGAGTGCAATCCAGATTTTTCCAACCGAGATACTGCCGGCGCTAGCTCCTCAAAGACAGAAGGCCCTCGCTCATCAAGGGCCGCAGAACTAATCCAATGACTGACGACCGAAAGGGTTCGTGGCAACGAACTCACCAGTAAATCAGCTAGCTACCCTATCGAAGTCCCAACAAGGAAAAGCATAGGTTACGGGAATTTCCCCGTCTGTTGACGGCAGCTTAGCGAGCTATCCAAAGGTCGGACAAGATGATCCATTCTGGCAGCTATAAACGCGACCTGCTGAGGTCAATACGCGAACGCATTTTTCCCTGGATGAGCTCCGGTAAAAATGTCGGCTCGCTGTTGCCAAGTGTCCTTCCAATGAAACAGAGCCGGCGGGAGATTCCGTTTGTAGAAACCGGCCGATTAGAACGGGGCAACAGGCTCACTGACAAACACCAACGACGTCGGCCGAGATATCTTTCCTGGGGGTTAGAACTTTTATTCGCCGTCGGCTTTTATGTGGCTAAGAGGTATGTAAAATCTTGGACCGCATCTCTCGCGAAAGAGCAAACCGCACTCCGAAGCAGAGCTTCTGAACGCAGAATTTCACCTGGAGGCGAGTCCACGACACTTCTTGCTCGTTCCGAGCGAAGACAAGAAAAAGAAGTTCACACTCAAGCCCCCAAGTCATATGCCGCGCGTGTGTTGGATCTATTAAAGAACACGGCTACGGAATGGAGCCGAGACAAATGTCCTCAGCTAGGCGCCGCCTTGGCTTATTACACTGTCTTTTCCTTAGCTCCGCTAGTGCTAGTGCTTCTGGCAGTGTTTGGCCGGATCTACGGTGGGAGTGAGCAGGCTCGGGAAAAGATTGTCGAGCAATTGCGTTATCTTATGGATCCGAGCGGAGTTAAGATCGTCCAAGACATAGCCAACAATGCCGCGGAACCTAAAGCCGGCATTTTAGCGACCGCGATCGGAATTTTAATCGCCTTGTTTGGTGCGAGCGGGATTTTTGGCCAGCTGCAGGATGCACTCAATACGATTTGGAACGTGAAACCGAAGCCGAGTCGAGGGATTTGGAGCTTCGTCCGGGCGAGATTTCTGTCATTTGCGATGGTAGGCGGCGTCTGCTTCTTGCTTCTCGTGTCCTTAACTGTGGAAGGCTTGCTTAAAGGTTTACATAGCTATCTGCAGACGATAGTTCCCGGCGGTCATTATTTGGGACTGGCTGTGTTTTACGTTTTCGACCTGGCTATAATTGTGTCGCTCTTCGCGATGCTTTTCCGCTATTTGCCGGACGCCAAGATCGTCTGGCACGACGTTTGGACTGGGGCGGCTCTAACCGCCATTCTTTTCGTAATAGGCAAATTCCTGCTTGGCTTGTACCTAGGCAGCGGGGCTGCTGGATCGGCTTATGGCGCCGCAAGCTCCTTAGTAACGCTCTTGCTTTGGATCTTCTATTCCGCCCAAATCCTCCTCTTCGGGGCAGAATTCACCAAGGTCTACGCGAATACCTGCGGATCACATGTCCAGCCAGAGAAGCACGCGGTAAAAGTGGAGAGAAAAGAAATTGAGCTGCCAAGTGAAGAAGGACCGGGAGCGCGCCACTTCCAAAAGCCGGTGCATTAAGCATTGCCCATGATGATGCAAGACGGCGACCGTTCTGACCTCTGATCGAGAATGTCTCGCACTAGTTTGTTTCGAAGATGTAACTCGCGCAGACAACCATCGGCTACCCCTCATTCGAATTTATATGGAGGCCAAATGGATGCGGAGAAATCCAGCGCGAAAGAAGCGATTCAAGACCGACCGATCGCCGGTTTGGCTTCAATTTTCCTGGATTACGTTGACTCGAAAGCACGTCTGCTGGCCGTCGAGTCCAAGGAAGCATCCGGTCATTTCATCACCCTTCTGGTAATGCTTGGGTTAACGCTCGTTCTCGCCGTCTCCAGCGTGTTGATGTATGGAGCGTTTCTTTTGTATTTGGTTTCGATCCTCTTCCATTTGGCCTGGGGCTGGAGTGCCCTGATCTGCGGCACCATTCTTACACTTTCCAGCGTAGGCGGCTTTTTTCTGCTCCGAATGCGGCTTCGTAAGCCGGTATTCCAAACGACATTAAAGGATATTCAGAAGGATAGAGAATGGTTGAGCCGGTCGAAGACAAACGCTTCCTAACCGGACGGTTGGAAGAGGATCGCCAAAAAATGGCCGTCCAGGTGAGCAAGCTAAAAAGGGAGTACAACGTTTCGCGCCTGCTACGAGCGTCCATACAGAAATACCCTTGGCCTTGGCTGATGGGAGCGATGCTGACAGGCTTTTTGCTTTCGCGTTTGCCAGGACGTCGGAAAGAAGTTTACCTGTCTCCGAATCCGATTGCGCCCGGGTCTTCACGAGAAGTACGCGATGCTGTCTCAGACAAGGAGCAAATCAACAAACTCTGGTCCTTGGCTAAACCGATTATCAGCACATATATCGGCCGCAAACTTTACAAACATCTGAGGCGACCGAACAAGCAATCGAGATCCGAATGATTCGAATCCGCCTGACTCGCCAGGCGTCGAATATTTTAATGAGCCACTATGCTTTTTTCGAATCCGCCAAGGTTCAGAATTGCGCTCCACCTGATTGGTTGTGATCCGAGAACGCACTGATAGTGGATATCGCGAAATCTTTAATGTTGCTATTCCGACTAGCTTGGAAGCGGTTTTCCAAGCGCTTTTTAGCTTAATCGACCAAATCATCGTCGGCATGCTGGGACCCGTTGCGATCGCTGCAGTTGGCCTATCCAACAGCACCTCTCTCATCCTGACGCTATTGTATTCTGCAATCGGAACCGGCAGCGGCGTCTTTATTGCACAAGCGTATGGACGGGGAGATATGGATGAGGTTTCAAAGATTGAGGCAGTCGGTCAAACGGCTGCGGCTCTGCTGGGGGCGTGCACCGCTCTTCCCTTGATCCTCTTTCCCGTACCGATTCTACGATTCTTGGGAGCACAAGAGAACGTCGTCGGAACTGCAGCTGGATATCTGCAGCTCTTTGCCGCTTCAGTCCCGATGAATGTGATGAGCGCGGTAACAACCGCAGCGTTCCGCGCGATGGGCGATTCTCGGACGCCGATGGCAATAACCGTCTCTGCGGTGATTCTTAATACTTTACTTGCATTTGTTCTGGTCTTGGGTGTTGGCCCTTTTCCAAAAATCGGAATTCTCGGCGCCGGATTGGCGACTCTGACTTCTCAAACGATTCGCTGCCTGCTGCTCTTGATTGTGCTTTACTCGTACAAAAAGAAGATCAAATGGCGCTGGCCTGCCTTATCTGTCGTCAAAGGAGTCGCTCGTCCGCTTTTACAGGTAACCTACCCAATCGCGCTAAGTGAGATGCTTTGGGGAACTAGCACCTTCCTATACACCATCATTTTCGCCCGAATAGATACCGATGCCTTAGCTGCCAGCCAAATCGTCACCACAATCGAGACAATCTTTATTGTTGCCGCGTCTGGGTTCGCACCGGCCGCGGTGGCGACCGTTGGGCAAGCTCTCGGCGACGATTCCTTTCAAAATGCTAGGAGCCAGGCTAAGCGGGTGCTGCATGCTGGTGCGGGCTTCGGATTCGCTCTTTCGGCCGCTCTGATCGGAGTGAGTTTTCTTTTGCCAGTCTTTTATCCGCGGGTGGGCGAGAATGTCTTGCGCATGGCGGTCTGGGGTATTGCAATCACAGCCATTGTACAGTCGGCCAAAGTGGCCAATAGCATTCTGGGAACAGGAATCCTCCCGAGCGGTGGCGACACCAAGTTTGTCCTCTTAAGTCACCTGGTCAGCAGCTATGCCATAGGGCTACCCTGCGCGGCGATCTTCGGAATTGCGCTGAGGTTAGGCACGTGGAGCGTATTCGCTTCGCGAGCTCTGGAGGAGGCGATAAAATCAGTGATTCTATTGAAGCGATACCGGAAAGCCTCGTGGCAGCGGAAGCTATCGACATAGAACCCGGTATTTCAGTTTCGCTACCCTCGTGGCCCTATTGCAACCACAACACGGCCAACCTTGCTCGCCACGACGGCCTGGTGCAACTGACAACACAGCCAAGAGAGTCGGCATCATCAAAGCGGAGTTACGTGACCTGTCACAGTACTTTTTCACCGCCGTATCGTAAATGGACTCTGCTTCGACCGTTCTGTTAGTTCCTGCTGGAGCAGAACGATAACAGCTGCCTCCTCTGGCTTTAGCTCGTGTAAATGCCGGATGATCTGATTGTCCGCTTTTGTCCGCAGGGTTTGCGCAAGTGTCCCGTTAAGGTAACTCGTCGTAACTGCTGGGTGAATATAACATTTTCGACAGATCGCAGCAGTGTTTCCTAGCAATTGCGCGACTGCTTCGATCGCAGTTAAAACGTTTCTTTTGGCTAGCGCCTGACTGTCGACCTCTTCCATTTTCGAAAGGGCTATCGCCGCTAAAACTGTACCGGCCCAAGTGCGAAAATCTTTGGCAGTAAACGGCTGACCAGTGACTCGCTGCAGGTACTCGTTGACGTCTTCAGATCCGATCGTCCTGATTTCTCCCTCTGGATCTTCGTATTCAAAAAGCTCCTGTCCCGGCAATTCCTGGCACTTTTTGACGACTCGCGCTATTCGCTTATCCGAAACCTCTACAGAGTGCTTTTTTCCGCCTTTACCACGAAATTGAAATTTAACCGTCGATCCCTTCACTGCTACATGCCGATTAAGCATGGTAGTTAATCCAAAGGAATTGTTTTCTTTCGCGTACTCCTCGTTTCCTACCCGGATAAGGGAGACCTCTAGTAAACGAACGACTGTTGCGATTACCTTCTCTCGAGTCAGGTCCGCTCTCCGCAGGTCTCGCTCAACCTGAGCGCGGACTTTGGGTAGAACCTGACCGAAGGAATGAAGCCTTTCGAATTTGGCATCGTCGCGGACGGATCGCCATGTTGGATGATATTTGTACTGCTTACGCCCCCTTGCATCGGTCCCTGTTGCTTGTAAATGTCCATTGGCTTGGGGGCATATCCACACATTCTGCCAAGCAGGAGGAATCGCCAGGGATCGAAGGCGATGCAATGTGGCTTTGTCTCCGATTCTTCTTCCCGCCGTGTCATAGTAAGTAAAGCCTCGACCTTGAAACTTTCGCGTGATACCTGGTCGAGCGTCGGTCACATGACGCAAACCGGCTGAGCTGGCGGCTTCTTTGGGATCTTCCAGCGCAACCCTACCAAATCGTTTGCCTTTATTCTTTCGACCCGCCACAGCATTGGTTCCAAATGTACATCTTGCGAGTAATCTATTCTTCCGCGGCGGAGTTAGTTTTCCGCCGCGTGGCTCAGCCATTCCTTGTCTTTTTCCAATTCTTTTAGGCTGGTGCGAAACATCGGTTTACGGAGGCGTATTCGCACCAGCGAAAACGCCAAAATTGCCAGTAGAGTGAGTGTGATGGCACAAATTAGAGCGCTCCAACCCCAGTCCAGACGTTACCAGGTACAGAATGAACGCTCCATAGGTCAGGATACTGGCAACCGTCAGACCGAACGCTATCCCAAGCAGTATTAACAGCCGGATGCAATGTCCGGTTGCTTCGGTAGATTCAATGACGAACAGGCGTATTTTGAGGGCCAAGTAGTCAACGAAAGTCGAAACCCAATTGCGGGCCGGTCCGATTGGTCCCGCCTGTCCATCATCTGGCCTCTCCGAATTCATCTCCCTCCGCTTCTCAATTCGAATAGAAACCGGCACCTGGTCTTCCTTAGAGTCTGTTTTTAGCTACAAGTCGTTTTAAATTTCGGGAGAGGATCCAGAAATTCTGGAAGTGCTTTTGAAGTCCTTTTCCAGCTCCTGCATTCCCGAACCGCCTCCGGGAAGTCGTCCACACGTCCAATCGGCATAGTGGAGACAAAATGAATACGGAAACCGGGTTAGTGTGAATTTCAAATATAGAACTTTTGAAAATCCGTTGGAGGCTTTTGGACCTAGAACAGGTTGCAAAATGCTATTTACGTGGTCGAAGTATCTGCCAAGCGATCACCAAAGCCATCAAGTGAGGCGGTGCTGGATCAGCTTGAAGTCTTTGCGGAGAAGCTTTTTGCGGGTGCCATATTGCACCTGGGCTACGCGACCCCGTCTAAAGGAGAGATGACAACTTTCCGCCTTCACGCGTTCTTCTGTTTGTCCCCGGACGATATCTGGCGTGAAATGATTCTCTATTCGCATCGGGATATGGTTGTGCATGAACAGATTGTGGAAGCGGCGTTTTCTATGCTGCGACGACCGCGTTCGGAAAGCCGGGCGAGTTTGGCACTAGTCAGAGCTCGCCTCTGGGGCACTTGGAACGAGTCGCAAGTTGTCTACCTGGCGGAATGCGCCTAGTTCGATTTTCGAGACCTTTCCTGCGCAGCCAATCGCGCGTTCTCTGTTAAATGTCAGGACGTCGATTCGGACCCTGTTCGCCTGGCCAGATATTCGACCGCTTTCAAGCCGAAAATCAGCAATAGGACCGGGCGAGCTAACAGCAGAAAAAGGCGGGCGAACAGCCGGAAACAGGTCCAGAACGGAACGACTTGCAACACGTACCCGAAGAGGACCGCAGCCAGGATGAAATAGCGTGGGTGTTCCCGAATTTGCTTTTCCAGTTGTTCGCTCACTTTGGTCCAGCCTTCTGAGGCCGTGCGACGGCAGGACTCCACTAGATCTCGGGTAACATCTGGTTCTTCTTGGAGCTTCATTTGCGGAAATCAAAAAGATGGCGAACGCTTTCTGGAACATCTCCGGCGGCCGAAAGGAAATGGTGCAGTCCTTTCTTGGCTGGGCCAGCGGCCTTACTGCCATGCTCAGCGATCCAATCCTTCAGCTCCTGAAAAAGGAGTTCCTTCCAGCGCCGGCGTCTGCGTGTCTCCTGCAATCGCATGACTGAGAACCCTACAACTACACCGGCGATCACTGCAGCCAGAAGAGTAATCGCCAGGGTCGTTCCAACGTTCTGCTTCAACTCTCGAATCGCAGTCGTTCCTTTATTTTCCGGTTTTCCTAAGAAATTTTCTTCGGTCAATTCTTTGCGGTGGAGTTCGTCTTCAGTCATCATTTAAACCTCTTTTGTTGGACCCACAGGGGCCCATCTAATCTTCGTCTGCAGAGGGATCGGTGGTTTCAAACTTTCATCAGTTTTCGATCAACAGGAGGAATTTGCCGAAGCGCTGCCGGTATCGATCGAAAATGAGAAGGTTTTTTCGCCAGAAGCGCCCGGCCTAAAACCACATTCCTTTCGGTTAACGAACTAGCATGCTATGAGACTTACATCCCTGAAATTGGAGTCGGTAAAAGACCTCTTTCTGGCAGAACTGCGTGACCTGCACGATGCCGAGCAACAGCTGGTCAAGGCTTTGCCGAAAATGGCAGAAGCTGCTTCTTCGAGAGAATTGAAAAACGCCTTCACTCATCACCTGAAGGAGACTGAACAGCATGTTTCTCGCCTGGACGACATCTTCAAAAATCTGGACGAGAAATCAACCGGTGAAACATGCGAGGCCATGAAGGGTCTGGTCAAAGAGGGCGAAGAATTGATTCATGCCAAAGGACAACCGGAGGTACGTGATGCTGGACTCATCGGTGCCGCTCAGCGAGTCGAACACTATGAGATCGCGGGATACGGCACTGCGCGAACTCTGGCCAGGCGGCTAGGCTTTCATGAGATTGCGCAGACCCTCCAGAAGACACTTGATGAGGAAGCTGCAGCTGATAAGAAATTAACAAGCGTCGCTGAAGCAAACGTAAATCCTGTCGCGACAAAGATGTCCGCTAAGTAGTTCCGGCCCCCGGTCCGCTGTAGGGCGGCAGAGCTTGTCGCGCCGTAGCCTCGGCGAAGGCGGACCTCTGCCGCCAACATCCATCGCTTGCCATTCTGCTGTAGGGCAGCAGGACTTGCTGCTCTATCGCGGCGGCGACACGACGCCGGTTAGCTCTGGCCTCCGTTTTGGGAGTCAGATTTATCTAAATCTAACGCTTCTAATAATGTGTCGATCGTTTCGATCAGTTTCTCGGATGCTTTTGCGACGGATTTGCTTTCCTCTTTTAATCCTTTTGACTCCAAGTCTTCTTTGACACGGGCCACTTCAAAGATCGGCTTACTTCGTCGTGAAATATCTTGAATAATCGAATTCGCTCCTCCTCACGTCCAAACGTGCGAGCGTCGTCAATTGTTCCCGTATCCGGATCTACGACATCCGGCATCAAAAGAAGAAAACCGTCATCTCTCTTTGCAGCGTGTCCTGTCGTGAGTCTCTCATCATTAAAAGTACGGAGAGTAAATGGGACCAGGTCAATACAGGGCGATAGAGGCAAAGAACCTTCTTCCCCGACAGGCTGAGGCTCGCCTAGTACGACTAGTTCCTTGAACGATGCGAGTTGGAACGCCTCGTTAGTGTAGCCGTCCAATGATCGAAAGCATTCATTCCATGCGATAAAGTGATCTGTTCCGAGATGAGCGATCGCTCGAGGCAACGGGAATTCATTCAATGCTCCACAGATCAACATTGCCTCTTTTGAGAACTCCATAGAATTTCAAATCGTTTGAGGCTTCTCTTAAGGGAACCGTGCTTCTTCAGATTGAGATTACCACAGCTTGTCGGAAGAACAACGGCAGCCCATTTCTCCCCAAGAAATCAGTGCAAATCTGAGGAACCAGTTTCGCTCTGGTCTTCGAACTGAGTAGATGAGTGGCTGGGGGATAGCGAGATTCGCAGGTATCAGAATTGTCATTGTGGAAGACAACAATGATGTTCGGACGACCTTAGCCAGCTACCTGGAAAGCAAGGGAGCTCAGGTCCTGGCTTCCTGTGACGCGTTTCAAGGCATTGAGACAATTCGGGATGAGCGACCTGATCTAGTGCTATGTGATATCGGTCTGCCTGATTCCGACGGTTTTCAGCTCCTGCGTTGGATTCGCGGATTGGGGCCGGAGGGGGGAGGGAGTGTGCCGGTTATTGCCATGACCGCCCTAGGCCGGCAAGCATCTCAAGAGCGAACGCTAGGGGCAGGTTTTCAGGCGCACTTACCCAAGCCGTTCACCCCCGATCAATTGTTACAAGTTATCTCGGCATTGCTCCCGCACTGAAAAGACCAGCAAAGCTTCGATTTTTGGACAGAAAGGACCAACCGTTAAGGCGCTCGGCCCTGCACTAATCTAACAATCAAAACGATCACTGCTATTACGAGAAGCAGATGTATCAATCCTCCACCAATATGGCCGATGAATCCGAGCAACCAGAGCACGAGCAAAACAACGAATATAGTCCAGAGCATAAACTGAATTTATTATTTGCGAACCTTGTTCGTATGCATGTTCGCTTTATTCCTGTTCGCCGGATTGGAAAAACGTATTATAAGAGACAATTTGTCGTGTCCGAATGATCTTCTACGATGACAATGGTGATGTTACTAAGAGACCGGCGGAGCACCATATTGCAAAGAGGGCCTTCCGCCCCGAAAATGTTCGGCCTAGCCTGATCAGACGGTTGTCCAGCTGGGTGAACAATTGACTAATCTGTTGAATAAAAATCAGAGGGCCGGTGCCCAAGAGATGATCGGAGGTACAGCCGTTTGAATCAAAATTGCCGTTTATCCTTCTCGATGCCGCTTGCCTGAAGCAACGGTCACACGCGCTCATTCGTGGCACGTTGCGTGCGGATCTGGCGAATTGCGGAATGCGTAAGAGCTCGAAGCCCCGAAGGATGGGCAAGGGCGCCGGTATTTGCTCGAAACTGTATGAGGCGGCAAAAACAATACTTTCTTAAAAGGCTATGAGGCCCTTGTCTCTCGAGGTGCACGGCACACGCAATCGAATCCTCCGACGCTTGCCGAGCAAGGACTTTCAACGTCTGCGGAAGCGGATGAAATTGGTGGAACTTCCGATGGGGACAACACTATACGAGCCCTATGCTCCTTTAGAGTACGTTTACTTTCCGGAAGACGGTATCGCCTCCCTATTGACGCGGCTAGATGACGGGACCGAGACGGAGATAGCAACGGTTGGACTCGAAGGCATGGTCGGCTTGCCGGTTTTTTTTGGCGTAGAGTCGGTTCCCGGGCGGACGATTTGGCAGGTTCCAGGCAAAGCTCTGGTGCTGCAGGCAAAAGTGCTGCGTCGAGAGACTCGCCAAGGGGGCGCTTTGAGTGACGTCCTATGCCTCTATGCCCAGGGACTTTTCACTCAGATTTCCCAATCAGCTTCCTGCAACCGTCGCCATGAAATTGTGCAACGTTGCAGTCGTTGGCTGCTGATGACCCATGATCGCGTGAATGGCGATGAGTTTGCACTCACTCACGAGTTTCTTTCCAAAATGCTCGGCGTTCGTCGCGCGGGCGTTAGCGTCGCGGCGGGCATACTGCAAAAAGCTGGTGTAATCAAATATTCGCGAGGCCGGATCAAAATCGTCGATCGCGAAGGTTTGGAGGGAATCTCCTGCGAGTGTTACCGCATTGTGCGCGAAGAGTTTGATCGGCTTTTACAGTAATTGGAATCGTCCGGAGCAGACTCCGACCGAAGAGGAGGATGGACGGTTGATATTTGAAGAATGGCTCGCTAAGTTAGCCTCAGATCGACGATTCTCCTTGATCCCGTTGCGTACAGGGGCGTAGACTTGGGCTTCTGTACGCGACCGCACAGACACTACCTCGATGCCTCTTCCTGATTCAGAAGCATGCCTTGAGCGGGCTTTGCTCTGCATCGCATGAGTTAGGTTTGATTACGGTCTTTCTCAATTGGAACATCTCATCATCTTTCTTGCTATGACTTCGACAGCTAGAGAAAGAACCTAACTATGTCATTTCCAGTGGTCGGCGTTGGTGCTTCGGCAGGCGGTTTGGAAGCGTTTTCTGAGCTTCTGGCAAATCTTCCAACCAATACCGGAATGGCGTTTCTGCTGGTTCAACATCTTGATCCGACACACAGCAGCTTTTTAGTCGAGATTCTTTCTAAGCAAACTCGAATGCCGGTTGAGGAAGCACGAGAGGGTGTCGAAATTCGGCCGGACCACGTGCACGTGCTTCCGCCGAACAACACGCTTACACTCGCCGGCAACCTCTTACACCTTTCAAGTCGCGAGACTATTGAACAGCGCCGGAATCCGGTTGACATTCTCTTTGATTCGCTCGCAGATCGCGGCATCAGCGCTATTGGCGTCATCCTCTCTGGAAGCGGCACGGATGGAGCCAAGGGTGTGCAAACCCTTAAGGAGGCAGGGGGTATAACCTTCGCCCAGGAGGGGAGTTCGGCTCGCTTTTCTGGCATGCCGAAAAGCGCTATCCAAACCGGCTGCGTAGATTTTGTTTTATCACCCCATATGATCGCCCGCGAGCTTGTTCGGATGGGCCATCACCCATACCTCAACCGGGTTGTAAGCGCGATAACTGGACCAGAGGAGGTGAAGGTGGAGTCGCCGCCTGGTTTGGAAGATGAAGACCAATTCAAGAGGATTTTCCGCCTGTTAAGAGCGGCCTGCGGAGTGGATTTTGCCCATTACAAACGTACCACCATCGAGCGGCGGCTAAGTCGGCGCATGGCTTTGCGTCAAATTGAAAGCCTTGCGAGCTACGTGAACCTCCTGCAGGAAAGTCCGAGTGAACTACATGCGCTCTTTCAAGATCTGCTTATTCGCGTCACGACTTTTTTCCGGGATCCTGAGATGTTTCAAGCGCTTGCGGAGAGCATTTTCCCCAGGTTGCTGGATGATAAGAATTCCAAAAATCCATTGCGAATATGGGTTCCTGGCTGTGCGTCTGGCGAAGAAGTGTATTCTATCGCTATTTGCTTATACGAATGTCTGGCAGATCACATCAACGATCGTTCTGTACAA
>JBKPBY010000230.1:0-6285 GCA_046727075.1 bacterium | reverse complement strand
CGCATCGCCAGATCGATGGCGTCCGGATTTTGCACGTTGGACGCCTTCGCCGCTTCGGCCATGCCGAGCTCGTAGCGCAGGGCGTTGGCCAATTGCGCCACCACTTGATCCTGTAGCTTGAACAGATCCGCCATGTCCGCCTCGAATCGGTCGGCCCAGATGTGGGCGCCAGATTCGGCGTCGATCAACTGCGCGTTGGCCCGCACCCGATTCTGGTCGCGCTGCACTGAGCCTTCGAGCACGTAACGGACACCGAGCTCCTTGCCGATCGCCTTGGCGTCGATGGCTTTGCCTTTGTAGGTGAAGGCGGTGTTGCGGGCGATGACGAAGCTGTTGCGGATGCGCGAGAGGTCAGTCGTGAGGTTCTCGGTGACGCCGTCGGCGAAATAGTCCTGCGACGGGTCTCCGGAGAGATTCGTGAAGGGCAGCACCACGACTGAAAGATGCGCAGCTTGCGCCGGTTTTATAAGGCGTCCGCCGAGGACGTACCAGCCCCCGGCGAGGGCCAGAATGAGAAGCGCGGCGACTCCGGCGGAAAGCGCCGCCAGTCCCCGACGAGTATCCGGCGTTTCGCCACGCGGCGCGGTTTGGATCGCCGGGCGCTTTGCGTCCAACCCGGCCTTTCCCTCGTCTGGCGGAGTGTGCTCGGAGGGGCTCTGTGGATCCCCGCCGACATCTTTCTTCAGTAAGGATGACCTTTCGGCTCTTCCTCTTCGCAGATCGAGATGCCAACCGAGTAACAAGGCTGGAGCAAATCCCAGGAGAAGCATGTCAAGAACGACTTTCATGGTCCAGCTTGGAAGTTCCAGGCTTGGAGATACGATTGCCGCTACCTGGAGGATCACCCAGGCACTAACTATGTAGCCTCCGCCTACACGGTAAATCCGCTTGGATTGGAGTTCCTGGAAAAACTTTTTCACACAGGTCTGATTGTGCTGAAAGAGTAATCCGACAGCGATGTTTTTTCACCGTCTTTGCGCAGGGAGCCAAAGTCGCTCTCATCAGGAAGACATGCGGCGGTTGGCGAGATCCTGTGCACTTGCCTCGACTGACACTGAGACGATATAGTGCCCGTCCACCGCTTGGAGAAGGATTCCTCCTCTCCAATGTAGAGTTCCTCCTGCCCAGAAGCTTCCGGCGCCGGGGCTGTCAACTTGTCCTCCATAGCTTTCAGCGAAAGAGGAGGCTTCCGACTTCGCCTAACGCTACTTCGGACACGATCGCGGACAGGTCAGTTCGATGACGGGCCGGTCGGTAGTTACGATCGAGATGGGAATTTTCAGCCGGACCTTAATGCTGCGGCGGTTCAGTGATACCCAGTACGGCCACGATCAGGATGATCAGGGCGCCGAGCCCAACCTCACAGACGACGTTACGGAACAACGCCCTGACTGCGACCATCTTTCGGCCAGCCTTTTCCAGGTGAGCTTCGAGCTCGACTCTTTGCTTTAAGACCAGAAGGTTTTGTGCTCCCAAGGCCATCATTCCACTGAGGACCAGTACTTTAGCTGTTATCAATTGCCCGTACGTGGTTTTCCAAAGATCACCTGCATCGTGAATGAAGAAAAAGCTGGTCGCCAGTCCCGTCGTGCCTAGAACCGCTACAGCAACCACGCTACAGGCAGAGAAGCGCCGGGTTGCTCTAGCAACGAGCACGCGGAGGTCCGACGAAGGCGCAGCTATGACGGAGCGTAACAGCAGTGCGAAGAGCACAAGGCCGCCAGGCCAGACCGAAGCCGTTGCCAAGTGGACGGCGTCCACCGCAAGGTGCAACCCACTAGCTGGACCGAGCGTGGCAGACGCATGACCTACCAGCGCCAGCATCATGAGATTCAACACCAAAAGGCCCATCGCCGCTAACCTCAGGAGCCGACCTTTTTCAGCTGCGTTTGATCGTCTCAAAACAATCAGGCAGATCCCTGCAAGGATCAAGATTACCAATCTAGCGATCGAGACGCGCCCGACCTGGGTTTGCGCCACAATTGTCGAGAGCAGAGAAATGTCCATGCTTTCATCGGGCCCAACCATGCTCCAAGCCGTAACAGCAAACCAGGCAAAGAGCGAAAGCAAGGCAAGCGTCCAAGTTGTGTAATCAAATCGGTTGAGGCCGGATAAAAACTTGTTTCTCCATAGCGGGACGTTTCGTTCTTCTGTGACTTCCTTTCGCGGCAGGAGGTACACGCGGAAAAGCTGGGAGGATGTCAGCAAAATGCACACCGCCCAATGTAGCCACCTGGTTATGACCAAACTGAAAATCATGCGCTTCCCCAAACGGAATCGTGCAACTCATCGGCTGTTTGAACGCCTGCTGAAAAAGAGCTGCAGGTGTAAACGTAGAGCGATGCAATGATCATGCTTCTTATACGGTATTTCTTTGACGTTCACAGCGCCGGTGCCGAAAGATCGCGGCATTGCAGGTTTACCAGGAGCTTTGCACCGACGCCGTAATTGTCGTGATGAGGCTTATGGGACGATTTCAAATTCAAATGTCCCGGTGGTAACGTGAGTGTCGACCGATGTTACTCGCCAAGACACCTTGTATTTTCCCGGTTTCAGCGGAGGTAGGGAAACTTCAAGGATAGCTGGGTTTGTCGTATCCAACCGGCTGTCGCGGCGGTCGATTTCTTTGCCGGCAGCATCAAAGACCTGAATATGGCTTAGAGCGGGTTCAAGCTTTTCTGTGAACCAAATCTTCACCTGCGACGGCGAGGTCTTCACCTGGCTGCCAACGCCTGGCTCGGCGTGGTTCAAAAAAGCATGTGCCCACCCGGTCGCGGTCACAGTCCAGAGTAGTAGCGAACTTAGAACAAGCCGAATTGTTGTAGTCAAGGCCTGGCTCCAAAAAGCGGTTTCCCGAACAGCTTGGGCAATAAGTCATCGAGGTAGAAATGAAGCTGAGCCAAAACGCCTACGTTGTTACCGGTGTGCGAATTGATGGGAATCACTGCCTCGACGCCGAGTTGAAAATATTTGCCTGACCAGATCACGCCTGGGTTAACAGTCCCGGTGGTGGGTGGCCGGCCTCGGTTGAGCGGTGTTTCCATAGGGAACTCGACCAAAGGAATAAGCCGATCGAATGGTGCCCGTAAGCCAATACCTTTTACTTGGCTTTGGAGATAGATAAGGCTGTACTCAAGCGCAATTCCCCACTCAAGGTTGTTACGGATCCGCTCTTTGTCGGCGCCTTGGCCGACAGTTGAACGTGTCGGAAATGACACGCCAACTTGGCCGGTCAGGGCAAACGGCCGGAGCACAGCCAGAGAGTCGGGTAAGTCGCCGAAACCTTTACCGAAAAACAATGTCGGCGTAATTGTGCTGAACCGATCCGCTCCGATCGATGCTCGGCCGGTGCCGCCAATCTCGGCGGCAACCCCGATCGACACGATCGTCTCGTGCTCCGCACTGACCAGAAACTGGTATTTGCCACCGACGTCAACATTATCAAACCCGGTTCGGAGCCGTGAACCTGGTGATTTTTGCAGGGTGTAGCCGTCCCCAACTTCAACCCCAAAGTTCGGGGTAAGCTTGAGGGCTACATCCGCTGATAGGTCAAACGTTTTTGCCGGGGGAGCGCCCGGTTGTCGAATAGCCTGAAACGTCGGGAGAGACAACTCATTGGCAACGAAAGGATCGTCTGTAGCCAAGGTCGCCGGGAAGAAACGGTTCCCCGCGAAGCCATGAGCGAGTACGGGGACAGGAGGCGCCAGAAAAGCTATGGCGCAGGCGGGCAGTAAGGCCGCCTTTTTTTGTGATGAAATAAAGCGGTAAGACACGGAGAAAATTTCTAGAAGCGAGCCATGCAATTCGGTCACGACTCTGGTTGATTGAAAACGAGTGGCCGTGCGAGGCACGGTCGAACCCTGAGCGGACTGGCTATAACATCCGCGGAGGTGGCACTGCCGGGCTAAAAACCACGCTCTCCATGCGCTCGTCGCACCACGAATAACCCTGTTCAGTCCCCGTCCGCTGGACTTCGAAGCCGTTCTCTTCCGCCAGAAGATCCTTTTTGAATGCCGCCTGAAGCAGCGGCGCTTTGTTTTGCTCTTTTTTATTACCAGCTTTAATTGCTCGGCACAGCGAACAAGGGTGAGCCCCGTCGAAGGTTTCGGTGAGACCGGCCCTGATACCGCCGTGCTGGCTGTATTGGAAGATCATTCCGATCCACGCAGTTGTCTGCAATACTGCCCAATGGCCTCCAATGATTTGGAGGAGAGCCAGCATGCAGAACGCTATTCCGATACGGGATCTCATTCGTTTCCGTCAATAACGATTAAGGATACAGGAGCTAGGAGCTAGGAGCTAGGAAAACCGGCCGCAACCGGAAAACACCATCGTGTCGGCGTATGGGCGTATCGGCGTGTCGGCAGTAGCCCGTGGATTGATACGCGCTGTCAGCGCTCTGCCTTTATTTTGTTGTTTCCCTAGGGCTACGCGTTCGCTGCGTCCTCGCTGCTGGGTCACGGATCGCTAACGGCATCTAGTCATGCCGTAGGTTTTTTGTTGGACTTGCGGCATGAACGAAAAGCAACAAGCCGGGAAATCGACTCGACGCCATTTAGATGCGCTGGTGGTGAGTGTTGAATTGACGTTAGTGAGCATCATCCAAGGAGTGGCATTATCGTTTCTGGCAGAGAGTTCTCGAACTCCCCTGGGCGACCTCCGCTTCGACCTGTGGCCGTACGTTGCCAATGGGTTGATGTTAATTTTGATATTCTGGTCGCGATCGGTGGCGCACGCGTTCACGTTGATTCGCTGGCCATTGGAGTTTGCGCACAACTTTCTCTATATCGCCTGTACATTGATAGAGGCAATTACCTTTACCGATCTATCCGATCCACTCCGTTGGTATGCGTTCAATACTGTGTTCGCGATCCTTGCGTGGTTGGTGTTCGGGGTCGACCTGCGTCGTATCGTACGCCAGCGCCAGTCCGAAGCAGCCGGACCTGCAGAACAGGAACTCTATGGGGTAATCGTTCGCGACCACCATATAAACATCCTATTGCTCATGCCCGGCATGACATTGTTGAATTTGACGGCCATCGGCGGCATATACTTCTGGCCGGAGGTCTTGGTCCGAGGAGGCGGTCACGTTGTGTTCGCAACGATTCAAACTATTGCTTTCCTGGGCTACCTGATCTACGTCCTCCGGTTCTTTGCGGCAATGGCTCCAATAGTTCTAAGGGCAAATTAGGAAGAGGCCGTGGGCTAGCTAGGAGGAGCGTAGTTGGCGGTTAGCCGTAAGACATTCTTCGAAAGTAGAACCGCTTGAAAGACATTTGCGTTAGCGGAACGCTCCGGAGGATTGCGCCTCTCACTTCTCACATCTCACCTCTCACTTCTCACAAGCTCGGTCGGGCGGTTTGGCATTGCCAACCCTAGCTCCGCTTGCGGGGCGAGATGATCAGAGGAGGTGCCGGGTCCGAAAAACAGTATCAGAGCCGGACTTCAAGTATCGCTCAAATTGAATCCATCGCGACGCTGACGTCCGCTAGAGTAGATGCTTCTCGTTATACTGGACCCAGAAATCGGTTTCGAGGATTTCGGCCGCGGCAGCAAACCTGAGCAGAGCGGCATCGAAGTCGTCATCGGCGTCAAATTCGTCGATGGAGAAGAACAAACCGATGGGATTATTGTAAGGCTGCTTGAGGTCACTTGAGTCGTCGATCGATAACGTTATATTGATTACCTCTCTTAAATGGGGGCGTACTGGTTTCGACTTAAGGTTTGAGATCCAGGCGGCATGCCGAGGATGACTCGTTGGCCTCGTAAAAAATCGAGTCAAAAAAATAACTGCTGAGACTAACGATCTCGCTCTCGCGGCTTAATTGATCCGCGACGTGTCCAGCCGGACGTCTGCTAAGGCTGGATGCGATGACAGCAGGCTGGTCCAAAAGCGGGGTGACCGCGCCGGAGGATGAGAGTTATTTCGTGGCCACAAGAGTGAGTCACGCGCGCCGGTCCGCTAAACTCGCTCTCTATTTCGATCGGCTACGCATGTAGAAGTTTGGAACGAAGGTCTTAAGGACAGGGGTTCGACTCCCCTCGCCTCCAAGTTGTTGGTAATGAGAACTTAACGCATTAGGCTCCGAAAACTAATAACAAAACCAATAACACATCCATTGTGTTCCGCCCCTTTCCAGGCCCGTGCATCGTACCGCATCGGCGATTCCGTGACGTTTCCGGTTTGTTCAACTGCGGGCTAATGTGATCCGGTCGCACAAGGTCGACAAGAAAATTTCGGCGAAGCATCAGAAGGAGCATGAGAGGAGTTCACAATTTTTGCAT
>JBKPBY010000229.1:0-16559 GCA_046727075.1 bacterium | reverse complement strand
GTTGCTTGATGATGCAGAAAAAGAGATCTTTGCCATCACCGGCGAACATGTGACCACAGAGATGGCTTCGACCAAGGAACTGGTTATGGAAGCTATCGAACAGATCGAAAGACTTTACGAAAATCGCGGTTCGGTGACCGGCCTGGCGACTGGATTCATCGAACTCGATCGAATGACCAGCGGTCTGCATCCTTCCGAAATGATCGTGATTGCTGCCCGACCCAGCATGGGTAAGACCGCTCTCGCGATGAACATCGCTGAGCATGTGGCGATGGATGTAGGAAAACCGGTCGCGGTCTTCAGCCTGGAAATGAGCAGCCAGCAGCTGGTCCAGCGATTGCTTTGTTCACGAGCAAAAGTCGATTTGCAGAAGGTGCGAAACGGGTTCCTTTCTGAGCGC
This sequence comes from bacterium, assembly GCA_046727075.1. Taxonomy (GTDB): domain Bacteria; phylum Verrucomicrobiota; class Verrucomicrobiia; order Chthoniobacterales; family JAFAMB01; genus JBKPBY01. The sequence continues at coordinate 16,159 of JBKPBY010000229.1, read as the reverse complement.
GATTTTCCAAATCTTACTACTGCAGCAGCCAGATTGGCTGCGGCAAAAATGTTTATCGACGATACACCAGGACTGACGATAACGGAGTTGCGCGCCAAAGCGCGGCGAATGAAGTCTCAGCACGACATTCAGCTCATCATCGTCGACTACTTGCAGCTTTTGCGATCAACAACCCGACGCGCACAAGATAATCGGCAGCTGGAAATTTCTGAAATTTCCGGCGGCATCAAAGCATTGGCCAAAGAATTGAATCTGCCCATCATTGTGATCGCACAGCTCAACCGGCAACCGGACGCGCGCGCTCAGCAAGGTGGCCGCCCACGATTGAGCGATCTACGCGAATCCGGTTCAATTGAGCAAGATGCGGATCTGGTAGGGCTCCTGGTTCGCCCCGAATACTACGAGACCGACGAAGATGCGAAGCAAGAAAAAGCCGGCGAAGCGGAGCTAATCATCGCAAAACAGCGTAACGGTCCGACCGGGGACGTCCCGTTGACTTTCCTCAAAGAGTTCACCCGGTTCGAAAATCGCGCGCGCGAGCACGGTTAGCGTTTCGCGTTTGGCGTTTGGCGTCTCGCCTTTGGCGCTTCGAGACACGAACTTTAAGGGCGGTAGTTAATGGGAAGGCGAGCATCAGTTAATTTGACAGAACGGTCGCATTCAGATGTTCTACCGCTGTAGGACGGCAGAGCTTGTCGCGCCGTAGTCTTGGCGAAGTCTGACCCTGCCGCCAGTAGCCAACGCGTGTGAACTATATGCGAAAAGTTAATACGAACATAATTGAGGAGCTCTCCTGGTCTTCACCAAAAGAAAGATTTTGCGGTGCAGGCAAACAGGTCTCCGAGGCATTGGGGCGAAACCCGGCATCTACCGATCTTAAAGAGCGGCACCCTTTTGACGTTGAAATCTTGCGAATTCCACCTGGAAAGAGTCCTTATCCCTATCACTCTCACAGCGCGCAATGGGAATTTTACCACGTGGTCTCCGGCCAAGGAACGGTTCGGCATCAGGATGGAACAAGTGCGATCGAACCCGGCGACGCATTTATCTTTGAGCCAGGACAACCCCATCAATTGATCAACGACGGCTCAGCAGACATGATCGTCTACGTTATTGCGGATAATCCGATCGGCGAGTCGAGCTATCTTCATGATAGCAAGAAATGGTTGGTGCGTTCGCCGGAGCGCGCGCTGATCCGCGGCTTGGAAGCCGAATACTATGACGGCGAAGAATGACTGCAGTGAACGACGGTTGCGGCGCGGGCCGTGCGCGGAATCAATGCCAACATTGCCAGCAGCGCCGACAATGCCAACAATGGAGGGAGAGTGCGCGCGGCAGCGAAATCGTTGTTGGCAATGATGGTCCGGCCAATGCCGGATCGGCGTTGTTGGCATTGCTTTCACACGCATGGCACGGCTCATCCGCCGATGGCGGATTCGCCCTACCACTTTGCCTACTTGGACGCTGAAGAGTTTGTTCGATCGTGAAACAGCCTCCAGAGCCCGTTGCGATTCAATTAAACTCAGTTCAGAAATCTGGTTGCGTCGCACCGTTTTTCGCGGCAGTTCGAAAAGGAAATCTTCATTCGCAGCGATTCCCGACCATGGCTGCACGGCCCAACCCCGAAATTCTAAATCTATGAAAACTATCCGATTTCATTCCTACGGAGGACCAGAAGTCCTTCAGCTCGATGATTTGCCCGTACCCGAACCTGGAGCCGGTGAAGCACTCGTAAGAGTTCTTAACGCGGGGGTTAACTTCGTCGATGTTTATCAGCGAACAGGTTTTTATCGTACACCGATTCCTTGCACACTTGGATCTGAAGGGGCAGGCGTCGTGGAAAGGGTTGGATCAAAGGCGAAACTCCAACCTGGAACTCGAGTCGCCTGGCCGTCTCAGCTCGGATCGTTTGCAGAATTCCTGGTGGCTCCAGCCTGGAAACTGGTTCCGGTTCCGGAGAATGTGGCTGATCGCTCAGCCGCCGGAGCCCTGTTGCAGGGGATTACTGCTCAATATCTTTCTGAGACGACTTACCCAGTCGGCAAGAAAACAGTTGCTCTTGTTCATGCTGGCGCAGGAGGCACCGGGCGCTTGTTGATTCAACTGCTAAAAAAGAAGGGCGCGCGGGTTTTCACAACTGTATCAACCGATGAGAAAGCGAAGATCGCCCGCGAAGCCGGCGCGGACGAAATCATTTTGTATACACAGACCGATTTTGTTCAAGCGGTTGAGGATCTAACAAAAGGAAAAGGTGTTCACGTTGTATACGACTCGGTCGGAAAAAGTACTTATGAAGGGAGTATGAGCGTTTTGCGTCCGTTGGGAACACTCGCATTATTCGGCCAATCCAGCGGACCCGTCCCACCAATTGATCCAATGCGGCTCACAGCGAGCGGTTCGATCTTTTTAGCGCGACCGAGTTTGCAGCATCATATCGCAGATCCGAGGAGCCTGAAAACGCGCGGAACCAAAGTTCTGAATTGGGTTGCCGACGGTTCACTCAAACTGCACATCGAACGCAGTTATCCGCTGGCCGACGTCGCACAAGCATATCGGGATCTGGAGGGCAGAAAAACAACTGGCAAATTGCTGATTGAGGTGGCGTCAGGCGGACCGCCCGAAGGAAACCTTCTGGTGAGCGATGCCCAGAAAGCACCGCAAAGCGAAGGTGCCGCTACGGGTTAATTTTCGGGGCCAGTTGGCGGTAACAGAATTTCAGGATGCGTTGCAAGATCAAAAGGGGTTCCCGCAAGTGCGTCTTAAAGTTTGTCTTGTGTTTTGAGATTAAGACACCACAATATCTTGTGGTTGTCATACTGGTCTGCTCTGCTCATGCGATGTCCTAAATGCGGAAACCCTGAGGACAAAGTGATTGATTCCCGCGCGGCGAAAGCTGGCGCTGCAATTCGTCGCCGAAGGGAGTGTCTCGCCTGTCAGCATCGCTTCACAACCTACGAAGAGATCGAGCGGCGAGATCTGCGCGTCATCAAACGCGACGGCCGTCACGAGCCGTTTGATCGACAGAAGCTTTTGGCCGGAATGGTGAAGGCGTGCGAGAAACGACCGGTTAGTTACGACGCGCTCGAGCGTGCGGCAGAAGAAATTATCCAGGAATTGGAGCAGACCTTCGATCATGAAGCGCCGGCAAGTGCCATTGGTATTCGGGTAATGGAACGTCTACATGCGTTGGACGAAGTCGCCTACATTCGTTACGCGTCGGTATACCGGCAATTCCAGGATATTGGTGAATTCATTAATGAGATAGAATATCTAGGTCGAAAGGTTAAGAAAAACGCACTTCAACCAGATCTGTTTGTCACGTGATAGCTCTGCGCGACTCTCTTCCGTTGTTACGGCAAGTCGACAATGAATGCTCACCCGTTCGCAAAGATTGGCTCCGGTTCTGCCTTTGCCGGGCAGCCGAGAAGGCCGGGTATTCGAGTTGGTGGTTAGCAGATCACGTCGCCTCTAGTGTGATCTGTTATCTGGCGACGGAGTATGATTCAAACATCGTCACACCGTCGCAGATCGGTGACATTATCCGCTCAGTTTTGCAGGCAATCGGGTATGCGGAAGTCGCACTCTGTTTTGAGCTTTTAAACCCGCCTGTTGAGATTTCTCTCACCGAGCTCGCGCAGGAAGCTGGGCCGGGATACGAACTCGCCTTTTTCCAACTTTTGAAAAAACGGATTCAGCCTGCTCTTTCTGAACAGGCCGTGGAGATCCATGGGTTGCGCTCCTGTGTCCGTCATCTCCAATCGGCCAAAACGTGGAGCCGTACCTGTTCTCAGCTCCGTAATGAAATCGTCCATTTTGTGCGAGGGCAAGTTGAAGGAACTACCAAAAACATCGTGCTTACGATTCGATGACAACTTTCGAAAAGATTATTGCTCGCGAAATTCCCGCGAAGATTATTCATGAGGACGACGACCTGATTGTTTTCCATGACGTAAACCCACAGGCTCCGGTCCATGTCTTGATCGTGCCGAAAAGAGCGATTCCGCGAATCGCACAAGCGTCAGATGCTGACGCCGCTTTGTTGAGCAGATTGCTTTTCCGTGCAACCGCCACAGCCAAGTCACTTGGAATCGCCGATTCAGGATTCAGAATTGTAATCAACAACGGTCCGCACGGTGGTGAAACGGTACCCCATCTCCACGTGCATCTGCTGGGCGGCCGCTATATGAAGTGGCCTCCCGGTTGATGATCACCGCCGACAGCGCCGGCATCGCCGAGAGCGCCGTCAATTGATTCCGTCTGGCGCCATAGATTTAGTGGCGTTCCGATGCTGGCATTGACGACAATGTCGGCGCTGACGGCGTTTCTATCTAAGCGTCGATACAAATGCGCGCAAAAGTGGATACCAGATCTTCGGAAATATCTGCCACGCTATAAGTATGCCTGGAAGGACTAGCCAGCCGGCCCGCATGAAACGCTGATATCCCGCGGCGGCCTCAGTCGGAAGGAAAAACAACGGGAATGCGCTGCCGTCCAGCGGCGGCAGCGGAAGCAGATTGAAAATTCCCAGCAGCAGGTTAAGCAGGCAGGCAATACTCAATAAGATCGCCAAGAGATGAAGCAGACCCGGCGGCGCGGCGACCAGCTCTGAAAATCGTGGAAACATCGCAGGCTGGAAGAATCCGTACAGAAGTCCGGCTTTGAGCAAGATCCAACTTGCTGCGGCGATGCAAAAATTGGCGGCTGGCCCTGCGAACGCCATCACTGCGGCCCGTCGTGGATATTGCTGGGCCCAAGCGAAATTAAATGGCGCGCTTGCCCAGCCAAACATCCAGCCTGAACTCAAATAGGACGCGATAGGAATGATGAGCATTCCGAGGGGCTCGCGCCGAATATGCGGAATTGGATCGAGCGTGACCTGTCCTCCCTGGTAAGCGGTAAGGTCCCCTAAACGTTTCGCTGCCCATGCGTGGGCCGCTTCATGAGCGGTCAGCGAAAAAATGAAAACCAGAAGCCAGCTCCCGAAATCCAGTATCGAGAAGGACTGGCTCATGCGAGAAGAGATGCACTACCGATCTGGCCCTCTTCCGATGAGATCAGATGGAAGGGAGGCCGTCGCTTTGGATTTCTTTTTAAAGCCAAAAATGCGGCCGATGAATCCGGCCACTGCAACAACAGCGACGATGATAAGCTTCTTCGCTGCCAGCAGCGCGAGAAAGATGCCTTTGAATAATCCAATCTTTGCAGCAACACCCCCAAGAATTAACGCGGCCAGACCATACTCGGCAACTTTATCTCGACCAGGAGTGAAATCAGCGTACCGGCTGCCTGCATTGAATTCGATCATCGAAATCACATCCGGCATTTGCTGCTTGATCGCATCCAGATCGGACATGCCGGCAACAGCATTCAGTTCCAACACCCCTTGCCTGCCGAGGGCACGGATACTGTAATTGAGCGTGTGGCTTGTTCTCTCTCCGAATTGGAGCTCCTTCGCCCAATAGATCTTGTGATTGGCTTTGTCATAGTGCGGCTGCTCCGCCCAGCCAACCACTTTCATCGGCGGATACCCTTGTTTTGTCCGCTCGGCATTTCCTTCATCCGTGGCTTGCTGGATCTGCTTCAGCAAATCTGCGTAGTTAATCTTTTCGGCATCGTCATCCCTGACGTAGCCGTCAGCCTGATATGTGATTACGACACCCCACGAGCTTCTAGACAGCGGGTTGACGTCGACAGGGAAAATCATTCCCAGGGTTCCTGATCCGATTTCCGGCGGATTATTCCAAAGATCGACCAGAACCGTTTTGGTGTCTTCTGCAGAGAGATAGCGAAACTGGCGCGATACTTTGAGCGTCGCCAGATTATTTCCGAGAATGATATTTCCTTGCTGCCATTTCAGCGACGACTGCAACTCGATCAGCCGCTCACGACTCGGCATTTGCTTTTGTGCAGGGCCCGGCGGCGTCTGCGCAAATGCCGGAATAGACGATAGAAAACAGGCTAACCCGATCGCGATGACAGCGGTTTGCATGAGCCAGTATGCTGGGGATAAAAGAACAGGACAATGGCCCGAATGGGTAGCGCCTCCCTTTTCAGAGCCCTGGGCTCCCAACTTTCACAAACGAAGGCTCGCTTGAAAAAGTTTGCCCCGCTGGTGTCGATTAGGCAGAAGCACCCATTCCCCTTATGCAAGGGCGGATAACCGCTGGCGCACGCGCTGACTTCCAATCAAGGCCTGTCATTGTCGTACGCGCAGCCAAGCTTCCTGGGATTTTGTATATCGGGTTTGGGGCATTGGCCTGAAATCCCGAACACCGCAGGGCAAAATTCTAACCGTGGCAAAGAACCGTTATTCCCGAAGCGTCACTTGCCGGTCTTTTACCAGCTGTGACTTGAGGCGGTTATGCGCCACGTTAACTTCGTCTTGAGTCAACGTCCTGTCGGTAGCCCGATATGTCAAACTGCAGGCCATCGATTTTTGGCCCAATGGAACCTTTTTGCCCTCCGGATCAACAAAGACATCAAAGAGCCGCACCTCTGCCAGCAATGGTTCGCTGGCAGAGAGCAGAGTATCCAGAACCTCCTGATACTTGAGATCTTCTGGGGCGAAAAATGCTACATCGCGGATCACGGCAGGAAACCGATCTAAAGCCTTGTACTGGAATGTTCGGGGCGGAGCGTACGATAGCTGCACTTCAGATACAAAAATCGGCCCCTTGGCTCCCAGTTCTTTCGCAAGGCTCGGTCTGGCTTGACCGATCCTCCCGATGACTCGGTTCTCCGTATCGACTACATCGCATACTAATGGCGCAAAATTCGTTGGCGTCTGACGGCGCAGCTGGAAATCGACCCCTAGCGCTGTTCGGAGTATTCCTTTGAGATCGAAGAAATCGTAGGTCGCAGCGGGCTGATCCCAGCTTTTAGCGGCTTTCTCACCAGAAACTAGAATCGACAGAGAAACTCGTTCCTCAATCTCGCTGGCACTGAAAATTCGTCCGATCTCAAAAATGCCAACACCCGTCGAACCTCGATTGAAGTTTCGTTCGGCCGCGCGCACAAGGCCTGGAATCAAAGAGGGACGAAGAATCTTTTGATCGCTGGCTAACGGATTGCGCAGCTCAAGAACCCCGCCGCCCTGGCTCAAATCGAAACTCAATGCCGGGTCGTCTACCAACGTAGAACTGCGCGCTTCCAATAAACCAAGCCCGACAAGACGTTGCCGGAGCTGCATCGACTCGTCGTGCGCGCGATCGGTCGGACTGCTGGCCGTTGCCAAACTGATCACCTTAGAGGGAATGTTATGAAGGCCGGCCATTCGTGCTACCTCCTCTATAAGATCAATCTCCCGCTCGAGATCCTGCCGATAGCTTGGAGTCTCCCATCGCTCATCTCCTAGAGCTCTTAACCCGAGCCGGGTTAACGATTTCTCATAGTCCGGCACTTTCATGCCGATCAGAGCTTCACTCCGTTCAGGCCGGAGCCGAATGCTCCGAATCAGGCGCGGTACTGTACCCGCCACAACCGCCTCAGATTCGGCCCTCCCGCCACAAAGCTGAACGATAAGGTCGGTCGCACGCCTTGAAGCTAACAAAACGATCTCCGGATCAATACCGCGTTCAAATCGAAAGCTGGACTCGGAGATCAATCCCAACCGCCGACTCGTTTTGCGTAGCGGGCCGGGCGTGAAGTATGCCGCTTCCAATAAAACATCAACGGTTGATTCGGTGACACCACTCTCCTCGCCGCCCATCACCCCGGCAATTACCAGCGCGCGCTGATGATCGGCTATGACAAGATCCTCTGGCAACAGCTCGTATTCCTTTCCATCCAAGGCGAGCAACTTCTCTTTTGGAGCCGCTTTGCGGACAACGATTCCTTCCCGAATCTTTGCAGCGTCGAACGCGTGTAACGGTGCGCCCAGTTCCAATAAAACGTAGTTCGTGATATCGACCACATTGTTGATCGAGCGCACGCCGACTGATTCGAGTCTCTGCTGCAGCCAGGCCGGACTCTTCCCCACTCTGACGCCCCTGATGAACCGTGCCGTGTAATAAGGACAAGCGTCGGGCGCATCAACCCGGACGATGCTTGAATCGTTCCGGATGCCGTCCCCCATCGTAACGCCAGGCAAAGAGGGTCTCGGCCGCTCCAGCAAAGCAGAGAGCTCTCGCGCAATTCCGTAGTGGCTTAGCAAATCTGGCCGGTTCGGCGTTGTCTCGATATCGATGATCGTATCGCTCGGAAAGACCGTTCCCAACGGCTTTCCGATTTCAGCCTCCTCCGGCAGGATCAATATTCCGGCCGCGTCTTCAGCGAGGTTCAGTTCTTTCGCGCTGCAGAGCATACCCTCGGATTCCACTCCTCGAAGTTTACTTGCTTTGATCTTCAAGCCATCCGGCAGCACTGCGCCAGGCAATGCGAGCGGCGCCTTATCACCCGCTTTAAAATTCTTCGCACCGCAAACAATCTGCCGCGGTATACCGGAACCATCATTGACCTGGCACACGCTCAACCGATCGGCATTCGGGTGTGGCCCAAAGGATTCGATTTGAGCAACGACCACCTTGTCGAAATCAGCTCCTTGCTCCCGTACATCATCGACTTCAACGCCAGAGAAAATCAGCGCTTCGACGAGCTGATCCACCGGGCCCGTAAATGGCAAAAATTCTTTGAGCCAATTGAGCGAGAGCTTCATTCGGCGAACTGAGACAAGAAGCGTTGATCACTTTCGACCAGGAGTCTGATATCCGGCAGACCGAATAACGACATGGCAAGACGGTCCAGTCCCATTCCAAAGGCAAACCCCGACCAGACCTCCGGGTCGTACGCGTTGTCATTGCGTTTCAAATTGATCTGCTCAAATACAGCCGGGTGTACGAGTCCACACCCGAGCAGTTCCATCCATTTACCACCGTTCACTCCCGGCAATTGAATGTCGATTTCATAACCCGGTTCGACGAACGGAAAGAAATGTGGACGCAATCTCGTGAGCACATCCCTTCCTAATAGCTCTTGGACAAAATACTCGAGCGTTCCTTTAAGATCGGCCACGCTTACGTTCCGGTCGACATACAACCCCTCCAATTGATTAAATTGGCTCAAGTGAGTTGCATCAATTTCGTCTCGACGATAAGCGCCACCAGGACTGATCACACGGATTGGCGGCTTCGCGGCCAGCATCGTGCGGATCTGTACCGTTGAAGTGTGCGTCCGCAATAATCGGCCATCGGGCAGATAAAAAGTGTCAGATTCATTCCGCGCAGGATGATTTGGAGGCGTGTTTAGCGCATCAAAACAATTCCATTCCGTGTCGATATCAGGTCCTTCCGCCAATGCGAAACCGAGCCTTCTCATCACTCTAATCGCTCGGTCCTGCAGCAGCGTAAGCGGATGCAGCGCGCCCAATCGGTAGGGAAATCCCGGCAGCGTTTGGTCCACTCCGCTCAGCGCCTGCGCGTCTCCTTGCGCTTGCAACGTCTCTAGCCGGGAGTCAAGAGCGCTGGTGACGGCAGCTCGAATGTCGTTCAAGCGTTTGCCGAAAAGGGGCCGGTCCTCTTTTGGCAGATTCCGCATATTCTCGCTCAAACGCGAGATTGCCCCAGCCTTGCCGAGGAATTTAACCCTCAGATTTTCCAGCTGGATGCGATCCGAAGTCTGGTTGATCTCGGCCAGCGCCGTGTCCTGAAGTTGTTGAAGATCTTCGTTCATGGGAAGCGCTCAGATCCAGCCCAAACCGAACCCATCCGTAGAGCAACGTCAAACGCTCAGTGGCGACAAATCGCGAACTACCGGTGATGTACCAAGATCGCTGGCCGTTAGGGTCGCGATTTATCGCGACCTCGTCGGGCTGCCGCACGCACAGGTCCGGCAGCTGCCGGATAAAGCTCAGCGCTGCCGATTGTATATCCATCAAATACGAAGGCCAAGGATCGCTATTTTGCCTCGACTGCGATATTCCTCATCGCAAGCTCAAGCCGCTTTCTTCTGATTCAGCGCGGCGATCGCCTTATCGAAGATCGCTTTGAATGCGGCTTCGTCGGCTACAGCAAGATCGGCCAGGATTTTACGATCAACTTCGATCTTCGCGGCAGCCAACCCTTCGATGAACCGGCTGTAGGTCGCACCATATTGGCGGCATGCCGCGTTGATGCGCTGAATCCAAAGACTTCGAAAATTGCGTTTCCGGGTTTTGCGGTCGCGGTAGGCCCAGGTTTGGGCCTTCATCGTCGCGTCTTTGGCGTATCGGAAAAGTTTTGATCTGCGGCCCCGGTAGCCTTTGGCTTTCTCCAGGACTCTTTTGCGGCGCTCGCGACTCGCGCGCGCATTGGTCGCTCTAGGCATCTATCGTCAATCCCGCCGTGGCGGACCCTCATCGCACAGGTTGTTGTTTCATTTTCGTTCTTCGACCTCACCTGTCGCATCATCCCTTCCGCAGGCTCAGGGGCAGATCCTCGACAAATTCGAGATTGGCCCCAAAAGACCGGCATCGGGCAGGTGAAGAACGATTCGCCGTCGCCTCAATGGAACGGTAAGTTTTCTTTAATCCGATTTTCGTCAGTAGCATCGACAACTGCAACCTTCGCGAGTTGCCGCTTCCGCTTTGCGCTCTTAGAAGCAAGCAAGTGCCGGCGGCCTGCCTGGGCCCGCAACACTTTGCCTGATCCACTAACTTTAAAGCGTTTAGCCACCGACTTTTTCGTTTTGCGTCTCGCAATCGGTTTCGGCATAGGGAGCGGGGAATGTAGCAGGCCAGCCTGCATCTGCAAGCCCCAGTTACGAAAATACCTATTTGCCCTCGATTGGTCCGATCGGTCCCATGGGTCGTATATGACCAAGGGACCAATGGAACGATCACACCCTCAAGACAAACCGGCAGCGATACAGCCCAGAAGCCGTTTGTTCGTCTCGCTCGATCGGCGCACCTAAAACTCGCTCAAGCATTTCGCGTTCAAGGCGGCGCACCAGCGGGAACTCCTGGAAGAGATCAAAAATTGGGGAGTGGTATTCGACCAGAGCTAATGAATCGGAATTTTCGACGGCTGACAGATATCCCTCCTCATCCCGAATTTTCGCAAGCATCTCGGTAAGCTCCAGAACGGTCTGACCTCGTAGCTTGCGCATGTACTCCTCCGCTTTCGCGGCGAACAACGCATAAAGAAGTTTCTCTGCTGCCGTCGGACCATAAAGACGGTTGGCCGCTCGAAGAATCTCGATTGTTGCAGCGTTGCTCGTAGCCGGAAAAAAAATCTGAGCTTTGGGAGTAAGCCGATATGTCATCTCCGGTCGACCGATTGGCTTCGGCCGGCGCCAAGTATCGACATATCCTTGGCGCTCCAGCTCTTCGCAATGCTGCTTGACGCCCATGTAGCTAAGGTTCAATCGTTTCGCCAATTCGTTAACCGACAGACCCTGGCTTTTTTTGATCGCGTGAATGATCCGCAGTCGCTGGGACCGGCCGATTTCGCTGGTCCGTCTCACTTGGCTTTGACGATCGAATAGGTTTTGACCCCTTTGCGATCCAGCAGCAGAAGTACATTCGACTTTCCTTTCTGGCTGGCCAATGCCTTTTGAAACGCTTCAGTGTTGTTGACCGGGATCCGGTCCACTTCGGTTATCACATCACCCGGTTTAACATCCGCAACCGCAGCCGGACTGTTTGGCACGATGTCGGTAATCACAACACCGGAATCCGCCTTCAGTTCGAGCTCCTGCTTGAGCTGAGGAGTCAGGTCCTGAACCTGCAACCCGAAGTTCTGATCGCTCGCTTCACCCTGAGGCTTGGGAGGAGCGTTTGCAGCAATGCGGTTCCCGTCCGTAGGTGACTCCTCTGTTCGGATCGCAACAGTCATTTTCTTTCCGTCACGCCATACTCCTAACGTCACCGCCGCGCCGATTTTCTTTTTCAGTACTTCATTCTGCAATTCACGGGCCGAAGTCACCGTTACCCCGTCAACATCAGTAATCACATCCGCCGGTCGCAAATCGCTCTTTGCCGCAGGAGTGTCAGCTTGGATAGTCCGTACCACGACGCCCTTTTCGATCCCCTTAAACAGATCGCTTCGGTTCTGATCGGTCAAGCTTTCGATCATGATGCCGAGCCAAGGGCGAATGATCTTACCGGCGCCGATCAGCTGATCGCTGACCTGCTTTGCCATGTTGCTTGAAATCGCGAACCCGAGGCCGTGATTCAGGCCGTGAATCAGAGTGTTTACGCCGATGACCCGGCCATCGATATCGCAGAGCGGCCCGCCGCTGTTCCCGGGATTGATGGCCGTGTCCGTCTGAATGTAGTCCTCGTATTTATCCGCCAGCAGATCGTTCCTGCCCTTGGCGCTGACGACACCAGTGGTGAACGTGTAGGCAAATTTATATGGCGTACCGATCGCGCAGACCAGCTGGCCAACCTTAACCTGATCGCTGTTAGCAAATTCAACAGTTGGCAAATTTTTTTCTTCTACCTTTAGTACGGCGATATCCGTTCTCTCATCGGTACCGACCAATTTCGCCTGAAGGCTTCGCCCATCTTTCAACTTCACGTTGATTTTGTCGGCACCATCGATGACGTGGTTGTTTGTGATGATATAGCCGTCCGGCCGGATCACAAAGCCCGAGCCTTCGCTCTGGTCGGGTTGCTCGCTCTCTCCTTTAGGGCCACGAAAGAAAAAATCGAATCCCGGCATCGGATTGGTATCTGTGCCGAGCTTGCCCTCCTTTTCGACATCAATCACGACGACCGCAGGCGCTACCTTCTCGTAAACCGCGGTGTAGGCCTCATTGAGAGCATGAGCGATGTCCTTTGGGCTAGTTGGCGCAGCGCTCTGAGCTGAAAGCTGCACCGGCAGGACCGAAACCATTCCGCATACCAGGAGCGGAGAAATACGATCGAATAAACTCATAATGACGACGGCTCGTTTTTAAGGTCCGATGCCGTCAATGGATTTATGACATCCAATGTGACAGCAGCCGGCCAACGGGCAAGAGATTTGGTTCAGGGATCCGACTTTTCGGATTCCGGGTTCCTCGAAGTGCCTGGCCTCTCAGCGACGGCGAAGTGTGTCGCCTTCCCATATGCCGCAGAACGTGCGGAACCCGAAACCCGGATCCCGAAACGCGGACCCGGTACTTGCAATTAGCCCGGTCGAAGGAATGCTTCATACGGTCGCGCAAGAGCACCTATGCCGAAGAATCAGCATCCCCCGTCTACGTTCACGCATGTTTTTCGGAGCCCAAATGATTTGACCCTGTTGGTGCTTCGCCTGGTAGTCGGGATCATTTTCATCGTACACGGCTCGCAAAAGGCCCTCGGCTGGTTCGACGGCCCCGGTTTCGACACAACAGTTGAAACGTTCAGGCAGATGGGTATTCCCTATTTTTTTTCTGTACTTGCGATTTGTGCGGAGTTTCTCGGATCTATCGGACTGATCGTCGGTTTCCTGTCGCGGATTGCGGCCTTCGGCATCGGGTGCGTGATGGTCGTTGCTGTCCTGATGATTAATCTTCAAAACGGCTTTTTGATGAATTGGTTGGGAAAACAGAGCGGTGAGGGATTTGAGTTCCATCTACTGGTTCTCGCGATCGTCCTGGCACTAATGGTCCGCGGTGCGGGAGCCTGGTCGCTCGATCGCTGGGTGAGTCATCTGCTGGCCTCCCGCAGATCCGCAAACCATTGACAGGCCCGAATAATTGACAATCGGGTACTCGCCCTTAGTGTTTACCAACTAGTCAACCAAAACATGCATAGCTTAGCCGAAACCGCTGAAAAGCGGTTCGTTTCGTTTGGCCAAGGCTTTTGGCCCGATGTTCCAGCGGACTCTTGGAACGATTGGAAATGGCAACTGAAAAATCGGGTCACTACGCTCGAACAGCTCGAAAGCAAAATCACGCTAACGCGAGAAGAGCGCGCTGGTGTATTGCTTTCTGGTAATAAACTCGCCCTTGGCATCACCCCGCATTTTTTCAACCTCATCGATCCATACGATCCTGATTGCCCGATCCGCCGTCAGGTCGTCCCGCGGATCGAAGAAACTGTCCGATCCCCGCTCGAGATGACCGATCCCTGCGGCGAAGATTCGCACATGCCGGTCCCGGGACTCGTGCATCGATATCCCGACCGGGTCTTGTTCCTGGTGACAGATCGATGCGCTTCTTATTGCCGGTATTGCACCAGGAGCCGGGTCGTAAGTGGCGTAGGCGAACAAGAGCTTCATACGAATTTTGAGGAAATTTATCGCTATCTCGAGGCGCATACCGAAGTACGGGATGTGCTGTTATCCGGCGGCGACGCGCTTCTCTTCTCCGACGAAAAACTTCGGGGCATCCTTCGCCGGTTGCGCTCGATCCCACACATTGAGTTTCTGCGAATCGGAACAAGGGTTCCGATATTTCTTCCGCAACGAATCACACCGGAGCTCTGCAAAATGCTCCAGGAGTTTCATCCGCTTTGGATGAGCATCCATGCCAATCATCCTCGTGAGCTGACGCTTGAAGTACGCGCAGGGCTGGAGCGTTTGGCGAATCACGGGGTTCCCTTAGGCAACCAGAGTGTCCTGCTCAAGCGGGTAAATGACGACCTCGAGGTCATGAAAGCCCTAGTCCACAAGCTCGTGATGTGCCGGGTTCGACCCTACTACTTGTATCAATGCGACTTGATCCAGGGCTCAGAGCATCTTCGCGCGTCTGTTGCGAAAGGAATTGAGATCATCGAAGGACTGCGCGGCCACACGACCGGATACGCTGTTCCTCAGTATGTCATCGATGCTCCGGGCGGCGGCGGTAAGGTGCCGATCAACCCGGGGTACATCCTGTATCATGACCACGAAAAGATCGTGATTCGGAACTACGAAGGAAAGATTTTCGAGTATCCTGAGCAGGACCTTCCAGCCACAGCATTCCGCAGCCCCGAACAGGTCGACGAATTTCTCAACTCCTAGGATCGCGGCTCCGCCGCGATCCTGAAAGCTGTCGTTAATTTCTTCAGTAGTCTCGGCGCCCCTATACCCTGCTGCTTGCAGTTGTCGGCGATTTTGGCAGTGTCGGCGTTGACGCCGCTATCGGTTCATTCAATCGTCCCTGCATGGCGGGGATCATCGTCAGACCGCGAGCCCGGATCTTTCATGGGCATGATTGGGTTTACGGAACAGAAGTGGTGAAAACATTCGGAGACCCGGCACCAGGAGACGTTATCTCGCTGAAGGATGGCCGGGACAGGCTACTAGGATCGGCAATTTACAATCCGAAATCTCAAATCGTCGCGAGACGGTTTTCCAGGCGCCGCCAGGAGTTAGACCTCGACTTCTTCACGCGACGGATCAATCAAGCTATTCAGTGCAGAGAAAAGCTTGGAGCATATCGTAATCCCGGCCGGATTGTCTGGAGCGAGAGTGATGGTTTGCCCGGTTTGATTGTCGATCGGTACGGATCAAGATTAGTTCTGCAAACGCTCACCTTGGGGATGGACCAGCGCAAAACCCTGATTCTTGAGGCACTCGATCAACTCTTCAAGCCGGCCTCGATCATTGAACGGAATGATGCTCCGATCCGAAGGGCCGAAGGGCTGGGTCTTTTGACCGGCATTGTCGCGGGCGAGAACTCTCCTCGAATCGAGATCGATGCCGCCGAGATGCGGTTCCATATTGATCTTTTGACCGGCCAAAAGACCGGCTTTTACCTCGATCAATTGGAGAACTACCGAATTGTGGCTGGAGTTTCGGAAGGGCGACGGGTACTCGACTGCTTTTCCAACCAAGGCGCATTCGCCATCGCTTGCGCGCGCAAGGGTGCGAGCGCGGTCACGGCGGTCGAGATCAATGCCGATCTGGTGCGTCTGATCGATCAAAACGCTCGGCTCAATGACGTGAACATCACCACCGTCGCGAGCAATGTTTTCGACTTCCTGGGCGAGCAGAACAGGAAGCAGAGTCAATACGACCTTATCATCCTAGATCCTCCTTCATTTACAAAGTCAAGGGGATCGCTGGGTAGCGCGCGACGTGGCTACAAAGAAATACACCTTCGTGCGCTCCAGTTATTGGCGCCCGACGGGATGCTAGCAACGTTCTCTTGTTCCCACCATGTCTCTCGGGAAATGCTTCTCGAGGTGATCGTCGATGCGAGCGTCGACGCAAAAAGGAGCGTCAGGATTGTGAGTTACCTCGCTCAGGCGCTTGATCATCCCATCCTGCCGCAGATTCCTGAGACCGAG
>JBKPBY010000228.1:0-6364 GCA_046727075.1 bacterium | reverse complement strand
AGCTTCCGGCCCTCCTCGGTATTGAGTTTTTTGCGTAGTTCTTCGTAGGTTCCCCGCCAAGCCTGGTTCTGACCCCTGCCGAATAGGGTATCATGTATGTAATCCCGCACTCTGGCATCAGGGGACAGCTCGAGCAGGTGTCTTTCGATTTCCGGATGGCAATATCCCTTAATGCCGAACCTGTCCGGTAGTGCGATGTCTGTGGGGATGGTGTACTCATTCAGCAACCACCAAGCGAATGCTGGGAGCTGCTGTTTAGTCCACACCCGGAATTCTTCTTTTCCCTCTGGTTCCGCTGTATCTATTGGCATCCTGCCTGGATTGATCAGCGTGATAATCATCTTATCCCGGATATCATCGTCCAAAGGAGGGAGGATCCTCAGCCTGTCGATCGGGCTTGTGTTGCAGGAGCAAGTAGCCACCCAGATAGGGTCAAGTTCGATCGCCTTCTCGCCTTTCCCGTGACACCTATGACCAGTATTAGCGACGATATCCTTTACGAAACTCCCGAACGTTCTTCGTTTTTCGAAGCTGATGCTCCCCTTGGCATCGGATAACATCTGGTGGGGCGTCCTAAACAAGTCTGCATTGAAGGGGGTGCCTTCGGACATATACTGATTGGGACATGCATATCCGCCGAGCATTTCCGAGATGACCGCCTCTTGCAGCCATGTTTTCCCGCAATTCACAGGGCCACACATGGCGAAGAAGTGGATGGAAATAGCGTTACCTGAAAGCACGCTTTGTAATACTCGCTTTTGCCAGCTGTAGTAATAATCGATCTGATCCGGTCCGAACATTCGTTCGAAGATTTGTCTAAGGCCCGACCAATCTCCCACTTCCGGTGTAACTAGCATAGGGTCTCGGGTGACAAGTATTTTGGTACCGTTGAACTCTCTTACGCCTGCTTTGCGTCCAGCCACCGGGCCGGCGTAATCGACCCTGTTTATACTGGATACGTAAGCCAAGAACCCGTTGATTTCTGCGCCGACGACCACGGGCTGTTCCCGGTGGCTGATGTGTAAGTAATCCACAAAGTCTTCGCGTAATAGCTTGGCTTTCGTTTCTGACTCAGTGTATGGAACCCACCGTGTTGCCGTTTCTTGAAAATAATATGGGCCTTTGTCGAGACGATAGATGAACTCACTGGAGACATCCCAATTTTCATCTCGGCGTTCTCGTTCTACGCGGGATAAGTGGTTCATGCTTGCATCCCCGCTTTCTCCTTCGATAGACACAGACGCTCTGAGAACCACTCGTGGAGTGGTCGCGCGGTTCTGAAGAGCCAATGATGCACTCCCTGGCCTTGCGCAGGACAGGACCTAATTCGCTCCTGGATCCGGGGAGGCAAGTAAGCTATCCGCTCCTGGGGAGATTCAGTAGTCATGCCGCCGCCCCTCTCTCTTCGTTCTTTACGCTTGGTCGCGAAGACTCGTCCGGGGTGAGTGCTCACGGTAGCTCCAATCCATCTGTCGACGGCCTGCGCTTCCGCGGTTTCGGGGTATGCATTTTTGTCTGACTCAGGAAGCGGTTCAATTCCGCCTCACTGACCATCATGCGGCCAAAACCGCTGAGAACCCTGAGGTCACCGCGAACAGCGGCTCTCCAAAGCGTGGCATAGGAACGACCGCAACTGATCGCGATATCCCTAAGCGAAAATGCCCTTTGGAAGGGCTGAAATCTAATTTGATTCATACATGTGATAATAACATGTTTTAATTAATCCGTCAAGCGAATACATGAGTCGTTGCAATATATTTATAGAGAATGGCTAATAACGAAATTGGCTGAAGGATTAGAAAAACCTTGCATTTGATTTCATGCATGTCATTTTTACACCATAGAATATGAGACCTTCCGAAAACCGCACCACAGTCGCCGTTCTCCGAAACATGCTCGGGCTATCGGTTGAGGACTTTGCCGACCTGATCGGCAAATCGGTCTCGACGATTCGCGCCCTAGAGGCAGGATTGCGGCGGCTACCTCTTAGCGAAAAGACAGCTCTCAAGATTTCTCAGAAAACCGGCGTCGCGGTCTCTTGGTTATTGGGCGGAGACGTTACGGCTCAACCGTTCTCCGCCTTGAGGGATTCCGCTGGCAATATCCTCCCCTATAGCAAAAGCATTTTCGAAATGATATCTGCGAGGGGCAGAGCCCACGTTTCGCGTGTCGATGCCTTCGAGCTTTCTCCCGCCGAACTTCAGGTCGATGCGATCCGGACAAGCCTGGATTGGTTCCCAATTCTCCTCAGCGCCCACAAGCGCGGAGAAGCCGACATAGCGATCTTTATCATGAATCAGTACCTCCGCGACATGGCTAATCGTTGGCCCAAGGACTACGCCGGTGCCGCCGAGGTCAACGGAAAAGCTCGGTTTATATCCGCAGACCATAGCGCACGATACAGCTTCGAGTATAAAGAGGATTCCGCGCGGCTGGCGGAGATGGCTAAAGTAAAAATAACCGTGTCAAAGGTAACAGATGCTGAACGAACCCACGCTGAGCCTCAGTCGTCTTACTGGGGCGATCCCATCGTTATACAAACTCCCTCTGGAGTCAAAACCTTCGAAATACTGCGGTTAGACAAGGATGGAATATTGAATCTGGTTCCTCGCACCCAAGCCATCCCTGAGGAGGTAATCGAGCGGTTACGAGAAGGGCGGGAGGGTAAATTCGAGGTGAACGGCCAGCAGTACTGGATAAAACCGCTTCCTGCTGTGAAGGCCCCAAGTCCTAAAGTCGCCGCGTCTGCGCCGCAGCCAGCGCCGCCTGCACCGCAACCTAACGTTGAACCCGCGCTGTCGCCTAGATCGTCCACGCAACCGGATGAGGGAGGGACGTGGGCCGCATTGGAAACCGCCCTGCGCTACTGCACCTAAAACTGGACCTTCGCTGCCATCGCCTGCGAGTGCTCGTCGCGCAAATGACCGTATGTCTTCATAGCCAGCGCACCGCCATCCTTGTGACCTAGCCACCGGCTGACAGTTGGGATATCAACGCCGCTTTCGATGCATCGGGTTGCGAACAGATGTCGCAGGTCGTGGTGTGTAAGTCGCTTAATCCCGACTTTCTCGCACGCCGTCTGTAGCGCCTCCCGGCACTCGGTAACGGTGAGAATGTAATCTCCCCCTTGGCGCCTAGGGTTACGCGGTTCTTTCGGCTCGATACTGAGCCGGTCCAGCAGTTCGTGCATCGGCTCTATAATCGGTACCTGCCGACTCTCGCCGCCTTTTGTGCCCCCCTCCGGCGGGCCGTGAATCCAGATAACGCCTCGCGCGCCGTCAACGTCTTTCCAAGTGACATGCACCGCTTCGTTGATCCGGGCCCCAGAAAATGCCAGGAAGCGAACCAAATCCGCGCAGTTTTGAGCACACCAAGCGCCACTGCACTCAATCGCCTCCAAAAGCTGGGCAAATCGCTCTTTGCTGGGAAGCTCTAGTTTCTTTGGCGCGACCCTGACCTTGCCGACCTTCTCGGCTGGATTCCGGTGAATAAGTCCGCGCTCGACACCGATTCGAAAAATGTGCCGAAGACTGTCGAGGGTATTATTGAACCGCGTCCCATGAACACGCTTCGAATACTGCGCCGCCCATCGCGCGCAGTCGCTCTCCGTTACATCCGACAGCTTGCGGTCTGCTAGCGTCGGCCATGATTTGAAAAGCCCCTGAATGGTTGCTAGCCGGTACGCGATCGTGGATGGCTTGGCCTGTGTGTCCAGCTCCACAGCGGCCTGGTAAGCACTGGCAGCGTCGCCGACTGTCGCGAGTCCGCGAGTTAGTGCACTCATGGCAGCGCGCCCTTGTTTAAGTTCTGCGACCTTCTTGCGGACCCGCAGTTCGGCGACCGAGAACACGTCGGTTCCCAGAGTCGCCCACTTGTCGACACCGCCAACCTTAGCGCGAGCGTAATAGACCCCGGTAGGTCCATGTCGATAGAGGTTGGACACTTTCGAGCGAATCCACATCTTCATGCAGGAATGTAGAAGAGAGGCGTAGAATAATCAAGATCTCGCGTCGTAAGTGACTTGGGCCCAGGAGGATTCGAACCTCCGACCAAGGGATTATGAGTCCCCTGCTCTAACCGCTGAGCTATAGGCCCGTCGTAGCGAGTTGGCCGATTCGACGGCCGGACGGAGACAATTGCACGAACAACGGAAAAACGAAAATCGGAATTTGGCGACTGACACCGGAATCACGGGACCGACGTGTCCGACGAGCCGTCCAACGAAGCGTCGGCGAAGTTGGAAGCCTCAGCGAAGTTGGAAGCCTTGGCGAGGTCGCAAAAGCCGAAAACTGAAAACCGTTGATCGAAAACCGCGCGCCGAAGGCGCGCGTATCGACGGTTGACGGAAGACGGTTGACCGAGTACTGAGCCGGCCTCCGGCCGGCTCAGTACTCGACCATCACCGCCAGAACCAGTTGGCCGGCGTGCCATGCCGGACCACGAATGAAAAGCGGACTTCCCTTATTCACACGCGCCTGGGTTTCAACCAAGGGTTTGCCGCCGTCGAAAACCTCCAGCGTCATCGTATATTCTCCGCGGTCAGTGCGGCCGACACTGTACAAGAGGACCTTGATATCATTGCCGACTTTTAACCAGTTTTCCTGGCCGGGTTTCAAAGCGGTTTCACCTTGAGCGACAACTCGGAACGCCGTGTAACCGAGGTTGTCGTGCAAGCGCTGATAATAACGACTCAACGAAGCGGGCAATTCTCCAGACGCTTGGTCGTTGGAGGCGTAAAGGAGACATCCCCACACCTCCGGGTCGGCTTGCGGCTGCGCCCGCGCCGGAATCCCAAAAAGGAGAGAGGCTGCCAAACAGCATATCTGGCAGCCTCTAGAAAGCCAGCCATTCAAAGGCTCCCGGTGCATTTAGTGATCAGATTTCTTTGCTTTCTCTGGCGGCGCTTTGTCTAAATTCTCCAGTTTGATAATCGTTATGTCCTTTTGATTATCGACGGTAGCTTTGATGTTCGGATCCGCGGTCTTAGCTTTCAAGACTTCGGCGACATAATCCGACCGAGGATCCCTCATCTGGCTGCGAGGGATAATGGTAAAAAATAAGGCGAACCCTATAACCAAAGCGAAAACGCCTCCCCACGCGAACCGTGGAACACCAAACCAAGCCCTGCCTCGGCGTGAACCGAGTGCTTGTTCCCGTTCGATTTGTGCCATGACTTGCGAATTGAAAAAGTCGGGATGCTCCATCTCGCAACCCTTGAGATTTTCCCGCAGCAGATTTCTCAGTTTATGAAACTCCTCTTTTTCACTTCGCATCGAGTCGTTTTCGAAAGCCCTTAGATCCTGACCACGGAGGTTCCCGTCCAGCCAAGCGGTGAACTTTTCTTCAAAGGTTTTCATAAACGTCCCTTAGGAGCGACTGCAATTTTTTCCGCGCATAAAACAACCGAGACATCACTGTCCCGATGGAGCACTCCAAGATTTCGGCAATCTCGCTGTACTGCAGATCCTCGATTTCTTTCATGACGATCACCGCTCGGTGTTCGGCAGAAAGTTTCGCGATCGCTTCATCAATGCGTTGCCTGATTTCGTTATGCTCCACCTTTTTATGTGGAAGCGGGACTGACGAAGGGGTCGTTCGTGAGCCGGGCTCCACACTATCTGGCGAGATCCGGTCATCGAACTCTGCCTCTCCGTGGATTCCTTTCCGGCGAAGCGAATCGATCGTGACATTGGTCATGATCCTATACAGCCAAGTATAAAACGATGATTTTCCTTTGAACCGGTGAATCGATCGCCAAGCCTTCAGGAATCCTTCCTGAGCGAGATCCCAAGCGTCTTGCTCGTTCTGCACCATACCATAGACCATGGTAAAGACCTTAATTCTGTATCTGGTGACTAACTCGTTAAAGGCGCTGGAATCACCTGCCTGACACCGCTTCACCAGAGTTCCATCATCTGGCTCGACCGTATCGGAGGGATCGTGATCCGCCACTATCTTAGACGAGCGCTCTTGCACTTCATTCAAAACCGCAACTCCTCTCCTGTTTTACGGGCCAAACTTTTACAGCCCGTACCGCCGCCGCCACTCTGCACGCAGATCGCCCATCATCACAATGATACTGTCCCGAACATGGAACAGTCTTTGGTACAGTTCTTCAAATTGTCGTTGTTTTAAGATGCCTTCGGTCGCGATCTGCGTCGCTGTTTCCAATCCGGTGGAAATCGCTCGGAGCGCCCGTTTAAGGTACGCAATAGTCATCCCGATTTCCTCGGCCTCTTGATCGCTCAGCGCCGCGGCCAGCTTCGCGCTGGCGACAGCCACATGCGACGCCATCTTCACTGCAGTCGGGTTCGACGCCACATTTGGCATTTCATCGAAGAGCTGATCTATCCAAATGGTGAGC
>JBKPBY010000227.1:0-6221 GCA_046727075.1 bacterium | reverse complement strand
TACTTCGCACGGAGTTTTACCGGACACGCTCCGCGCCGGAACCAAAACCGAATCGGTTAGTCCCAATACGCCTCGTATTCGGCGACGCTCATTTTTTAAACGTTTCAGACTGCTGAGGATTTTTCATGGGCCAAAAGACATGGAATTCCAAGTTAGCTCCGAGCTCGAACATGTAATTCAAACTGGCAGCGAGGAATGATGGCCAGTGACGCAATGTTGGTGACGCCGATAATTGCCGATCTGGTTTCAAGGTAACTTTAGGCTGGCCGTGCACGACGACACACCCTAGAAGTGCGACGAGCCTCTCCCGCCGTTCGAACCTCTTCCCGGCAATGCGGTCAGCGAAAAATTCACCCCTGGCACAAGTGACGTTGAACTCCGCTACCCAAGCTTTGGATTATTGTAAGCGTTACTTCGTCGCGGTAGAACGATTAGATAGAAATCGATCTAGTTGTCGGCCGGCTGCACGGCTACTGTCATTCCCACACGTAGGTCTTGAGTCGGGTTCCGGATCACCCTGTCTTCTACAGTTATGCCACTAACAATCTCAGACTTTGTTCCGAAATCGCGCCCCAGTTCTATCGGTTTCACCTGGATCTTACTATTTGAACCCACAACGAAGACTCGAACACCCTTCGAATCGATCTGGATGGCGCTGTCCGGAAGAAGAAGCGCCCGTGTAGGATTTTGGAGCGCAAATTTGGCGTGAGCGTACATACCCGAGTAGAGGCGTCCATCCGGATTCGGAGCATCTATTTCCAGCAACAATGTTCGCGAAGTGAGGTCGAATGCTCTGGCATCTCGAGCGATTTTGCCAGCAAAGACCTGGCCCGGATATTCATCCACCGTGATCGTGGCCGGCGTTCCAGCCTTCACACTGCTTATGTTCGCTTGAGGAACGTTTACAAAAACGCGCACTGGATTGGACTGGGCGAGGTCAAACAGCTTCTGAACGGTTCGCCCACTGCCCGCGGTAACCAAAGATCCGACATCAACGTAACGGGCAGTAATGTTGCCAGCGAAGGGCGCGCGAATTTGCTCAAACCCTTTCATGTCCTGCGCGCTGGTCAACGCTGCTGCCGCATTATCCCGCGTCGCTTTTTGAACCTGCTCATTGGCCAGAACAGTGTCGAGTTCCTGCTGAGAGTTTACCTTATTTTGAAAGAGCTGTTGAGACCGTGCAGAGTTGGCTTGTGCTAACCTGAGGTTTGCCTCAGCGAGCTCTAGCTCGGCTTGGGCCTGACGCAGACTTGCGTCAACCGTCGGAGATTCGACATCAGCCAGAACCTGGCCATCTTGTACCTGGTCGCCTATATCCACGTACCATCGCTTCAGATAGCCGTCGACTCGCGAATAGATGGATGTCATCTGATTCGCTTCGATATTTCCGGGCAGACTGATCTCGGGAGCGCTCGACGTTTGCGTCGGAACAACCACAATAACCGTCTTCTGTCCAGCTGCGCCAGCCGCGGCTGCGAGCTCTTTGCTGTTCTTGATCCTGGGAGAGATGGCAATGAAATAGACACCTAGACCTACCGCTATTACTACACCTGCAGCTAGCAACGCTTTCAGCCTCGTACCGGAGATCTTTGTTCGAGCAGAACTTTGATCTCCAGGTGCTCGCTCGCTCGACTCCAGACCCCTTGAACTGCCGGCTTCCAGATGCTCACTATGATTCGAGGGCGTATTCATAGGGTTCGCTGGCTTTTGTCATGCGGTGTTACGTTGGTTGCAAAGGTGATGCTCCCGAGCTCTCGTCCAACGAATGCTCGCGCAGCCGCGGATGCAATGGATGTGGTACGTAATTTCGTTTGAGCAAACGATAGACGACCGGGACGAAAAAAAGGGTAAAGAAGCTGGCCACGAGTAAGCCACCGATTACAGCGCGTCCCAGAGGCGCGTTCTCTTCTCCTCCGTCTCCCAATCCAAGAGACATCGGTAACATCCCGATAATCATAGCGAGAGCAGTCATCATGACTGGCCGCAGCCGTATAAAACCTGCAGAGCGGGCGGCGTCGAACGGATTCTTCCCGGTGCGCAACTCGTCGTTGGCGAATGTTACCACCAAAATGCTGTTGGACGTCGCGACGCCAATACACATAATTGCACCCATTAACGCTGGTACACTGATGGTTGTACGCGTTAGGAAAAGCATCCATACAATCCCGGTTAGTGCGCCAGGGAGTGCCATGATAATGATGAATGGATCCAGCCAACTCTGAAAATTGACTACCAGTAAGAAGTAAACCAACAGAACGGCAAAGGCGATGCCGACCCCCAGTCCGAGGTAGGAGCTGTTCATACTCTGGAACTGCCCGCGAATCACCAACGTCGTACCGCGCGGGAGGTGGGGCTTCACATCTTGAACAATCGTCTGCACTTGCTGAGCGACACCTCCGAGATCTCTATCTTGAATGTTAGCATAAACATCGAAGACCGGTTGGACGTTATAATGACTGACCACTACGGGCGTAGTAATGCGCTCGATGGACGCAAGATTGCTAAGGAGCTGAGGCCGAGGAGTGTTGCTCCCGGCAAGGCCAGTAGTCGGAAGCTGATACGCTTGATAACCGGGACTCGGCTGCGGATTACTACCGATGCTGATCGGAGTCAAATTGATTTCTGATACGGAGTTGATCAGATGTTGTGGAGTCTGGACCACTATACTGTAACTAACGCCATTTTTTGGATTCAGCCAAAGGTTGGGAGCCGTCTGTCCGCTTCCCGCTAGTGAAATAAGAAGATCGTCCGCAACTTCCTTCTCGGTTAACCCGAGCAAATCGGCCCGGGTACGATCGACATTGACCAGCAATGAAGGATTATCAACAACTTGATGAATGTTAACATCAACCGCCCCGGGAATCCGTGCGATTCTTTGACGAAGCTCTTCTGCAATTTGATAATTGCCTTGATCATGTCCTACCACCTGGACGTCAATCGGTGCCGGCAGACCCGCATTTAGCGTCTGGCCGACGATATCGGATGGTTGAATAAAATACGTATAATCAGGAAACTTCTTCTGCAGCTCTTCGCGAATCTTCTTAACGTAGTTCCAAGTAGAACCATGATTCTTCGTTAGGGAGACCAGGATTTCGCCGTCTGCCGATCCAATCGTGGCCGTGTCGCTTAAGGCCAGATTGAGGTTCATTGGTAATCCAATGTTTTCGAGAACAAGGTCGATTTCTTCCTTCGGGATCATGCTTCGGATCACCTCGACGACCTGGTAAAAAACGCCCTGCGTTTCCTCAATACGCGTACCAGCCGGGGCCCTAACGTGGAGCCGGAACTGTCCGGCATCGACTAGCGGGAAAAAGTCTTCGCCTAAGAACGGGATTATCAGGACAGTCGATAGAACCACCACCGTCAGCATCAACCCGATTACCAGCCGAGCCCGTTTGAGTGCCCATTCTAGTCGCGCGACATAAAAGTGGCGTAATCGGTCGAATCCGCGATTGAATCCCTCATGTATGCGGCTAAACCAATTCTGTTTAACCGAGTCTGCACTGTTTGAAGTTTTTTCGTGTTCGTGATGCTCGTACCTGAGCAGGAAATTCGCCATCGTCGGTACGACCGTCCGCGACAAAAAATAGGAAGCCAGCATCGCAAACACGACCGCCATAGCTAGAGGCGAGAAGAGATAGTAGGCGATACCACCTAACATGAAGATGGGTACAAAGACGATGCAGATAGAGATGGTCGCGACAAATGCTGGCGTCGCGATTTCTTGGGCGCCGTCGAGAATCGCATCGATCATCGATTTTCCCATCGCCATATTGCGATGGATGTTTTCCACTTCCACTGTTGCGTCGTCAACCAGGATGCCTACGGCGAGCGCCAGACCGCCTAACGTCATGATGTTGATAGTCTGGCCGAGGATGTGCAAAGCGAGCACCGAAAAACAGATCGAAAGAGGTATGGAGGTAGCGACTATTAGCGTGCTGCGCCACGATCCTAGAAAGAGCAAAATCATTAGGGCGGTCAATGATGCTGCGATAGTCGCTTCGCTGACTACCCCTTGCAATGCGGAAGTAACAAAAACTGACTGATCGAACAGCGGTTTGATCTGAAGGTCTTGCGGCAAGGTGGCGGCTATCAGAGGCAACACCTTTCTTACCCGAGATACAACATCCAAGGTCGATGCGTCGCCATTTTTGAGGATAGGTAGAAGCGCAGCCTTTACCCCGTTCGAGACGACCATATTCACTTGCGGCGTATAGCCATCGCGAACATTTGCAATATCACGGATATAAACGGTCGCGTGGTTCGCCTGCTTAACCGGCAGATTGTTTAGAGCCTCAACCGTGTCGGTACTTCCATTGATAAGAACATCGTACTCACGTACGCCGATCTTCGCTGTGCCAGACGGCAACACCACGCTTTGTCGATTAATCGCGTCCGCCACTTCTTGCGGCGCGATGTTGTATGCCTGAAGCTTACTCGGGTCTAGATCTACCGATACCGCTCTCGTTTTTCCGCCGTACGGTAGCGGAATCGAGCCACCTTGAACGGTCGCAAGTTGGGTCCGAATAAAGTTAGTCGCGTAGTCGTAGAGCTGTTGCTCGGAAAATTTCGCTCCACCTACACTAAGCTGAAGAATCGGAACATTCGCGGCGTTATAACTTAGAATATTGGGCGGAGTGGTGCCCGGTGGCAGCATTTTGAGAATGGTCTGACAAGAAGCGGTTACTTCGGCGATCGCGGCATCAATACTCGCACCCTGATGCAGGTAGATCTTAATTACGTCTATGCCATTGAATGAATTGGACTCGATATGTTCAATGTTATTGACGTTGGTGGTGGCGGCGCGCTCACACAGAGTCGTAATGCGCTCCGCCATTTCTTGGGATGGCAACCCGTTGTAGGTCCAAATGATTCCTACCACAGGAATGTTGATTGCAGGAAAGATGTCCTTGGCCATTTGCAGCGCGCTTAGCGCTCCTCCGATGAGCAGCAATGCCCCAAGAACCGTGAACGTATACGGAGCCCGCAGAGCTATTTTGACGATCCACATCATAGGATGTACCCGCGTTGCGATCCCGGGTGTCTATTGCTCCCTACGCCCAGTCGTACGAATCAGTGGAACTATTCTCTACTACTCCGACAGGAAAGTCTAGCAACGTCGCGGCCCCACCACAACCATCAACGGTTCAGGTGCGTCGTCCCCCCTGCATGGTTTATAGGAGAGAAATCCTGTTCAGCATCGTTATGCCGGCGTTGCCAAAGTGTATGGCTTCGGGAATTTTCTGTGATCCGATGTGAGCCGTTATGAACCGTCGTGTCGCTCCTAGCCAGGCTCTAGAAGTCTTTCCATTGGGTGCGGCACCGGATCATGAAAGGTCATAATAGTCCAGGGATGAATCGAAAATGTGGCCGAGTTTCCAGAAGACTCGGCCAAGGTTGGAGAATAACTGACATCAAGTATTCTGATGGCCGAACTCTCAGGGTTATTCTGAAATGAAGGCGTTTGTGCCTAATCAATCTTTGCACCAGACAAATCTCGGTACCGCGTGTCCTAGTAACCCTACTTTACATTTAGACGTCTAAATGTAAGGTCTCGCTTTCGATTAGAAAGTGTTACAAAAGCGCCCAGTCTCAAGCCGCACGGTCCGCCCCGGTTTGGCCGCCAGAGACTATTTTTTGCGACTTTGGCAACGCCCGCCCGCCATTTTCTGCAAGAGCAGGTGAACCGGCGCTCTGGGAGCTCCATCTGGCCAAAGAAATTGGAGGCGTCATAGGCAAGCAACTCGACCAAAGGGGGACTACAAACGAGTTGAAGCGGGAGGGATTTTCAGGATGGTGCAGGGACAGCCTTAAATCCATTGGCAACCGCATCTCAAATTGATGGGTTCAAGTACTGGGCGTTTATCAGTTACAGCCACCGAGACAAGAAATGGGGTGACTGGTTGCATCGTTCACTGGAGATTTATCGGGTCCCCAAACGCCTGGTGGGACAGCCTAGTCGCGACGGTGTCCGGCCCGGGAAGTTGTTCCCCGTTTTTCGTGATCGAGAAGAGTTGCCGGTATCAGCCGACCTGAGCAGCCATGTGAACAAAGCATTGGCTGAGTCCCGTTACTTAGTAGTGATCTGTTCTCCCAACGCGGCAAAATCGCTTTGGGTCAACGAAGAGATAAAGTTTTTCAAAAGTCTGGGTCGAGAAGATCGGGTGCTTGCCTTGATCGTAGGTGGTGAGCCGCACGCGTCGGATCCTTCCAATGAGTGT
>JBKPBY010000226.1:0-10239 GCA_046727075.1 bacterium | reverse complement strand
GTCGCCAGCCTCTCGGGTTTCGATATCGATCGGGATCTCTCCCAGCAACGGCACGTGCAAGCGCGCAGCTTCGCGTTGGCCGCCGCCTGCTCCAAATATGTCGTATCGTTTCCCATCACTCGGGGAGAGAAAATAGCTCATATTTTCGACGATACCGAGAACGTTCACATTCACTTTGGCAAACATGGCGCTCGCCTTGCGAGCATCGATCAATGCAACCTCTTGCGGTGTCGTCACAATAATTGCGCCGGATAACGCGACTGTCTGTACAACGGTCAGTTGGATGTCGCCCGTTCCAGGCGGCAGATCCAGAATCAGATAGTCTAGCCCGCTCCAATCTACCTGACGCAGAAACTGCTGCGTAGCTCGCGTAACCATCGGCCCCCTCAGTATGGCCGGCGAATTGTCATCAAGCAGCGAACCCATCGAGATGAGCTTAATACCATAGCGCTCGATAGGAATAATCGTGTTATCGCTGGTGGCCATTGGCCTCTCGCGCGTTGCCCCGAACATGAGCGACACGCTCGGCCCGTAAATGTCGCAATCGCAAAGACCCACGCTTACTCCGGTCAGTCCCAAAGCCGCAGCTAGATTTGCGGAGACAGTCGATTTGCCGACTCCTCCTTTGCCGCTGGCAACGGCAATCACTCGTTTGACTCCTGGGATCTGCGTTGCGCCACTTTTGCCACCACTTGCGACATCTGGTGGAGCGGAAATATCGATGACCACAGTCGCCGAGCTCACGCCGGGAATCTGTCGAAGGACCCGTTCGGAGTCGCGTTTAAGCGCTTCCGGGACCGCTGGATTGTTTGTAGCTACATTCAGACGCACCAATACGTCCGAACGCGCGATCTTTACCTCCTTCACTAAACCGAAACTGACAATGTCTCGGCTGAAGCCCGGAAATTTCACAGCTTTGAGATGCTCAATAACGAGTTCTTCGGAGATAGTCGCCATACGAGAGATTACCACGATCAGCGCTGGTTCACAGACCTGTCAACAGGGGTGGTGGTTTCGAGTTCCGGGATCCGGCTTTCGGGTTTCGGGTTTCCGGGTTTCGAGTTCCGGGTATCCGAGCCAGGGCATAGCTCGGAACTCGAAACCCGGATTCCGGAACTCGAAACCCCCGAGGTCCCTTGCACAGCTCTCAAATCATAGATCCGGCCCCAATCTCCTTCGGCTAAGACGCGACACTTGGATTCCCACTCCTTCTTCGAATTCGAATAATGCGCTTCTTCAAACCGTCCCCAGAACAGGCAATCCGCGCCAAGGTCCGCCGCCGTTTGCTCCCAACCAGGATCCGATTGCATGAGCGAGGTCAGTTGGGTCTCGATCCCTCGATAGTCTAACCCATGGCTCCAGAGATGCCCTGGAAAACCAAGAACGAGACGGTGCCCGTTAACCAGCGCAGGATGGTTGTATGTTGGATAAGCCGCGAAAACCGTTTCCGCAGGAAATGATCGCATGGCTTCATCGACGGCTTGCCATTCTGAGAGGCTTCCGATCTGAAAGCCATTCTGATTCGTAACGAACGATCCCGCCAAGCTAATGAATCCTGAGAAGAACAGGCCAAAGCAAACAACTGCTCTCAACGCCGGATGCCACCGTGAAAGGAACGCCTTCCAGAGGGTGAACATAATCAAAAGATACGCCCAAAAAAACAGCTTCGTGTTGTCCCATGCCCACGGCGCGAATTTGAACAGCGCGCACGCCACAAATACTGCTGCAGAAGGAAAAAACCACAAGCTGATCATTTGCTTCGATGGGCGGGTCGGTCCGTCAGACTGAATCAGGAGATAGATCGAGAGCGCGAGGCAGGCTGGCAAAAACAGCCCGAAGTTCTCAAACCAGAACCACCACGCTGGTGTCCCGGTCTCGCGGGCCATCCATCCAGGATACCAGGCAAGGGCGTCGGTCTTTGAAAATCCGGTGACCGCATAAACACAGAGAGTTGCCGGCACCAGAGAGGCCCCCACCAGTCGCAGCAACGAACCTCGCCAGTTAGGATCGCCAAACAAGAACCACCACAGCAGCAGGAACGACAGGAAAAGAAACGTGTGAAGATGAAAAAGCGGCATCGTTGAGTACAGCAGAAACTCGGCCCAGAAGGGGAGTTGTTGGTCCTGGCGTCTTTCGAAAAGGGTCGTGTACCAATGTCGCAGCAACAGGAGACCGGCGGGCACTGCATATAAAAGGCCGCGTTGTGTCACAAAGAGTGCAAGTGGAATCGACTTCCACGCGACCTCTCCTTGGTAATCCTGCCACATAAACGTTTTGAAAAAGACGAAACCCGCGAGTCCGCCATTAAAGAGAAAACTCGCGACGGCAAAGCTGCCGTTAAAGAGGAAAAGCGCTCGCAGAGTAAGCAGCGAACCGGCAAGCGCGACGAGTATGGTGCCAAGGCGCGGCTCAATGCCGATGACTTTTAGCTCCGCGTTAAACAGGTTGAGTCCGATCGGATAGCGAAGCTTATCGAACGCAAAGATCGGATTTTCTGGCCAATAGGATGGGTTGCTTGCCAGGTAATTGATATGGGTAAGATGCAAGCAGATATCCCCAAGATTATTCGGGGACAGCACCCGGATCTGATCGCCGCGTACAAAAATCAGCCAGCCAAACTGGCGCACCGCAAACGCCAGGAATATGACAATCAGAATGGCGCCCACGATCCAACGATGGCTCGCAGGTTCCAATCGGATTTGCCGCTGTCGCGTCAGGATTAAAATGAGCGGTAACAGGAAACTAAGTCCCAGAGCGATTCCGCACGTTAGAGGCGTCAACCCTAAGACAGAATAGCCGAGCAAAATTCCGATGACTACTGAACAAGCGACCCCGCTCAGAGCGACGAGCAAAGATTTCATTCTTTGATTTTCGCGGGCTCGAAGCTTGGGGTTTGAGGTAGTAGAATACCGGCGAAAGTTGTTTGCCGGAAATAGCCGCGGCAGTCGCCGAGTCCCGGCCTGAGCCGGAAATCAATCACGTAATACCGATCGCTAAGCTCCTTCTCCAGGTATGGAGCGAGAGAGGTTTCGACCGCAATAAAGTCTGCCTCACTGAGATCCTCTGGCCATTGCTCTTCCTTGGTGTAGTACCCGACATTCTTGAAATCACCGAGTTCCCACGGAATTGGAAATGAGCTCGATAAAAGGATTGTGCCGTTCACTTGCTTAGCATCTTTCGGCCCGCGCTTCGCCTCCTCCAGGACCGGATCGACGAACTTGTAGAAATCGCGGAAAGTTTGCACATAAGCGTATCTTTCTCCTTCATCGTCAAACCGGACAAAATTCAGCCAGTAGGCCTTCACCGCGGCGTGCCCAAGAAGAAAAATCGCCGCGACCGCCGCGACCGACCAGTGTAGCCGTTTAGCGGACCAGGCCAGAGCGGCTGCAGCGAGAAACATGAAAGGCCATATGATTGAAATAGTGCACCACGGCGTTTTGTACGGAATAACGCTGTAAACAAAGAGAGTTAAGAGACTGTAGATAGAGAGAAAACGTAGCTCCCCGCGTCTGCTCAAGAGCATCGGAATGGATGCAAGCAAACCGAGCATCGCGAACCACTCGTATTCGGTCATCAGGCTGACCCAATACCAGTTCATCTTAAAGCTCGCGAACGAGCGTAGAAACGGGAGGTGCGTCAAAAACCGGGGCAGCAGCGGAAATAAGTCATAGTCGAATTTGCCGTGCCCGTTCGCATCTACCCCCGTTTTAGTCCACGGAAGAAGCGCTTCAAATACGCCAAGGAAGCCTTTGGGGTTAAGGAACGTACCTGAGTAGAAAAAGAAGATTAGAAATGTGGCAACTGCGCTTGCCGCAAAAATATGTCTTTGGGTCGTGGGATCTCCAATGCGGAGTTCAGGGCGCAAAAAATTGAGAGAACTCGGTTCTGTTGCCGAACCTCGTCGTTCGCTGCCACGGGTAGTCGAAGAAGTTTGCCACAGGGTAAAGTCATGCGGGCGGAACCGATGCAGAGATAAAAGTATACCGATCGTGACGGCGGCTGCGCCGATGTGAATGACGTACGTTTCTTTGGTCAGGATCATTCCCGCCGTAGCCAGAATGATCGCCCAGATATACTTCGGCTGACGACCATTCCAAATACCGAGAAAGCCCCAGAACGCTATGACCATGAAAAGCACCAACCATGATTCATGGATCGAATACCGGTTGTAGAAAATGAAACCGGGCGATAAAGCCATTCCCAGCGCAGCAAGATAAGCGATTGTTTCGCCAAAAAATCTGCGAAACAGGCAAACCCAATAGATCGTGACAAGGCTTACCAGCACGGTCGGCAGCCGAAGGGCCCACAGATTGCGCCCGAGTAATTTCAACGAAACAAACAAAACATAAAAATGAAGCGGGCCGTGATAGTTGGTCGGATCGTATGAGTAG
The DNA here is from genome assembly GCA_046727075.1 of bacterium. Classification (GTDB taxonomy): domain Bacteria; phylum Verrucomicrobiota; class Verrucomicrobiia; order Chthoniobacterales; family JAFAMB01; genus JBKPBY01. The sequence continues at coordinate 5,848 of JBKPBY010000226.1, read as the reverse complement.
TACCCTTGTTTACTCATCTGATCGCAAAACCATCCGTTGATCCCTTCGTCAAAATGCGGCGGTTTGATGTCCGAGAACGCAAAGCGTACCACCGCGGCTAACAGCAGGATCAGAGCTGGAAATAGAAGTTGACGTTTAACCATTCCGAGCCTTTTAGGGAGGGGCGCAGATATATATGCGAAGACCGAGTCATGTCCAACTACAATCGGCCCTCTCTTTCGATCGTCATTCCCGCCTATAACGAAGCGAATCGATTACCTGACACTCTCCGAAAGGTAGAAGAACACTATTCTTCGTCGAGTCTTCCGGTGGAAATCGTTGTTTCTGTTGAACCGAGCACCGATGGGACCTTGGCGCTCGCGGAAACAGCTGCGAAATCCTTTCCCAACTTGAGCGTTATTACGCATTATGAAAAACGAGGGAAAGGGTTTGCCGTTCGTAACGGCATGCTGCAGGCGAGGGGAGGATTGATTTTTTTCACTGACGCAGACTTGAGCACTCCATTGGAGGACCTGGATAGCAGCGTCGCTCTGTTTCAACGCGAGCCGGCGATCGACGTAATTGTTGGAAACCGCCAGCATCCGCAGAGCGTGATCGTTCAGCGACAAAACCTGATGCGCGAATCGATGGGTAAGACATTTAACTGGATCGTTCGGCTTCTGGCCGGGTTGTCGATCAGCGACACTCAATGTGGCTTCAAAGGATTCCGAAATCGCGCCGCCAAAGAAATCTTCGGGCGACAGCAACTGGATGGTTTCTCGTTCGATGTTGAAGTATTGCTGCTGGCTGAGTCAATGGGTTTTGTCGTCCGGGAGGTTCCGGTGCATTGGAAAAATTCGCCCGCTTCACGAGTGCGAGTAGCGCAAGATAGTTTAGGAATGTTGAAAGACGTCATCGGCATTCGCAGCCGGGTCAAACGCACAATGGACGAGTTCCCATTCCGGTTAGCTCGAGGGTAGCACGCGCACAAAGACTTTCTTGTCATCAAACGCTGCCTGCAGCCGATAGTGCTCCTGAATGAATTGCATCGTTTCGGTCGCCCAGGAGGTGAATCGCGACGATTCAGTGCCATTTATTTTCCAGTTGTCGATGACAATTACCGCTGGCTGATACTTCTGCAGCCGCGCGATCTCAGCTTCATCCCAATTTGGTGGACGAGTCAGATTGTCGATGTACAGAATGTTTTGAAAAGTCCTGCGGCCAGTTATGAAGTTGACACTGGGCAAATAAGGGTAGCACGCCACGTAATCGTTAGCCCGGCTGTTCTGAACTGTGGCATTGTAAACTCCTTGAATGGCCTGGTATTCCGAGTTGCTCAAGAAAACGTCAACTCCGTTGGCCCCCTTAAAACGAATGTTCCGATGCTTTCGCAACGCGATCGTGCCACCGTATGGGCTCGGAAGCGTCGCCAACGCGTAGACGGCTGTGACCAAAGCAAGTGCTCCCGCAAACCCATAAGCAACTCGCGTTCGACCCAAAGAACTCCAAAGCAGCCACACTGCACAGGTCAGTGCTACGAGCCCGCCTTTCATGAACTCGATCAGGTGTGGTAAGTCTGGCCGAAAAAAGAAAAATTGAGGGAATGCGGTGAGCGCGCCGGCTAATATTGTTGAGAACAGCACCCATCGCTCCGTCGAGAACCTCTTAGCCAAGACAAGCCAGATCCCTGCGAGAAGAAGCGCGCAGAAGAGTGCCGGGGTGGCGTAAGTAAGAAAGGCGAGCAGGCGGTTGTCTAGTTTAGGCGATTTCAGAAAGATATCGCGCAAAGATCGCCGGCTCAGCCGGGTATCATATTTTTGAATTTCTGGTCCGACACCCGGATTCGGGCTCGTTTCCGGATAAAGCGAGCACCGGATCGGAGACACTGTTTTTGACTGAGCCGAATCTGGTCGCTTCGCCGGTAGCGCAATCTGCATAATGGTGACCGTGTAGTCTCGATATTCCTGAAGAAACTCTCCCAGGAAACCGCGCCGGGATGCGTCGTACAGGAACGGCAGATGAATCAGTACGACCCCGGCTGCGAGGCTGAAGGCAATCGACAGATTGAGCCGAAGACGGCGATCTAATAGCCACAGATGCAGCACGATAACTGCGCACCAAATCACGGTGAAAAACAACCCGAGATCTATCCGAACAAGATAAGTGGTCCCGAGAAGGACTCCGCCGATGATAGCAGTTCGCAGTTTCTTTTGACTCGTGAGAAAGAACGTCAGGGCCAGCAGGTTAGCCAGGACGAGAAACGGTATGTACGATTTGTAGTATTGTCCCGTTACTAAGAGAATAAGGATCGCCTGCAGCAGGCTGAGCCATAAGGACGCGTCCAGGCGTCTTAGCAACAGAAATGCCACCAGGCCTGATGCTGTCGAGACAGCATAAAAGTAGGCTCGCATCAGCAGGAGATTTGTTCCGAAGATTTTAAAAAGGGCGCTTATGGGATAAAACCATAAGACGTTGTAGCCGAGAGCGAGATCGACGAATGGCCTTTCGCCATGCATCAGTCGCTGGCTGATGACTGCGGCGTTGCCCTCGTCAGCCAGGTTCAAGCCGTATCGATAGATCGAGCTGTAGTAGATGAGCGCCAGTAAAACGAGGCCCAAACCCGCAATGAAATTGTTTCTCCCTCGATTTAGCGCATCCATCAAATCCTTTGGTACAGGCCATGCCGTATCCTGCACTCAATGTCAACGGCGTGTCGTCCCTTCGGCGGCGGAGATCCAGGCCATTGTTTTGATTTCCATCCAAAATGATGTAACGCTGACAATTGTGAGCGCTACAAGAACAATCGATCCGAATACCACAATGGCCGACCTTTTACGAGACTATCCAGGTGCTCAACGCGCCTTGTTCCAGGCTTACCACATCGGCGGTTGTTCCAGTTGTGGTTTTAGTCCTGATGAAACATTGATCGCGCTCTGCCAACGTAACGAAAATTTACCGGTGGAAGAAGTGATCGATACGATTCTTGAGGCGCATGAAGCGGATCAAGCGCTTCAGATCTCACCGGCCGACCTCTCCGAGCGATTAAAGCAAGGTGATGCGTTAGCTCTGGTCGATGTACGCAGCCGTGAAGAATGGGACGCCGTTCATCTCCCCGAGTCGAAATTTCTTACTCAGGAATTAATGCAGGAAATCCTCTCCCAATGGCCGAAAGACAAGGAGATCGTTTTTATCTGTCATCACGGGATGCGTAGCCTGGATGCCGCTGCGTTTTTTGCAGGGCACGGCTTCCACAAAGCTAAATCAATGAAGGGCGGGATCGACGCTTGGAGCACCGAAGTGGATCCCAATGTACCACGTTATCAGGTGGAGTAACGGCACCAGCTTATGAGCGAAACGAAGGATTTTAACAAAAGAGTCGAAGAAGCGCTCCGTCATCCTAAGAATCTAGGAGAGCTCGCTGGCGCCGACGCAGTTGGAACGGTCGGCAGCGAAGATTGCGGCGACATGCTCCGGATGTGGGTGAAATTCAAAGAGGTTAACGGCAAGAGAGTCATCGATCGAGCCACCTTCCAAACCTTCGGTTGTGAGACTGCGATTGCCGTCGCGAGCGTTGCGACTGAATTGATCTCCGGCAAAACGGTGGAGGAAGCGCTGGCCATGAATGAAGAACAGCTTTCTGCGCCACTTGGACCGCTGCCACCATTGAAAATTCATTGCGCTCAGCTAGTCGAAGGCGCTCTCAGGTCGGCACTTGCGCCCGAAACTGCTGTGCAGGAGTCGAAAACCGTTGCGCCGACGCTGTTACAACAATTTCAGGCAGCCGACGAGCAACCCAAAAAGATCATCTTAAAATGAATCACAACATCGAAATCGAGCTCTCGAGGGATTGTGAAGCAATCCAGATTCCGGCCGGGTTAAAGACGACCATTCCGGCGGGGACTCAGGTAATTATCACGCAAAGTCTCGGCGGCAGCTACACCATCGCTTGCGATTTTGGACTGTTCCGAATCAGCGAGAACGATGCGGATGCCCTTGGCATACAACCGCGCGCCGCCCTGGAAAAGAAAAAGAAAAGCGGTGCCGAGGTCTCAGAAGATGCCATTTGGGACCAGCTACGGACTGTCTACGATCCTGAGATACCGGTTAATATCGTCGACCTCGGATTGATCTACGATTGTCAGGTGCTTAAGTTGCCTGAATCCGGAACACGAGTCGAAGTCAAGATGACCCTTACCGCTCCAGGTTGCGGAATGGGTCCGGCAATCGCTCAGGATGCTCGCTCAAAGATCCTTACCATTCCCGGCGTTGACGAAGCTGACGTTGAGCTGGTCTGGGACCCGCCCTGGAACCAGCATATGATCAGCGAAGCCGGCAAAATGAAGCTCGGCCTAATCTGAGCTCGTTTTCTTCGAACGAGAATGACGCCCCATTCTCGATAGGGCCTCGCTTGAGGGCTGTGTCCGCCGTCGCAAAGCGACGGCGGAGAAAGCCGCTAAAGCGAGGCCTCCCTCGAACTTTCTATGTTGCTTTCCGCAGCCCCATGACTATAGTCCGCGCTTCATTTGAGGAGATATTTATGTCACAGCATCGCAGTCTGAAGGGCGCAAGCACGATAAAAGCCAAACGGAACGTGTTGAAACGGTTTGAGCGGGTCGAACTGCTCAAGAAACGGGATCAGTTCAAGCCAGGTGACAAAGTTATCGGCCTCCGCAAGACAAAGCCTGACGTTTGATTCCTTTTCCAGACCAGAATTTGCGAGCGTTGGTAAATTAATCTTACCAACGCTTTTTGTTTTTGTGAGACCGTAGCTATGCGACTCAATCGATTTCTTGCGTTAGCGGGCGTGGCCTCTCGGCGAGGCGCTGAGACCTTTATTCGCCAAGGACGCGTAACAATAAATGGGCGGGTCTCCACCAATCTGTCTTCGCAGGTCGAACTCTCAGACCACGTTAAGGTGGACGGTCACTTGGTTCATCCAAAACAGTTCATTTCTGTGCTTCTCAACAAACCGCCCGGATTTCTGACAACTCGCTCTGACAGGAATGATCGGCGAACAATCTATGAACTGCTTCCGCGCAAGATGTCGAACCTGGCGCACGTAGGGCGTTTGGACAAGGAATCTGAGGGGCTGCTACTTCTCACCAACGACGGCGATCTAGCCCTTCGTCTCACCCATCCACGGTTCAAGCTCGAGAAAGAATACCTTGTAACCTTGGACCGGGAATTCGGCCTCGAAGACCTGCCCAAGGTCCGCAAAGGTGTATACCTGGCGGAAGGACGCGCCCGTTTTGATGCGCTTCACAAGGTTAGTCCCCATCAAGTCCGAGTGATTCTGACGCAAGGGATCAAGCGACAAGTCAGACGAGTCTTTGCAGCGCTGGGCTACAGAGTGAAACGCTTGCAACGAACCAGAATCGGCCCGCTCACCGATCGCCACCTTAAGCCCGGTACCTTTCGAATCCTCACCCCCGCCGAAGTCACGTCATTAAAATCGGCAAACCAACCCCTCCGTCCGCGCTGCTGAGCCGCCAGCTATTGAATTAAAGAAGAGCCGCTCTATACACAAATCCAGACTGTAAACGTTACTGCAGTTAATTCCGACTAGCAGCTTAGCGACTGGCTTTGATTCGTGGACAGAACTGCACTCAAATCGTAGACTGCTCCGGTCCGACAAACGCCAATTTTCCCTCGGTGGCGATCGTCCGCAAGGGACGTGCCTCCGTAGCGAGACTGCTCGCTTGCTGACTTCGAAACCTGAAACAAGAGGCGACCTATGTTCGATATTGAAGCAACCGTGACCGTAGCCACTCCGACTGAATTAAAGCTGACAGCCGATTGGCCCATCCGTTGGCTGGAAGCACTCGGAGGCTTCGAGATTCAACGCAAGGTGGTACTAAAGGAGATGTTG
>JBKPBY010000225.1:0-4981 GCA_046727075.1 bacterium | reverse complement strand
CGCCTCCAGGAACCGGGACTCGCTCGAACTGCTCCGATTCGATTGCGATTGAATCCAGAACAGCATTCGCCGGCATCGAGTTTTCAATGGCATGCAACAAAGCGCTGATCGGTAGTCGGTTTCTCAGGATCGGTTCCCATTGCCGAATCTGGTCAAGTTTCCGTCGGACGTCGTTCAGAGGCGTGTTAGCTTTCTGCAAGTTGTTGACCTCAGCTCGCAGTTCGTTCCGCGTGGATTCTTCGTCGTGATGACGCTTCCAACTTAACCCAGCCAGAAGCAGGGCGGGTAATTGCAGGAATGTCGCAAACAGAATCAGTACTCCAGTCAATCGAAATATGATCCCGCGTCGATATTGCTGTTGAATCAGCCGTTCGTCCGAAACAAATAAATGCTTCATGCCAAGCGCCCCTCCAACCAGCGCAGAAGATGTGGCACAGTAGCGTTTGTTTCGGTCATAAATCCACCTGAAGGTCTTCGGATCGAGACTGGAGTACCGTTGATATGCTGCAACACTTCACCGGCCAGCTCTGTGCCGACCAGATGCCTGGCGAGATCCTCAGGAACAGGTCCGGCTGACCAAACGTAAACAGCGTGATTTTCGACTCGGAGCTCGTCAGCCAACGTCGGAACCTCTTGGTAGGCGAGCAGCGCGTCTTCGAGATACTGCCGGAGCAGAACTATCTGCTGATCTTGCACGACAGCCAGCACGACTGAATGTGACAAAAGCAACAAAAGGAAAGCGGTCTGGTTCCTGGTTGGGATCATTTCGCAAAACCATTTCAAGCACGCGACAGCGACAGGGATAACCGCGAACGGTGAGCCTTGCTGAGTCTCACTCCACGATTCCGCCCGCTCGCAATAGTCAGCCGGAATGCCGATCACCAACACCTGTTGAATTCGTCGATCGAAAAGGCCATGTAACGGTTCTAGCCCGGAATCAAATACGGCCCATCGAAACGATCTTGACTCGTCCCAGCTGCCTATAACCTGCCGAGGCTCTTCGTGCAGAGCCTCCAGCAGACTCTCCGCGCTAAGTTCGCGGAGATTGCTGAGGCTATGCACGTTGCAGTAGAAATCGTAGCTGCCAAGGTCCGGAGCGAAAATGAACCTAGGCGATCCTTTCGTTCGCCACCGCGTCAGAAGCTTTGCGCTGAAAGACCGCTGAACTCCCAGCGCCTCTCTGGCGGAACCTGCAATCGGCGGGCCATCCGGCAAATCGGCGATGTTAGACTCATAGCCAATTACCTGATGTCTTCTGCTTAACAACGCAGCCGAGTTTTCAGGCGCAAGAAAGAATGAAACGACAGGTTCCTCAGCGCGAACAAGTCCACCCGAAAGGTAATAACCAAGCGGGAAATTTCGGATGTAGTGAGTTAGCGAATATCCCATAGCGGCTCTCTGACTAACAAGATGTTCAAATATATATAACTTATTTCTGATTAGATATTATATTCGCTGCAGGATTTCGATTGCGGGCAAAAAAGTGGCAAAAACAATGCCGCCAACGACAGCTCCCAAAAACAGTATCAGCAACGGATCTAATACCTGACGAATCCCGGTGATATAACTGTCCAGTTGCCGCTCTAAGAGATTAGTCAATCTGAAGAGTCCCTCGCTGTCGGCTCCGGATGCTTCCATAAAAGTCAGTCCGTTCACGACCATTTCTCCGAAAATGTCGACATCCTGCTCGAGAGCAGTCGACAACGGTTCACCGCCTTGAACTCGAACCAGAGCGCGAGCAATCGCAGATCGATAATGATAGTTCCAGCTTAGATCACGACAGAGCAGCAAAGCGCGAGTAGTCTTTGCGCCGGCTTGTTTCAGCTGAGCTAACGTGCGGCTAAAGTTCGCGCGTATGAGCAGAAGCAAGAGATGCCCCAGTATCGGGATCCGCAGAACCATTCGGTGAAGTCCTGGGGATAATCTGACAATGACAGGCAACCTGAGCAGGAGAACTATCAGAGCCGCTCCGGCAATGAGGATTGTCCAAGGGTAATCGCTACAAACCCGCGAAACGTAAAGCAAAAGTCTGGTCGGCAAGGGAAGGTCGACGCTCATCTGCGAAAGAACACCAATGAATTGTGGTACAACGCGAGTCATCAATAACCACACGACCCCAATAGCCGCCGCAAAAACGACCGCGGGATAAATGAGCATGATAGCCAAACGATGACGTAGATCTTCGTTACGAGCCCAGATCCTGCGGACGTTGCTTAACGATTCATTGAATGTACCGCCTTCTTCGCCTGCAGAAATCAAACCGACCGCCACATCATCAAAGACCAGAGGATAAAAGCTGATTGTTCTGGAAAATGACATTCCGCGAGAGATGTTTTCGCGGAGATCACGGATCAGAGCAGCCATTTCCCTTCCGGTGCGGGTTCGCCCCGACGTTGTCTGCAGGCAGATTCCCAGTGCGGTTCGGAAATCCATCCCGAGGTAACAACTCGCTTCGAGCTGTTCCATGAATGTTAATTTTGTCCGTAACGAAATTCGAAGCCGTCGGTTGCGAGTTTTGACAGCTGGAGGATCAAAGATTTTGACAACTGGTTTATTGACGCGAACAAGCCGGGAATTCAGTTCGGCCAGAGATGGCGCATCAGCAAACGCTCGAATGAACGGTGCACCTTTCGCCATTTGGGTGATGTACTCGTACCGGGGCATGTTCCGTGGAAAGACACCTCGAAAAGGCCTACTGACCCGGCGATGGTCCCGGAGCTGAACCGGTAGGCTCTGGACCGGAGGAGGTTGGAACACCGTATTTCTGCAGCAGGCTCAGCATTGATTGGTCGCTCTGATTGCTTGGTGTGAAGTACGCGTGCGAAGCCAGATTTCCTGGATGGATTGTGCCGCCTGTGCCGTTGCTGAGGTCAGCTGAGCTCGCAATATTTTGCCCCAGACGAACCAGATATGGTTGAAGCGCGGTAATAGGCATATCTGCAGTTCCCGCCGTTTTATCAATGGTTTGACTGTCGACGTTATCCAGCTGGTATTGGACCTTCGCTTTTTCCACTGCGTCTACCCGCTGAGCAGCCATCGAGACCTCAGATTTCTTGATCGAGTCAATGATGGCAGGGTAAATAATTCCGGCGAGAGCCGCGATGATCGCGAGCACAACAAGCAGCTCGACAAGTGTCATCCCAGTTTCGGCGACTTCTTGAGCGGCCAGTCTTCGACGCTTCATAAGCAACAGAGGAAACTCCTCTCTGTGATATGAATGCGATGGCGTTGCGGTCAGCAGGCCAAGATTTTTGAAGATGTAGCTGAAAGCGTTGTTTTTTGGAGGCGGCGCGTTTGGAGGCCGTTCCGCGACACCCTCTCGATAGCTCCACAACGGCGACGAACCCGCCGCAGCGGCGGATCGCCTTGCATGTCGACCTGCAAGGTCAACCCACGGTCAAGCTAGAAGCTTGGCAGCCGCGATCCTCCGGATCGACCGTGGATTGAGCTTCCAGCTCGACGTTGAGGGACGAAATGAGCAGTTCACTTACGAAACGTGATTCGTTTACCTTCAACGTTCCCGCCCCGGCTCCGAAAATAGTCAGCTAGATCCGGTGTGTAGTAACCCCATGGCTCGGGGTTCAGTTCAAAATAGATTCTGCCACCTGGGGTTAGCAGATTTTTTGTCAGGTCATCCAGAAAGAATCCCCATTCTTTTGGGCCCCAGACACGATCTGATCCATGCGAATTAAAGCAAACGGCGAACCCGGTTATTAAATCGAACCGGCGACCAAGATCGGGCAAACGGCGGAATGGTTCGATACGCCAAACTTTGCGCGGCATCTGCAGGATCTGGAACATTTCGCCATACATGCTCGGCCAGTCGAGATCGAGACCCATTACAGCGTGACAAAGCTGTTTGCAGACATAAAGGAAGTAACCAGCACCGCTTCCGATATCGAGCACGCCGAGACCAGTACATCGGTCGAGATGTAACGAGCGTGCCTGGCGAATGGCCAATTCCAGTCGTTCTTCCGCCTCGACATATTTTGGCCAACCTTTCTTGTCCTTCGGATCTTGGTACCTGGCACGGATCCGTTCGAATCCTTTGGAGTTCAAGAAGTCGGTCATCTTCTTGGCGTTGAGGGGACGGCGCCAACGATAGTACGTGCTGAGGAGGCTATTCAAAGCCTCGCCCGTGGAGAGTTTCTGGATCTTACGCGAGAGTTCCACAGCTAATAAGAGAACTTCACTCTTGTATCCGCGTCTAACGCGTCACTCGACGATCTGGAGAAACACCTGGTGCCCAGTCCTGGCTGCGGCAGCGGTAAGCAAATTTCGCACAGCAGCAATAGTGTGTCCGTTTCGGCCAATCACTCTGCCGACATCCGACTTTCTCATCTCAACCTTAAAGATCAATTTGCGCCCCTGCTCAACCTTGGTGATGAGCACTTCGTCCGGTGCCTCAACCAGTTGCCGGATTACAAACTCGAGAAAGCTCTCCACGTTTTCTTAAGATGCCGCCGTCTTCTCGGCGTTGGCGGCGGCTTTTTTGCGCGCCTTGAGAATGATGCTCGCCACGGTGGCGCTAGGTCGGGCGCCTTTGCTGACCCAATAATCGGCACGGGGCAAGTCCAGGTGATAATTGAGCCCTGATCCGGTTGGATCATAGTTCCCAATTGCTTCAATGAACTTGCCGTCGCGCGGGCTGCGTTTGTCAGCTACTACGACACGGTAATAAGGCCGATTTTTTGCACCTTCTCTTCTCAATCTAATCGAAACTGCCATACTCTATCGTTCAACCATTTCTCATCCTGGCGCCTGGGTTCCGGGCCAGCATCTTTTTCATTTTCCCCGCATTCTTCATGAGTTTCCGCATTTGGCTGAACCTCTGAATCAGCGAATTTACTTCGGTCACCGAACTCCCACTGCCACGAGCGATTCTTTGCCTCCTCCTTGCATTCAGGATATCCGGGTTTTTGCGTTCGCCCGGCGTCATTGAGAGCACGATTGCTTCAACCCGCTTTAGCTGTTTTTCGTC
>JBKPBY010000224.1:0-4954 GCA_046727075.1 bacterium | reverse complement strand
GGCATGCGGGGTGCGTCTTGTGCTGACAGCGTAAATGATGCCGATCACCACAGCGAAAACGACGCTTGAGCTCCCGTGGCCGAGGCTAATCGCCAGAGGAGCGCTTGCAGCTGCTCCCGCGAGGATCCCTAACGCCGCTTTTCGAACAATCGGATTCATATCCGGGAAACTAAGAGTCTAAGTCTCGGGCCTGTGTGGCGGAGAATATGCATAATCTGCGAGGTGAATGATGATCCTCGTGATAAGAATATTCCCAAGAGCCACAGGAATCGTTGCGGTAGGGGGGAGTTCGAAAGATTTCGGCGGTAAACGATCCCTCTTACGATTGGGTGAGAAAAACTGGGAAGGCAACCTTGGGTTCCAGGCTTTTCTGAAATATTTGTAAAGAAAGAAATGATAATGTGTGTTGACAAAGTCTCCGGCTACTGACCGGAATCTTGTCTCTATGCTCCCTGTTTTGGAATGCCTCCGGAATTTGCGGAGACATTCACAAAGCGCGGCGCCAAACTCCAGATTATTAATCTGGAACAGGCGCCGTAGGATCGCGAACCGCTTGCGGAAGCGATCTAACCCACATCCAACCCCCCACAGAACTCAGCAAAGAAAAAGATGAAACTTAAAATCATTATGGCGCTGGCGCTGGCAGCAAGCCTAGTAATTACTGGCACAGCATTCGCGCAGAAGAAGCCTCACATCATTGTGGTAACGCACGGTCAGGTCTCGGATTCATTCTGGCTTGTGGTTAAAAACGGAGTCGACCAGGCGGCAAAAGATACCGGAGCCCAAGTGGACTACCGAGCGCCGGAAAAATTCGATATGGTGGCGATGGCGCAACTGATTGATGCGGCGGTTGCATCGAAACCGGATGGTCTCGTTGTATCGATCCCCGATGCAGACGCCCTCGGGAAGCCGATCCAAGCCGCTGTTAAAGCCGGCATTCCTGTCATTTCCATGAACTCCGGTTCGGATGTGTCAAAGAAACTTGGTTGTTTGATGCACGTCGGGCAGGAGGAATATGACGCAGGCAAAGGGGCTGGCGAAAGGATGAAAGCGGAGGGTGTTAAGAAGGCCGTTTGCCTTAACCAGGAAGTTGGCAACGTCGCTCTGGACTTGCGCGCCAAAGGTTTCAAGGATGGCCGTCTGCCCTTGGGGTGAAGGAAGCTGCAGTTGTTTTGAAGTACATCGTTCAGGCAAAGACGAATGGGATCGGTGTCATCTTTATCACTCATAATGTCCACCACGCGTGGGCGGTTGGTGATACGTTTACGGTGCTCAACCGAGGCACAAGCTACGGCACATTCAAGAAGGCCGAAATGACACGAGAACGTTTGTTGCAGATGATGGCGGGCGGCGAAGAGTTGGAGGAGTTAGCTGTCGAGTTGGATTTGATCGCAAAACGTGATCCGAGCGAGGCTGGGAAGCTGGAACATCGAGTTGCCGAAGAACTTGACCGCGAAGCCCATCCGAAACAGTGATCTTGAGCGGCTTTTGCCACATCTGCGTTACCGATCCCAACATCGAAGGCCTTGCCGGGTGCAGGCGAGAGCCACCTTTCTAGCCGATCGATCAGCGCGGTAACGGCAGTCGGCGTAGCCCGGCGCTTTCGCGAGCTCTTTCCTAGCGTTCTCAATTGCTCGCGCCAATGCTACACAGTCCGTCAGCGCCGTACGCTGAACTGCCGGTCGCCTTGCACGAGGTCTCGGCCGCAATTCGGGCGCGCGTCAAAGAATAAGTTGAATACATTATAGCGTGATCGATTGGGAGGATCTTGCCCAACAGCAGATTGCTGAAACTCAGCGCGCCTTGCCGGAGTCAATCCGGGCCCGCGCTATAGAGGTCCCGGTGTTTCTCAAGCCGACGAGAAGCGGAAAAGGCCGTGCATGCTTGGGGGTTTTCGAAGGGTATTCGCTGATGAACGGTCCGCCGACTCAACCTGACGAAATGCCGCGGATCACCCTCTTTTTGGACACGCTGGCCAGCGCAGCAAACTACCGGAGGATCCTGTTTCTCCACGAGGTTGAAATTACCTACCTGCACGAATTGGGACATTACTTCGGGTGGACTGAAGACCAGATCGCGAATGCCGGCCTCGCGTAGGTTCGGTCCTTCGGCCTCACATCGCTCGCCTTTCGGTGTTGTCAATAAAGCGATACAGTGGTGAAGCGTGAAGGAACACCCTCTACCGCTTGATCCGCAACCGGTCCTTGAGGAGACCCTGCGCCGGTGTGGATCTTTACATCCCGTCGTTCTCTGGTCGGTGAGGCACGCGGTTGCTTTATCTCGATTTCACCGGATTCGATCAGAAATGTTTCATCGGTCGCGCGATGAAGGTGCGGCGGCGTAACGTTGCCCGGCGGAATGAAAAACCGCAACACGCAAAAGGCGTCTCCCGTTTGTTCAGAACTTACTAGAACAGGGGCTTCCTGCCCAAACGCCCGTATCACACGGCCGTTGTCGACTCCCAGGGATTTGCTTTCAATATTCTCGTTCATCGTCTTACAAAGGCAAATCCTGCTCTAGCCACAGGGTCAAGCTGCGGCCGACGCGCCAGAGAAATTCTGGTGAGTAAATTGAGGCTTTCGGATCCCGACTAATGCATTCTCTTCAGGAGTGGCTAACCAGTAACCATAAAGTGCCGACGTCTTCACGAAACGCTGAATTTCATTCAGAGTCGGTGGTCTAATGCTCTCCCTCGAGGCCGCAGGTCTGCCAATTTCCTGAAAGTAACGTCCGTGCTTAGACGTCGTGAACACCAAGTTAATCACTGGATGCTGCGACCTATTTCTGAACCCGTGCTTCACGTTGTTCGGGACTTCGATGAGATCTCCCACACTAACTTCGATCCAACGCATTTTCCCATCTCCGATTATTACTTCGAAATTCCCTGAAACAACGAAGAAAACTTCGACGAAGTCATGACTGTGCATGGGTACTGAAATTCCCGGAGGGATAGTCCTTTTCAATATGCACAGAGCATCCTCGTCTTGTTGCGGACCGACTACAAACTGAATGCTTGCTCCTAACACCTTGAGCACAGTGCGGTCAGGCTTCCGATCCGCACGCGGAAACGATACGGTCGGTGAAGGATTGTCCATAGCGTTCATTTGCTTGTTTGGTTTGACGATTGACGAATATCAGTTCTTGCGCTGAAACATAATCATTTATTGTGATCGGCTATCAGGAATCATGATAACCATTTGGGGGAGTACGGTCGCAGCATATCATTGCTCAGGACATGCTCCTAGAACGCTCTAGGATTCGATTCTAGCGCATCCTGATTGAAATCAGGTGCAATCTATCAGCAGAGTGTGCAACTTGTTCCCTGGTGACGATTGTCACAAACATCTTTTCTAAAATCTGTAGCCTGCTGCAGCTATGGCATTCCTCTTGCAGGGAGAGGGGAAGGATACGAACATAAGAATTGCCTTTCCTTTAATTTCCATAAAGAGTTTCGCATGGCAAAAGAGAAATACGAAGAAACACAGTTTCGGATTGGCGCAGCCCATGCAGCTGCTTGGTTTTGGCAAGTATCAAAACAGATGACTATGGAAGGGAAAACATCTCAAGAGATAAGCGAACGTTTGGGAGACTTGTCTGAAGTTCTTGCGGACTGGCGCAACAATTGGACAACACAGAATGTCGCTCTTCCAAGTGAAGACAACCCTTGGGAGTGGAAAGCTGCAGATCTCAATGCGTTTATCTCAAAGCGAAAACCGGAGTGGTGACTTCGCTTTTGTAACGCTACATAGTTTGATCAACCAAAATCTGCTACCTGCTCTTTTTGAAAGCCTTCTTTGCATCGATTAGCCTTTTCTCGATGCTCGAAAGTTTCGGTTGTCTCTTCTGCAATGGTTGCACTGGAATTCCCTTTTCCAGATAGCGGATGGAGTCCCTCAGTTGTTTTTCAATGCTTCTTTTAGCCATAGTTTAGTGTGTGTTTTGTGCGTCAAATGTGCGGGAATTTATCAGAATTTTTGAGCGTCCTTGGGCCGCTCCGCGTCTCACCTATGAAAAAATTTTGTCACAGAACCTTAATAGTTTGATCAATGGCACAAGCACCTAACATTATTTATATTAGTTAGTATTCCTGTTAGCTAGGCAGATGCTGCCATTGCTACACACAATAAACTGTCACCTGCTCTCACACTATCCATGCATGTGCTTGGCATCGATGACTACCATTGGTAGTCAAACATCAGCTAACCTCTACACAAGACGAGTACAGCAATAGCAGCACCAACTACTGCTAAAACTGCACACCCTCTCTCCCATCGTTGAACGTCCTTTTCCATCAACTATCGTTTGTAGTCCGGAGTACAATATGCACCTTATGTTCTGCACTTGCCACACATGCTCGGAGAAACATCCCCCTAAAAATTCCAGCTAAAAAATTCTGCCTCTCAGAAAATGGTATCAATATTGACTTTGACTTGCCAACCACACAAACGTCATATATGCGCGCAGCCTCAGGCCTGCTTGTATTTCTCGTGTACTGGCAAAAGCCGGAACTGTGGGCGTTACAAATAACTCCTGCGCTTCACGTCTTTGACATCGAAGAGATTGGCAGAGTGGGCGGTTTTATCAGTTAGAAATAAACGAATAATCGCTTCCGTTATTAGTATTTGTCGGCCAAGGAACTCTACCCGAAGTGTAAACCGCAAAGGGAAGGTCTGTGGTCAAAGTCTGCCATTACAACCGGAGATATGCTCGACGAGCCGGCGTTGGCTGTTCCGGCAGCAGTGGTAGCTAGGTACGACCAACCCAATGAAGGAGACTCCCCATGAATACCAACACCTCCACGCTGCCTCCACCTGTGGCGATGCTCCAGCTCATCACCGGATACTGGGTATCGCGCGCCGTCTTCGTCTTCGCCAAGCTCGGCATCGCCGACCGCCTCGCCGCGGGGCCGCGTACCGCGGCGGACCTCGCGGGAGACGTCCGGGTCGATCCGCGC
>JBKPBY010000223.1:0-19111 GCA_046727075.1 bacterium | reverse complement strand
CCTGCCGATGAAGCCGAAAATCTTCGGGTCTTGAAGCGTTTCCTCGAACTCGGCGGAAATTTCCTGGATACGGCCGAGATTTACGGGCCGTTCACGAACGAAGAACTGTTAGGAAAGTTCCTGAAGGGCGTCCGGCGCGATGAGGTCGTAGTCGCGACAAAGTTCGGATTCAAGTTTAACGAAAAAGCTGTGTCTGCTGACAGGGGTGTCGACAGTTCTCCGGCAAACGTTAGGCGGGCCTGCGACGCGAGCCTGAAACGGCTGGGCGTCGATGTGATCGACCTGTTCTATCAGCACCGCGTCGATCCCAATGTCCCGATCGAAGAGACCGTCGGCGCAATGGCGGAGCTGGTTACAGCCGGAAAGGTCCGCGCGCTTGGGCTTTCCGAGGCGGGTTCGGAAACACTGCGCCGCGCCATGAAAGTTCATCCGATCGCGGCGCTGCAAAGCGAATACTCGCTCTGGTCGCGACAGGTAGAGACCAACGGGGCGCTGGCGACCTGTCGTGAGCTGGGAATCACGTTTATCCCATATAGCCCGCTCGGACGTGGTTTTTTAACGGGCGCAATTCAAAAGGTTGAAGACCTCGACGAGACCGACTGGCGCCGGACACACCCGCGTTTCAAAGAGGAAGCGCTCAAAGCAAATCTAAAACTGGTCGACACTGTGAAGCAGATTGCCGGCAAAAAGGGATGCACTCCTGCACAGCTGGCTCTGGCCTGGGTGCTTGCCCAGGGACAGGATATCGTTCCGATACCAGGAACGAAACGAGTCAAATACTTGGAAGAAAACATGGGCGCAATAAACGTCGGACTGACTGACGCTGATCGCCGAGAAATCGACGATCGTTGCCGCAACATCGCCATTGTCGGTGAACGTTACCGCCCCGAGATGATGGCGCTTATCGATGAATGAATGTCTGAAGGGCGTTGCTGGCAGCGCCCACCGGTCTCAATTGCAAAAGGGCGTTGCAAGCAACGCTGCTCCAACTCCATGAAAGCCCTCGTATTCGACACTTTCGGTACGGTCGTGGACTGGCGTACCAGTTTGATAGAAGACTGCACGCGCTTTGGGAATCAGCGTGGGTTGCACGTTGATTGGGTTGGATTGGTCGACGCCTGGCGCGCAGGATACAAGCCTTCCATGGATCGGGTGCGCACCGGAAAAGAGCCCTGGCGCACGCTGGACCAGCTTCATCGCGCCAGCCTGGAACAGCTGGTGACCAATCGCAACATCCAGGGCCTGACAAGTGGAGATTTAGACTACTTAGTCACCGGATGGCATCGACTCAGACCGTGGCCGGATGCTGTTCCCGGTTTGAGTCGCCTGCGTTCAAAATTCATTGTTGGCCCACTGTCAAACGGCAATGTTGCGCTTCTGGTAAACCTCGCAAAATTCGCTGGCCTTCCTTGGGACGTCGTGTTCGGCGCCGATCTATGGCAACATTACAAACCGGATTCCGAGACGTACTTGGGAGCATGCCGGCTGCTTGGGTTGAATCCGCCAGAGGTCATGATGGTCGCTGCGCACAATTACGATCTGCATGCGGCTTCCCAGCTCGGTCTTCGCACCGCATTCATTCCGAGGCCTGCTGAATACGGCCCGAACCAGACGAAAGATCTGAAACCGGAAGGGTCCTGGGACATCGTGGCCACCGATATCGTTGATCTGGCGAGGCAGCTTGCGTGAAGATGAAGACTTAGCATTTCAAACTGACAAGTTGATGAGTGCGTCGTACATATGGTTTTCATGTCGGACGTTCTTCCGAAAATCCGGATGGCTCTCGAGGCTTTCAAGTCTCGGGAACAGGACATTATCGGTTTGGGCGAAAGAGCATTCAAAGACCTCTTCCTGGCAGCCAACGCGGCTTTGCTAACTTCGACGGTTCAAGATCTGATTGTACAGTCTCATGCCCAGATGATAACTCCGAACGCGCCCCGGACCTCAGTGCTTGCGGCGATTTCGCAGCATCATAGCGAAATAATCACCGGATGCCGGGTATTGACCAATGATGATGGAATCCAGCGCGCACTAATCGATGCAGCGAACGCCGCAACAATAGAAGCGTTTCGTATGGTCTACGCCGCGCCGCCTAAAAAGGCCGAACCAGTTCGTACGCCATCGCGCACCAGAAAAGCAGCAGAGACTGTCGATCAGACAAGTCATTCGGAACCGGCACGAAAAGCCCCGAAAAGAGTGGTAAGGAGGACGAAGCAAAGTGATTGACTCGTCGATAACTGTTTTTCTGCGTTCCAGGCACGTTGCCAGTTCACAGACCTTTCGGAATCTCTTTCGTTAGAACTTCCGGGCCATTCTCCGTTACTAAGACGTTATCTTCGATACGCACCCCACCAATATCGAGATACTTTTCGGCCACCCCCCAATTGACGCATTCACGAAACTTTTCCCGGTTTTCGGCTTTGTTCAAAAGCGGCGAAATAAAATAGATTCCCGGCTCTACGGTAGTCACATATCCGGGTTGCAATGGAAGATCCATCCGCAGGTTTTCTACCGAAGGATGCGTATCTTTTGCACGACCAGGCAGCATGCCGCTCGCGTCTCGGACTCCCAACCCGACCAGGTGGCCTATCCCGTGAGGAAAGAAAAGCCGGTGCGCTCCTTGATCCACCAATGATTCAGCCGACCCACGCATCACACCTAGTTCGACTAGTCCAGCAATCAGCTCAATAGCGGCGTTGAAATGGATCTCTTTCCATTCTGCTCCAGGAATGCAGCGTGCAATCGCATTCTGTTCAGCCGCTGAAACAATCTGATGCAGGTCCCGTTGAAAGGAGCTTGGTTTTCCGCCGACGACGTAGATCCGGGTCACGTCGATCACGTACCGATCGACTTCTGCGCCGGCGTCAATGAGCAGAAAATCGCCTTCGATTGTTTTTCGATCTGAAGGCGAAAAATGAAAAACGGCCGCATTAGAACCAGTGCCGACAATCGAGTCGTAACCGGTTCGGCGTGCTCCTCCTCGCAGGAATCCAGTCTCGAGCTCAATCTGCAAGGCGCGTTCTGAGACGCCTGGCTTGATCATTGGCTGAACCGCGCTAAAGCCCGCTGCAGTAGCAATTGCGGCCCTTTTCAACATTTCGATCTCGACCGCGTCTTTTGGTCGACGCGCCTGAGAGAAAAGTTCGCGGAACTCTGTGGTAAGCGATTGATCCGGCAAGACCCCGCGAGGAGGCACTCCCAGACAAACGATTGTGCGTCCGCGGCGTGTGCCCAACCACGGTTCGAGCAGAGTAATCGGTTCGCCCGGCCAATCGGCCTTTCCCTCCCAGATCCGTTCCTTTTCCGTGACCTCTGGAACGAACGAGACCCATCCGTCGCGCGGTCCCTGCTTCGGATCGAATGCGACGACGCCTCCCGCGCACTCCAGTCCGGTAAGATAAAAATATTCCACATGCGCCCGAAACGGATAAACCTGGTCGGTTCCCTCCGGCAGCGGGATCGGCTCTCCCGCGCCGATCAGGAGCAGTTGCTCATCGCTGAGTTTAAGTTCTTCGGCAACGCGGGCGCGGCGCGACAAGAGGTCGGGCGAAATCATAGGTGACGAATATTTCACAAGTTCTTAAGCTTGTGAAATCGGGAGGTTTCAGCATGCTGCGCTAAAGAAAGAAATTAATTTGACACGCGTGCGCCAGTGTTCTAATGAACATATTGCCGCACGCGCTGTAGGGCGGCAGGCTCTGCCGCCGCTACCCGATGCTAGCGATAGGCTGATGTCGGTAGAGCCGGTCATCCTACACCCTCGAATCCAAGACCCCAAACCCTAGGAGAATCACAATGCCTAAAGTTATCCCGGATGGGTATCACACCATCAACACATCGGTAATCGTGGATGGAGCGCAGGAAGTAATAGATTTCCTGAAAAAAACATTCGACGCCAAAGAGCGTCTTATGATGCCGGGCCAACCCGGAAAAATTGCCCACGCCGAGCTTGAGATCGGCGACTCCGTTGTCATGATTTCAGACGCTACGGATCAGTATCCAGCCACCCGTTGCAGAGTCTACGCTTACGTCGCTGACGTCGATGCCACTTACAAACGGGCGCTGGCGGCCGGTGCACAGGGAGTCGAAGAACCTGAGAACCAGTTCTGGGGCGACCGAAACGCTGCGGTGGTAGACTCAAAAGGAAATCATTGGGCAATCGCTACTCGCGTTGAAGATTTGTCGTCGGAAGAAATCGGGAAACGTGCGCAGGAGTTCCTCAAACAATTCGCCGGTAGCGCAGCCGGTAACTAACCCTATTGCTCGGAGACCAAATATGGCTGTTAAACCAATCCCGGATGGTTATCACACTGTTACACCCTACCTCATTGTTGAGGGTGCCCAAAAGCTGATCGATTTCCTTAAGCAAGGATTCGGCGCGAAAGAAACCTTCTCGATGCCTGGTCCAGATGGAAAGATCGGACACGCCGAAGTGAAAATCGGTAATTCGATGGTCATGCTCGCGGACGCCAATCCGCGATGGAAAGCCACTAATACCATGCTCTACCTCTACGTCGAGGATGTCGACGCGGTATACAAAAAAGCAGTTGCCGCCGGTGGCAAATCAGTTATGGAACCGACAAATCAGTTCTACGGAGACCGCAGCGCAGGTGTAGAAGATGCGTGTGGGAACCACTGGGGAATCGCGACTCACGTAGAGGATGTGCCGATGGACGAACTCGAAAGACGCGCCGCAACGTTTCAAAAACAACAACAAGCCGGCGGGTAGACCGCAGATCTAGCAGAAGATAAGGAACCGCAGATTACACAGATTACGCAGATTTTTTTACGGTGTCGCGTGGCACGCCCGTCGGTATAGATCACTCAGACTATTAGACCCGCTAGCGAGCGGCAAACCTCTCTAGAAATCTGTGTAATCTGCGTAATCTGCGGTTCCAAATTTTTCTGGGTAATCGATGGTTCCTTAAGCTTTCTTCGCTAGCACAGCCAAAACGTCTTGTGCCTGCTTGTCTGTTGACGCTTTGGTGTCGATCCAGATCAATTTGCCGTCTTTGAACAGATACGCTTGGCGTGCCGCGTAGGTTTCTTTCATCAGAGGTACGCCAAAGGCCGCCAGCACCTTGTGATCTGTATCTGACAAAAGTTCGAACTGTAAGTGGTCCTTCTGTTGGAACTCTTTTTGCGCACTCACGGTATCAACGCTGACCCCGAACACTTTAACACCTTTCTTTTGCAGGTCGGTGTATGCGTCACGAATGCTGCATGCTTGCGCCGTGCACCCCGGGGTCATGGCTTTTGGATAAAAATAGACAAGCACGTAGCCGGAAGAGGCGCTCGATAGATTGACAGGTTTACCGTCTTGATCAGTCGCGCTGACGGTCGGAATTGAGTCGCCGAGCTTTAATTTGCCGTTCGTTGTCTGGTCGGAGAGAGCAAACAGTTGTGTCGCGGGCAACGCGACAGAAAAAAGAAGGGTCAAAAATAACTTCATAGTTGCTGAAGCTACGGCTGCTTTTGGCGGAAAAGCAATAGGCCCGTTCGAGCGGTGGTTGCATCTTGCAAACCGTGAAAAAGGCCAGCTGGAAAAAGTGCGTAGACGCTAGGATTATCCCGCAAAATGGCACGCACTGAAGGTCCGCATAAGCGAGCGACCGAAAATTCTGACACCATATGTCCTGATTCTGCGTTCCCGTTCGTCGCTTTCTAAAAGAGACAAGGAACACGATATGGCCACGAGACATTACAATCACACTTTCGGACGGACTAGAGAACTTCACAGAACTTCGATCTGGAGCGATCTCGGTCTGATCATCTTGAGCGCTACGACACTTGTCTCTATCAGCTTCGGATTCACTCCAGGCAGCCGATCGTCACAAGCGAGCCTGCTTCCCGGGACGGCTCTGGGGTCAGAGGATTCATCGATCGAAGCTAAATCGATAATTGGCAATTCGGGGAACGACGTATCGTCTTAGCCGAACACGATTTGGTTGTGGCTCCCCCGCTTCACTTCCTTTCGTACTGCATCCATCCCTCCAACTCCATCGCCTGGATCAAGCGCTGGTCATCCTTGGCAACCGTCGGGA
Organism: bacterium; assembly: GCA_046727075.1. Classification (GTDB taxonomy): domain Bacteria; phylum Verrucomicrobiota; class Verrucomicrobiia; order Chthoniobacterales; family JAFAMB01; genus JBKPBY01. Next base: position 13,067 of record JBKPBY010000223.1, on the reverse strand, counting down.
ACCATTCCTGCAGCTCTTGTCGTTCCCACCAGTGCCCCTGTGGATTTCCAGGAGGGGCGAAGCGATATCGATACAACATAGCTCGCACGAAACGGGGCGGATGATCAGGGAATGGGTTCCGCGCGAACAACTGCGCTGCTAAAGGATCGCCGTGCAAGAGCTTCCAAACGAGATGAATCGTCCAAGGGTACTCATTTAGTCCTGCCATTGAAGCGAACCACATCTGCCAATCGAAGTGGAGTTGATATGGAGCGACCAACGGCGGCATCTGCCGCACATCCACCGGGATCCCGCGATACGGGTATTCCTTCCAGTCACTATTGAGCACGGGAAACTCTGAGTCGCTTCCCTGAAAAACAACAACGTATTGCTCTCGCCCGATGCTGCCGAACGCGCCGTAGGTGTTAACCAACTGAAGGCGATCCTCGAAGGATGTGTTCATGATTTGACGCCTCGAGATGAGATTCTGCACGACAGGAATGCTCAGAAACCCGATCACGCAAACCAGAGCCCATGAAACGCCTATCCGCACTTTTGTCGGGCGAGCTGGTTCCAATGAAAGAAACTCCTGCGCACGAGCAGGCAAAAACCTGATCCAAAACGAATCGTCAAAACAAGCAACGACGGGAACTAGCGTTAACCAATCCAGGAACGACAGGTTACCGCTCAGAATCAATGATCCGAAGAACAGTGTGATTATGATCCCAGCAATATGCCTTGCAATTCTTGGCCAGAAAATGAACCAGGGTGCGACGAACTCCGCTAGAAAATTGAACAGAACGCCAAACTGCAAGACTGGCCGTGGCAGAAAATGAAACCAGCGGCTGAGCGGGCCTGGGCAAGGCTGAGTTTCGAAATAATAGTAGAGGGCAGTCAGATCGCGCCAACATGGGTCGCCACGCAGCTTGATTAGGGCGGACCCAATCATAATCCTGAACAATAACCAGCGAAAAAGCCAGATAACCGGAACTGGGGCGGGGCTCTTTGGAAAAGGACGTGCATCGATAGGTGCCGCTAGAAAAACAGCGAGGAACCCAGTTTCACAAAGCTGAGTTTCCCACCCGTAGCCATACCAATCTTGTCCGACATGGATGATCGACAAGTATAATGCCCAAAGGAGAAAGAAGAGAATCGAGTTACCGAACCCTGCCATCGCGACGCACGCTAACCCGAACCCGATCCATGAAACGGTCAGCAAAGCTGTGTCGGAGTGGTTCAACCAGAAGATTGACGGAATCCGAAGAAACGCCTCCCAATCCGATCCCACAGCCTCACGGACCCGCTGGAGGAAAAGATCGAGTGGCAGCAATCCGTGCGATCCAATGAGTGGAAGCAACTGCTGGGCCGCAATTAGGAAAGCCACGGCATAAACCAGGCCCAGAAGCCGGAGCAGAATGAACCGAGTGATTTGGTAGGTAGGTTGTTTGGGTCGACTTTCGATAGTCTCTGAGGCATCTGCCACGGCGTTCTATTCTGTCGGATCTTGGATCGAGAATCCAGATCGACTAAGGTTCCTCTCAGACGCATTTATTATGAAATCATGTAAATTGACTGCGTTAACCCTTTTCGCTTGCTCATCCATGCTTGTCGCCGACACAAAGCCCGCCGCCACCGCTATCAATCACCTTGGCGTTGATCTGTATCGAAAGCTGGCGGGCGGCGACGCCAACCTCTGTTTGTCGCCTTATTCTATTCAGGTCGCCCTGGCGATGACGTTTGCCGGAGCCGATGGGCAAACACGTGCCGAAATGGCCAAGGTCTTGTACTACCCACAAGAAGGTACTGCAATTCACGATTCATTTGCAGAACTCAAATACTCCTTGGATGCCGCGGTCGCAAAATCCGTCGAGCGTTCAAAAGAGCTGAAGTGTGATCCGATGACGTTTGAGGTCGCGAACCGGCTCTTTGGACAAAAAGGAGTAGACTTCTTATCACCGTTTTTGGAACTGACAAAAAATCTTTACGGCGCTCCGTTGGAAGAGGTCGATTTCAAGGCAAACGCAGATCAGGCAACCGCGACCATTAATGGTTGGGTCGAAGACCAGACCCACAAGCGGATTACAAATCTCATTCCGCCAGGGGCTCTTAATGCAACGACTCGTCTTGTACTTGCCAATGCAATTTATATGAAGGCTCCTTGGACCGATCCGTTTCCGGCTGGGGGAACAAAGCCCGAAGGGTTCCACGTGCGCGGTGCCGATACGGTTACGGATGTTCCAATGATGAGCCGGCGGGCGACGCTTGGCTATTTAAAAGAGGATGGCTTCACGGCTGTTACAATTCCTTACAGCACCGGCGATCTACAATTTCTGGTAATGGTTCCGGATGAGACTAATGGTTTACAAGGGGTTGAGGCAAAGCTTACGGGTGACCTGCTTGCAAGCTGCGCAAACGCGTCTGAAAAGGAAGTCATCTTGCACCTGCCGAAATTCAAGCTCGAGCCGCCAACGGCGTCTCTTGGACGCCTATTGAAACAACTTGGAATGAGATCAGCGTTCAATGATCCGCTAGGGAGCGCCAATTTCGATCGAATGGCTCCGCGCCGGCCGAGTGATTATCTCGCGCTCTCCGATGTCTTTCATAAAACTTTTATATCGGTGGATGAAAAAGGGACGGAGGCCGCGGCTGCTACGGCCGTCGGTATGCGAGCGATGGCTGCGATTGTGCGACCTGAGCAGCCGGTCGAAGTCAAAGTTGATCGTCCGTTCCTGTTCGCGATTCAGCATCGCCCCAGCGGCGCCTGCATTTTCATTGGGCGCGTCACAGATCCAAGAGAGTGATAGTGCTGTAAGGCGGCAGGCCCTGCCGCCCTACAGCACTAGCACTAACACTCGCTTCACCCGATCGGGTCTATGTTTATATCGGCAGGCTTTACCTCGCAACGCCAGTTCATCTATTGGTCGTATAGGTCCTATTGGTCCTATCCGGCATCAGCCGATCACTAGATTTATCAGCTTGTTGGGTACTACCACTACTTTCCGAACCGTCTTACCGGCAATCGCCTGCTGAATCTTGGCTGACGAGGTTGCCTGCTTTTCCAGCTCGTCTTGAGGGAGATCTTTCTTTGCTGTGATCTTGTGACGGAGTTTGCCGTTGATCTGGATAATGATTTCGACCTCATCTTCAACCAGGTACGCCGGATCCCATTTTAGCCATGGCAGCTGGCTGATTGTGCCTTCAAACCCGTCGAACTTTTCCCCCAGCAAAGACCACAGTTCCTCCGACAGGTGCGGCGCGAATGGGTTCAGCAGAATCAAAAGCGTCCGCAGTGCTGCCAGAGGTCTTGTCGCAGTGCCGGTGAATTCATTCACAAAAATCATCATCTGCGCAATCGCCGTGTTGAACGAGAGCGATTCGATGTCCTCGGTTACTTTCTTGATGGTCGCGTGAATGACCTTATTCTGTCGTGCATCTGGCAGGGTCTCGGCCAAGGCAGGCGACAATTGCCAATTGCCTTCCTGGTCTTCGACCATAGCCAGTCGCCAGACTCTGGCCAAGAACCGATAAACGCCTTCCACACCGCTCATGCTCCATGGCTTAGTCGCTTCCAACGGGCCCATGAACATTTCGTAAAGCCGCAATGTGTCCGCTCCGTATTCATCGATGATCGCGTCCGGACCGATGACGTTACCCCTGCTCTTGGACATTTTTTGGCTATCTTCGCCCAGGACCATGCCCTGGTTCACCAGTCGCTGGAACGGTTCGATCGTAGAGACGTAACCAAGATCGTACAGCACCTTTTGCCAGAACCGCGCGTAGAGCAGATGCAACACGGCATGCTCGGTGCCGCCAACATAGAGGTCAACGCCTCCAGGTTTGTTCCCGCCCATCCAATAACGTTCTGCGGCTTCCTCAGCAAAACGATCTGAGCAATTTGGGGAGGTGAATCTCAGAAAATACCAGCAAGAGCCTGCCCATTGCGGCATTGTGTTCAGCTCCCGGATTGCGCCATCCGATAGTTTGATCCAATCCTTCGCCTTAGCTAACGGTGGTTCAATGGTTCCGGTCGGTCGATAGTCTTCGAGAGGCGGTGGAACGACTGGCAGCTCGGATTCAGGTAACGCCTCATGCTTGCCGTCGCGCCAATCGATAGGGAACGGTTCACCCCAATATCGTTGACGCGAAAACAACCAGTCACGCAGTTTGAAGTTGATTGATCTGGTCCCAGACCCTTGTTGTTCGAGCCAGTCGATAATTTTGCGTTTCGCTTCCGGCGTCGGCAGCCCGTTAAGGAATCCGGAATTCTTCGCAACGCCGTCTCCCACAAAGCAGGTAACCTGTTCATCGGATTCCGGCGGTTCGACAACTTCGCGGATTTCCAGTGCATATTTTTGGGCAAACTCATGGTCGCGTTCATCATGTGCAGGCACTGCCATGATCGCGCCGGTCCCGTAGCTGATCAGCACATAATCGGCGATCCAAATCGGAATCCGTTCCTGGTTCACCGGATTGATTGCGTACCCTCCCGTGAACACTCCGGTCTTCTCCTTGGCGAGATCCGTTCGATCCAGATCCGATTTTGTTGCGACGCTCGCCTTATATGCTTCTACGGCGGTTTGTTGATCATCGGTTGTGATCTGATCGACCAGCGGATGCTCCGGAGCCAGGACCATGTAGGTCGCTCCAAATAGCGTGTCAGGACGGGTCGTAAAAACTCGAATTTCCTCGCTGCCATCTGCCAGCTTGAAAACGGCTTCCGCTCCTTCACTTCGTCCTATCCAGTTGATCTGAAGCAGCTTGATCGACTCCGGCCAATCTAATCCCTCCAATTCCTTGATCAGTCGGTCGGCGTAAGCAGTAATCCTTAACATCCATTGCCGCATCGGCCGCCGCACAACGGGAAACCCGCCCACCTCGCTCTTACCATCCACTACCTCTTCGTTAGCCAGAACTGTCCCCAACTCCGGGCACCAGTTAACAGGCGCCTCTGTGACGTACGCCAAGCGATGATCATCTATGAACGCGCGCAAGTCTTCGGGAGATTCCGTAGGTGCTTCCTTTTTGCGGCGCTCGATCAATTCTTCGATCGGCCGCGCTTTCTTTTGTTCCGGATCAAACCAGGAGTTGTACAGCTTCAGAAAAATCCATTGCGTCCAGCGGAAATATTCCGGGTCGGTAGTGTTAATTTCCCGCTGCCAATCGTAGCTGAATCCGATCCTTTTGAGTTGCGCTTTAAAGCGCTGGACATTTTGGGCGGTTGCCACCGATGGATGCAGCCCAGTCTTTATAGCAAACTGTTCGGCAGGCAATCCAAAGGCGTCCCATCCCATCGGATGAAGAATGTTGAATCCCGCCATCCTCTTGTAGCGCGCTAAGATGTCTGTCGCCGTATAACCTTCCGGATGACCGACATGAAGGCCCTCCCCGCTTGGATATGGGAACATATCCAGGATGTAGTATTTCGGCTTCGCCGGATCGAAACCAGGTTCACCTGGATTCGGTGCATGAAATGTCTGGTCATCCTCCCAATGCTTTTGCCATTTCGGCTCAAACTCTGGAAAAGGATATTGTTTACGTCGTTCGCTCACGCGCGGAAAGGTTTTGGTTTTCAGTTTTCGGTTTTCGGTTCACGGTTTCGTGGACTGGGAAACCCTATCCCATAACCGAAAACTGAAAACGGAAAACCGAAAACTGAAAACTTCAACGCTGTGCCGGCACTTCTGATCGCAACCCGCAACAAAAATAAGACCCGCGAAATCACCCAGATGGTCGGTCCGCTATGGACCGTTCGAGATCTATCAGCGCTGCCGAACGCGCCAGAAATCGAAGAAACGGGCGCCACATTTCAAGAGAACGCTGCGCTTAAAGCTCTGGCCATCTCCAAGCTGACCAAAGATCTTGTGCTGGCCGACGATTCCGGCCTTGAAGTGGATGCGCTAAATGGTGCTCCGGGAGTTTATTCAGCCAGATTCGCGGGAAAAAATTCGACTGATGCGGAAAATCGCCAGCTTCTTATACACAATCTTGCCGCTCTATGCGTGTCAGAATCTCCAGGCAGATTTCGCTGTTCCATGGCAGTTGCTCGCAAGGGAGAGCTGCTCGGTGTTTTTGATGGAACCGTCGAGGGCAAGGTTATTCTGGAGGAGCGCGGACTCAACGGTTTCGGGTACGATCCCATATTTGTTCCCGAAGGCCTTAATGAAACGTTCGGTGAACTGCCTTCCACAACGAAAGACAGCATGAGTCATCGCGGCAAGGCTTTGAGGAAGGTCGTAGAGTTTTTGCGGCCAAAGCTGTAGAGTGGCAGAGCTTGTCGCGCGCTAGCCTGGCCTTGGCGAACGCTGCCCTCTGCTAGCCCTTCATGTCGACCTAGAAGGTCAATCCGCCAATGGCGCGATCAAGCCGGAGGCTTGCGGCTGCCAAGCTTCCAGCTCGACGCTGGCGTGAACCAATCAAGATGTCAGGTAGTCCCCTGTAACATGAACCACCTCGATCAAGTTCCGAAAGGGATCCAACGTAAAAAAGCGCGGTCGATGAGGTAACGGCCTGGCTTCGCGAATTTCATACCCTGCATTCTTAACCGCGCGTCGGAAGGTTTCCAGGTCTTCGACATCGATGCAAAAATGATGTGTTGGATCGTGAGGCAGCTGGGTTATGTCCGGAACACAATGCAATTCTACTCCGTCGGTTCCTGTATAGAACCAGATCCAACCGAGCGGCTTTGCGACCTCCGGTACCGGCTTCTCCTTAAAACCGAGGACATTCACATAGAAGTCCCGCAACTTCGCTTCTTTTCCCGGAGGGAATGTGATCGTGACGTGCTGCAATCTCGGCAACCGTGGGCTCGTTTCGCTCATGCCTTAACCTGCGACGATGCCGGCTCGATGCAACTAACCAGGCAGGGTTCGCCAGCGCTGGCATAAATCGCGAGCTGCCTCAGGCCAAGAGGGAAATTGGAACGTGAATCCACTCTCCAAAAGACGGGTCGGGACAACTCGCCGGCTCTTCAGGACTAATTCGCTCTCGGTTCGCATCAAGAATGAGCCGATCTCAAGCATCCAGGCAGGAGCGGGCATGCCGATTGGGATACCCCATGCTTGTCGGAGCGCCCTCATGAAGTCTGCGTTTTGGGCCGAGTGCGGCGCTGCCATATTGACCGGTCCTTCGATCGAGTCGTGCCCGATGATCCATCTAATCGCTCGAACAAAGTCGACATCGTGAATCCATGAAACGTATTGGTTGCCGCTGCCTACTGTGCCGCCCAGACCATACCGAACCAGACGAAGCAGAATATCGAAAGCGCTGCCGCGATCAGGGCTCATCACAATTGAAATTCGCAGAAATACTTTTCGAGTACTCGGAGTGAAAGCTTCCTTTGCCGCTGCTTCCCATGCATTCGCGACATCAACAGTGAACCGCCAGGTATCAGGCAAGTTCGGATCGGTTGCGCTTTCCAACAAACCTGTTTGTTCATCATTCGGAGCGTCAAAACGATGGGCATAAATGGTTACAGTGCTCGGCTGAAGCCAGACTTTTGGCGGTCGCTTCGACGCGTGGATTGCTTGCCCAAGGAGCCGTGTTGACAGAACACGCGACTCTTTGATGAGGCGTCTATTCTCCGGGGTATAGCGGCAATTGATACTTCGACCAGCCAGATTAGCGACTACATCAGCTCCTTCCAATTCCGAAGTCCATGGGCCCGATGAAACGGCATCCCATCTGACTACTCTCCAGGGAGCGTCTGCCGGTTTCCGGCTCAGCACCACTACCTCATGTCCTTCGCTATGATATGCCTTGGCTAGCATGGTTCCAAGCAGGCCGCTGCCGCCGGCGAGGATGAGTTTCATGATAGTAAATTACTCGGCAACCAAACACGCGCGAGCCGATTGGAGCATGGTATTGTGCCGCAATGTCAAGAATCTCTCCTAGCGATCTTACGGTCCGTTCTGTCGCGCAATGTTGTTCGGAGGAGATAGCGGATGCATTAACTCACTGTTTCCAGGGCTACTTGTTTCCATTTCGGATGACTCCTGAACGATATGAAGCCCGTTTCAGAACGGAAAATCTGGATCCGTTTGCAAGTCGCCTTTACTTTCGCAACGACTCTCCAGCCGGAATCGTCATGATTGCGCGCCGGGGATGGACCTGTCGATTAGCGGCAATGGCGATAGCGCCCAGTTTTCGCGGTCGCGGTTTGGGGCAACATTTGATGCGCATCGCGATCCGTGAAGCAAGGGATCGCGGAGATCGATCAATGCTTCTCGAAGTGTTCGAACAAAATCCGGCTGCGGTCGCGCTCTACAAAAAGCTGGGATTTCGTCCGATTCGACGACTCATTGGCTATGATTGGAAACCAAACCTGAAATCGAGCGGCGCCCTGGTTGAAATGGATCCTTTCCTGGTCGCCCGCTTGATCGCACAAGAGGGAGAGCCTGATTTGCCTTGGATGCTGATGCCAGAAACGTTGGCTGGGATGACGCGCCCGGCTCAAGCCTTTCGTCTCAATGAGGTGGCGTACGCAATTATCGCTAACCCGGATTCAGAAAAGATCGCCATCGTTGCGCTGCTGGTTCGCCGAATGAATCGACGGCAAGGTTGGGGATCACGAATGGTAGGCTCGCTTGCAGCACGCTTTGCGGAGCGATCATTGACAATTCCAGCGCTCGTTCCGGAGAGCTTGGGTAAGGATTTCTTGCACAAGCTCGGCTGGCAGAAGCAACCACTTAACCAATTCGAAATGAAGTTGGAGTTTTAGGCGGTCGAGGCTTGGAACACAGTGAAAATCCTCCTCACAGCCGATACTCACCTTTTGAAAGCTACGGAAAGGAAGACGCTTGAGTTGCTTCGGCAATGGGTCGTTGATCAACGGCCCGACTGTCTAGTGATCGCCGGCGATCTTTCAAGCGCTGCTCACGCCGAACGTACACTGGAGCAATTCCGCGCTAGCTTTCCAGACGGCCCGATCGCGGTTTGCCTTGGTAACCACGATTTCTGGTTACATGACGCCGTGCGAAGCCAGTTTCATTCGCTCGAACAAGTCATCGAACATTGCTGGGCTCCCGCCGCAAAACGATTCGATGTCACACTTCTCGATGTCGAAAATTGGGTATCGGATGAAGTGACAATTGTCGGTGGGTATGGGCATTACGATCTCGGATTCGCGGTTCCGGATCTCGCCTACGACGGCGTTCAGGTTACGCAGCAGGATTATCTAGCCGGCCATCCGAGGGTCGGGACCGCCCTTCGGTGGCGCGACAATCAGTTCATGCCACCAGCCCTCGATATTCAGACACTGGCGGACAAGCAGGTTAAGGATCTGAGTGGAAGATTGCAGTCTACGAAAGACTCCCCAATTCTCGCCGTTCTGCACACCGCGCCATTCGAAGACCTGCTAGGAATCGTCAAGCTTGCCGATTTGCGGCCGCATGATCCTCCGTCGGAGTATGCGTTTTTCCGTGCTTATCTCGGTAATCGAGCAATGGGCGATCTACTGCTCCAGTTCAGGCAACAGCTGGTCGGTGTCGTGTGCGGGCACACGCACCGCGCGGCGGGCCCGTTGGAGGTAGGCGGTGTGACCGGGATCAACATTGGCTCTGACTACGGCGACCTTAAGGGAGCAATTTATTTTTCGGACACGGGCCGATTTGAACGGCTGTAGGGAGGTAGGACGTCAGGCGATTGGAGCGGTAGCGGCACGAGGTCACTATAAATCGTCGCTCTACCGACGATAGATCCATCACCCAGGATCGGTAGGGTCGCGCATTCGACCCGACCGCGGGACTGCCCTCGAGTTCCAGCTTCTCCTGGCTCCTGAATCCGGACTCCTGTATCCTCTCCCAGCCATGTCCCGCTGGCAATTCTGGATCGATCGCGGAGGAACATTTACCGACGTGGTCGGGCGCGCCCCGGACGGACGGATCATTTCCAGAAAATTGTTATCCGACAATCCAGAGCTGTACCCCGACGCGGCTGTGGAAGGAATTCGTCGGACGTTCGATCTAGCCTCTGATCAACCGATTCCGGCGGATCAGATTGAATCGGTAAAGATGGGAACAACGATCGCGACTAACGCGCTCTTGGAACGGAAAGGCGAACCTGTGGTTCTTATCATTAATCGAGGACTGGCCGATGTGCTTCGGATCGGAACGCAGCAACGACCGCGTCTTTTTGATTTGGAGATCCGCTTGCCGGAACAGTTGCCTAAGCAGGTTGTGGAAATCGGCGGCCGTATCTCGGTTGAAGGGGACGAATTGCAGCCGCTGGATTTGTCGGAGGTTCGGCAGACGTTAGAAAGTCTCGACGGGATAGACTCCGTAGCAGTTGTCTGTATGCACGGCTATCGCTATCCGCGTCACGAGGAGGCTGTTGCGAAACTCGCGCACGAACTCGGATTCAAGCAGGTCTCGACAAGTCACGAGACCAGCCGGCTCGTCAAACTTGTCAACCGGGGCGATACAACTGTGGTCGATGCGTACTTATCGCCTGTGTTGCGGCGATATGTAGAACAGGTTCGGGCTGCCTTACCTGGTGTTCACCTCCTGTTCATGCAGTCAAACGGTGGTCTGACTGACGCCGCACTTTTCCAAGGTAGAAACTCGATCCTTTCGGGCCCAGCGGGCGGGATAGTCGGGGCAGCCAAGGTGGGTGCCTTAGCCGGCTTCAACCGCGTGATCGGGTTTGACATGGGCGGGACATCAACAGATGTGACGCATTTCGCCGGTGAGTTCGAGCGCCGGTTCGAAACTGAGGTTGCCGGCGTTCGGATCTGCGCTCCGATGATGCACATCCACACGGTTGCAGCCGGAGGCGGCTCGATTTGCCGCTTTGATGGTACCAGGCTTCGCGTGGGTCCTGAAAGCGCCGGAGCCAACCCTGGGCCAGCTTGTTACCGCCGAGGCGGTCCGCTTACGGTTACCGACTGCAATGTGATGCTTGGGCGGCTGCGTCCGGAGTTTTTTCCTAAGATTTTTGGTCCCAAAGGAGATCTGGCGCTGGACCGTGAGCTGGTGATCCAGAAGTTCCGCGATTTTGCAGTCGAGGTCGGAGAAAAAGCAGCCGAAGAGATCGCAAGCGGTTTCCTCAGGATCGCCATCGACAACATGGCTAACGCGATCAAGAAGATTTCGGTGGCGCGTGGATACGATGTCACTCGTTACACCCTGGTCACATTTGGTGGTGCGGGTGGCCAGCACGCCTGTGACGTGGCCGATTCGCTGGGAATCGAGAGGGTGTTGATTCATCCGTTGGCCGGCGTTCTGTCAGCCTACGGGATCGGATTAGCCGAGATACGTGCGCTACGAGAATCCTCAGTTGAAAAGCCGTTAGATCGAAACGGCCTAGCGGAAGCCGAACAGGCTTTGGATCGATTGGAAGCGGAGGCGCGCGCCGAACTCGCCAACCAACGAGTAACGGCTGAAACTGTTTTTCGCCGGCTTCATGTCCGGTATAGCGGGACCGATACGCCGTTACCCGTTGAAGCAGGGTCAATCGACGAAATCGTGGAACGGTTTCAAAAGGCGCATCGAGCCTTGTTCGGTTTTGCGATGGAATCCGGGCGACGTGAACTCGTGATCGATGCGGTTGCAATAGAAGCGGTTAGCCGCAGCGAGCAGAGAGCGGACAATCTGGGTTTGGCAACGCGGGCCTTGGCTCTAGGGCCCTCTTTGCATGGTGACAAATACGTGCGACCGGTGCCTATTAGCGAAGTCGAAGCGGTCTTTGCCGGAGCATGGAAAACCGTAGGAGTATTCGATCGAGATAAAGTGGCTCCGGGATCAGTAATTGCCGGCCCAGCGATCATCATCGAGGGAACCACGACCACTGTTGTCGAACAAGGCTGGAAAGCCGAGATCACGCCGCGGTTTGATCTGATGCTGACTCGATCCGTCCCGCGTCCAGGCAGGATTGCTGCCGGCACAACTGTGGATCCAGTTTTGTTGGAGGTATTCAACAACTTGTTCATGTCGATTGCAGAACAGATGGGGTCGGTTCTGCAGAATTCGGCTTACTCAGTAAATATCAAAGAGCGCCTTGATTTTTCCTGTGCGCTGTTTGACGCCGCCGGACGACTGGTTGCGAATGCCCCACATGTACCAGTCCACCTAGGATCAATGGGAGAAGCCGTTAGAACCATCATCTCGCGTCGAAAAGGGAGTGTACAACCAGGCGGTGTCTATGCCTTGAATGATCCTTTCGCCGGGGGCACGCATCTTCCCGATATTACTGTAGTCACACCGTTCTTTGGCTCCGGAAACGAACCAATCTTTTGGGTGGCAAGCCGCGGGCATCACGCGGATATCGGCGGAATAAGTCCGGGATCAATGCCACCGAATAGTCGGACAATTGAAGAAGAAGGTGTGCTGATTACGGATTTCCTTTTGGTGGAGAGGGGCCGGTTCCGGGAAAGCGAATTTTTGCAAGTACTGCGCAACGCAAGATTTCCGGTTCGAAATCCCGCTCAGAATCTGGGCGACATCCGCGCCCAGATTGCCGCAAACGAGAAGGGATTGAAAGAACTCCGCACAGCAATAGATCACTACGGATTGGAAGTGGTTGAGGCCTACATGAATCACGTGCGTGCTAACGCCGCGGAATTGGTGCGACGCGTAATCGATCGTCTAAAGCCGGGCAGGTTCATTCAAAAGATGGATTCAGGGGCTGAGATCCATGTCCGGGTCGAAGTGGATGCAAAAGCCCGCCGTGTGTTGATCGATTTTGAGGGAACATCCGTGCAAACAAAAGACAGTTTCAACGCGCCTTCATCGATTGTTTACGCTGTCGTGCTGTATGTTTTCCGCACTCTGGTGCGCCAAGATATACCGCTTAATGATGGGTGCCTTGAAGCAATCGATGTCAGAATCCCGGAGGGCTCGATGCTCGCGCCCAGAACGCCCGCGGCAGTAGCGGCGGGCAACGTTGAAACGTCGCAGGCGATCGCAAATGCACTCTTCGGGGCGCTCGGCCTTTTGGCCGCGAGCCAAGGGACAATGAACAACCTTACCTTTGGGAACGATCGCCATCAGTATTACGAAACGATATGCGGTGGAGCTGGAGCAGGGAACGGTTTTGACGGCGCCTCTGCTGTACACACACATATGACGAATACACGGCTCACTGATCCCGAGGTT
>JBKPBY010000222.1:0-20744 GCA_046727075.1 bacterium | reverse complement strand
GCCGGAGAGACTAAGTAATCGCCAGTTTTGGGGTTGATTCCGTTAAGATAGATCATTACCCACGGCCTCCGGTTTTAGTCCGACTTCGATTGGGAGAGGTCGGGTAGATCTTCAAATGTCTTTTCGTACTTACCTTGTTGGTCAGTATTACTCTCGACGTAGAGCGCCCATTCCGGACCGAACATATTGCGATTTATCATTTTTTTAGCCCGATCAAGGATTGCCTGTGTCGAATAGCGCGCCTCCGGCCAATAGAAAATTCTAGGGCTATCTCCCGCCGTGTAGAGTTGGCCGTCGGGCGAAACGCCGGTAGCGTAAACTCCGCCGACATCGTGTCGAAGGGTAATTGCCAGGGTCAACTTGTGCTTTCCCTTGGCATCGTAATCCCAGACTTTGACGCTCCCGTCTGCACCGGCAGAGAAAAGTCGACGTCCATCAGGAGTCCAGGCCAAGCTTTCAATCGCACGGTCATGCGCGACAAATGAATCAGTTTCCGACGAGACTAACGATTCTAACATCAAAGCGCCACCGGTTGTGCCAATTGCGAGCAGTGGGTCGGTGGGATGCAGCTGCACTGAAAGAATCGGGGCTGCAACCGAAAGGGTAAGCGGGTCGAGTTCAGTCAGCGATTGACCGTCGAAGCCGAAGCGGAGGATTTGCGATTTATTCGGGTCGCCGTTTAGCCCGTTCAAAGTGAGGAAAAGCATATCCCCAGAATTCGACCAGATGAGCCTACTGACATCTCCAGTGCGACGGTTCTGAGCACTGGAATTTTCACTGTTTGATCTTTCGCCTGTTCCAGGTGCATTGGCCGTCCCGCGGTCCGAAACGATCCTCAGATCTGGCTGGGTAGGTACAGGCTGCAATTCCGGCACGGTTCTCAATCCCAACGTTCCTCGACGGGTAACAAAGGCGACGATGAGTTTAGTCGGGTGGCAACTCACCGCACGAATCGCCTCTCCGATCCGACAAAATGTCGGCGTTGAGTTTTGATGCGAATCCCAAACGGCTAACCGCCCGCCAAGAGAGGGACGACCGTATCCGATAACAAAACTTTTGATCCGAGGATAGAATTCGACTGCCTTGATGTCCGATTGAAAGAGTGATGCGATCTGGGTTTTTTCTTCTTTCTCGGAAGCCGGATCAAAACGATAAACTCGGCCGTCTTGATCAAAGCTAAGCACCTCAGAGCCCGAGAACGCGAGCCGGATAATCGTGCTGATGCCGTTTCCATAGACCCTATTGCGAGCAGGAGGATCACGCTGGTAGATTCGAATTGCGCCATCGTCATTCGCGGTTGCGATCAGCTTCGTGACCGGGTTATAGGAGAGCTTCCAAAGGTTCGAGGTGGCGACCTGTTCAGAGGGAACATCGGTGGTTAGATCCGACGCCTTCCAGAATTTTACCATGCCATCGTCGCCTATCGAAACGATTGCCTGATCGTTGTTGATCCAGGCAACATCCCGGACCCATGCATCGTGTGCTTGAACTTTGCGATTTAGCTGCGAAGCAACCAGGCCCTGTGCCAAGCTATCAATCTTCCAGATCGAAATGGAATGATCCCAACTACCACATGCCAATCGCCCATCCTTAGACCATGCGAGGCTCCAAATCGCCTCACTCCCTGCCGAGAGCGAGACAGGCCCGGGATCCTTAATTCCCGGCGCCGAGAAAATTTGCATTCTATTCCAAAGGCAAAGATGGCCAGCGGCGTCGCCCCCCGCCAGCACAGCACCGGTATCCTGCCAAGCAACGGCATGAATGGGCTTATTTCCGATATTGTTGAGCACCATCAAGGGTTGTGCGCCAGTAAGCTGTGACGCATGAACGAGATCAGGCCAGATATAAATTTTGCCGTCCTGGCATCCGGCGGCCAAATCACCTTGGCCGTTCCAACTACAGCTCCAAACCTCTGGAGGCCGGTCATGGGAACCTGGAAACCCGAGTTGAACGGGGGCTCCCGATTGCGACGGGTCGCCTGGAACGTAGATCGACACAAAACCGTTTTCTGTTCCAATTGCGACCAATTTGCCGTCCGGCGAATATGCCACAGATCGGATTTTGCCTCCTGCGACAGGAATGGGATCGCTAAGAACATCGCGGTGCAGGATCCGCATCCTTGCGTTTTCGTCTCCGGCCACCAGTGTTTGTCCGTCGGGTGAGTAGGAAACAGCTAGAACCGGAATCGGGTTACCCACGTTCTTTGATGCGGGCGATCGGTAATTCCAGTGCGTTTCCAGCAATCGCTGGCGGCGATCCAGAGCGCGGTCCAAAATCGTTACGATGTCTCCAAAAAGCACTGGATCAATCGAGGCTTTCTTGTCCCCGAGTCTCTTAGCCAGGTGACTGGCAAAAAGGACGTTCCGATCGGCGCTTCCTGGCGTCCACGCCGTGTATAACGGCCGCAAGACCGTGAAGAGCTTGTAGTACTCAAGGTCGCTCTTCGTTCGGTAAAAATACCAAGTAGTCCACAAAGAAAGGAGGATGAGAAACAATGCGCCAACAAGCGGACCCCAGAATCGAAGGGCGGCGGCGCGCCGGGCGTTTCTTGATTCGCGGATGAAGTCATTTTCATCCGCGGAAAACGTTCGCGCCTTCGAGCCGAGTTTGAGCGCATCCTTCAACTCGCGACCCTTCAGCAAATAAAATGGATCGCGCTTGTTTTTGAGCCATAACCGGCACCCCTTGCCTATTGATCCAAGGTTTCGATCAAACCATTCTCTGTTATCAATTAGAATCGGTTGGACCAAACGATCGTGTGCGAGCTCATACCAGGTTGCATTCAACCGTCTCTCTTTGCGCGCGAGATAAGCGTTAGAGAGCTTCTCGATCGCCTCGTTCTCCAACCCTTCAGTCGTTCGCACTCCCTGACGAACCGGAATTCGCACCCCATTGACATCGATAAGCTTTTCCTCAATCCAAAATCGCAGATCTTTTTCCTTCTGCTTATCGCCGCCGGCAATTTGGGAAAGTTCGCTCCGGTAATAGGCGGCCAACGCCTCATCCACATTCGTTTCCGGCCTTGGACCTCCGTTATTCGTACGCTCGAGGTGATGAGCTTCGATCTTCGTCGTTCCCTCTGGAAGTGCCTGAATAATGTACTGACAAGCAACCTGAAGATGCAGTGGCTCGACAAATTCGCCCGCCACAGTTTGAAATTTGCCGTCGGCGCCTTGGACATTCACGATTGCGAGATCGTCGACCAGCCTCTTTAGCGCCTCGGGACTGAATTCGTAATTACCAAGATTTGCCGTCTTCTGGATGACTTCGCCGGCCGTCTCCTTGCTCAAGAAATCGAGGCGAAACGTCTGCTTAAGCCGTGTAGGCAGAACTCGGCCGAGATCAACGATCGGTGCGAGGAAATCTTCCCTAACCGCAAACAAAGCCCAAATATTCTGGTCAGCGAGCGTGTTGCCGAGGTCTGCGAAGAACGCCCTCTTGGCCGTCTCATGACCTGCCGGAAAAGTCACGCATTCTTCGAACTGGTCGAAGACCAGACAAATACACCGCCCGTTTGCTTTCTGTTTTCCGCGAGAACGTAGATATTCGGCAAGCGATTCGAAGTCGTCGGAAGCTTGGCCGTCGGTCTCCGCCTGCTCGAACGAATGCACCACCGCTCTGGAGAAAATCTCCGGACCTGTGTCGTCCAGTCCGGCGGTAACGCTCAGGCGGATTGTAGGAAAGATGTAAAAATCGTCTTCGGTTTCACGCGAAAAAGCTGACAAAAAGCCGGCCTGGATGAGCGAGCTTTTTCCGGCTCCAGAAGGCGAGTGCAGCAGCACGATGCGCTCAGCCAGCAAGAGGTGAGTCAGGCGTCGAATCTCGGCATCCCTGCCAAAAATCTCCTCGCCGTTTAAAATCGGTCTCGGACCGACGAATGGATTTCTCGTTACAGTAAGCGGCATAGCAATTACGCCTCCTGCAGGACCGGCACAGGGGCTGCCGGCGTTCCGCCCAACCCGGCCAACAGTCGAGATAGGAAATCTTCAGGCCTTCCCCAGAAAATCTGTACGTTGCCCCATTCGGCCACCATTCCGGCCAGAAAAGCGGCCAGATGAGTATTCTGGCTTTGGATATCATCTGCGCGATTGAGTTGAACAGCCACATGAACATGCCGACCTAAGGCTTCTCGGCTTTCCTGACTCTTTAAAATGTATTGCAGGACCCTCAGGCTCCAGTCGCTGAGTTGAAAACCGAGGAACGCCAGAGAACCATGCATGGTCTTGCTGCGAATCACCTCCGGTATCAAGTCGCGGTTGTTTGTTGCCTCGATCAAGAATTCAAAGAAATCCTCCTCGGTAAGAACGAGTCGCTCCTCGTTCTCAAACGTTCCAAAGACATGGTAAACGATCGGCCTCTTCGGGGTCTCTGGTTCGAGCGCAAGTGGCGAAGCAGTATTGCCTCTCCAAGGACATTCAATGACCTGTGGTTCTTTACCCTTCGCTCTCAGGGTCTCGGCCAACAGCTGATCGCGCGTCGTCGTCACAAAGACCGGAACATCTAAATCGGCCAGGAGACCGTAAGCATCCCGACGACCACTCTTGGACAAAGCGTCGCGGACAGTCCAAAGCAGGCTTTCCAGTTCGACGTTAGCGAAACACTCTTTCGGTACAGCGTTCCCATGATAACGCTGGACCTGTTCGCAAAGAGCCTGGCGAACATGATTAATTGCTGTGTCGCGTTCTCCAACAAATGCAAGAAGCGACTGGCAAACCTGCGGAAATGAGTCTGTCGTCGAAAGCAGACGGGGCAGTTGATGAGTATCGATGATGTTCTTCGCAAGATCCCTAAGATCACCATGGATATAGTCGCCGAACCCGGGTCCGATCACTGGAACTAGCTTCGTTCTTTTTGCACGATCGATAATTGTGTTCCAGAACGCCGGAGTATTTGGTTGAGACGCGAATCCGGCGTCGAACCAAATGCGGTTGTTTTTTAAGCGTGAGAACAACACCGGCATCCAGCAGTCTGGGCGATCTCGAATAGCATCTCGCGCCGCAGCGACTGCATAATCTATAACTCCGTGTTTGGTGAGTTCGGAAAAGAGCGTCACTGTAAAGAGCTTAAGTGTCTCCAGAGAGATTGAATCCTGCATCGCAACCACCGCTGGAATGCCCGCTTCTACCAGACGTGGCCCCAAAGCCATATTCGTGAAACTGCTCTGGCACGAACCTAAGACAACCAGCCGCGGCACGCGCAAAAGCTCGGAAAAACGGTCCACGAATTCCTGGGGCTCGGCACAGGGCGGTCTATTCGGATCTGTCCGTTCGATAAAGAATGCGGGCCGCCGCTGGGAAGTCCCGTGCCCGAGTAGGTAAAGGATATCATATTCCTCTTTACGCAGTTCATCCCAAAGCTGAGCGAAGCTAAGCGGTTTATCGCCCCCGATCGCTTTGGAGGAGAGTCCGGATAGGGCTTCTTGTGCGCGGGCGATTTCGTCACTCGCGTCGAGCGATGCCAGTTTGAACCTGGCCGCTTGATCGGGCGTCAGTGTCGATACGGCAATGAGTGCGCGGATGTTTCCGCGGGGTCGCAGCTGCACTGAGCGGAAATCCCGACTGAAAAGATACCGCGAAAACAAAACATGATCACTAGTTGAAAGACATTCGTGGTTATCCGGCTTTTCCAGCAGTTCCCAGCGGAGCCTTTGCAGCTCCAACGCAGAATTGCCGATGAAAAATCGGAGCCGGCAGCGATCGCCATTTGCCAAGGTCGAATTGACCGCGGAAAGGAATGTGTCCCTTACTTTCGAATCCTCGAAAAAGTAATCGGTCAGCTGTCGCCCATATTCTTTCAGGTCAAATTCTGATTCCAGCAAGTGTGAGTGATCAGCCTGCAAGTTACCTTCGCAGGATGCGTTGACGTCCGCGTGATTCTCGTAGTTAAACCTCAGTTCAATGCTGTAAGAATCAATCTGGGTTTTCCGGACGGAAATTTCCAGGTCTGCTGTATCCATAGGCGACCGTCACCCGAGGGAACTACGACTAGCTGAGAGAAACCGGCACGGCAATACTCCTTTGGTGTGATTACCGGATTAGTTCCATCTGCCAGGGCGGCGCACCAACATATCCAGTCATGCGGGCTAACCCCAAAAAGCGCGAGGAAGCTCTCCGCAAGACCGGCGCGGACTGATAACCTGCTCAAGCTTTCTGCATATCCTCAACCCGCAGCCGAACTGCCGGATCACCAAAAATCATAAAATTCCGTGCGTCGTCTCTGGCTACCCAGAGATTGCCGAGTGCCCGCGAAGACACCCGTGCGCCGCTCAGCAGGTCCTGGCGCAGATCGCTGAGCTCCGTGCTGAGGGCGGCCCAGCGAATGTTAAACATGTCCGTGGCCTGGCCAATCCGCTCCCCGCGCAGCAATCGACCGATAACATCCCGAAATCCCTGGATTTGCGGGCCACCACGCTGGCTCTGGAACGAATACGCCCAGGCGCGATCGATGTGCGCGAGCGCAGCCAGTAAGCTCCCTTCGGGGTGGGACAGCATATTCTGTGGTAGCCGCGAGAAAAACGGCTTCTGAGCAATCTTTCTCGGCTTATTGTTCAGTCGATCGTAGTCGTCCAGTTCCGGACAGCCGCCGCCATGGCATGCGAAAAAAAAATGTATCATGCCCAGGAGCTTTGCGTCCGTCGGCAAGTCTGAGCCAGCGAACCAGTGCTCTTCCTTAATGTTGCCGAAGCCGTGCCAGTCCTGGCACACAATAGCGCCCTGGGCGGCCGCTTGGCGGGCATCGTCGAGAGCGAATTCCATTCCATGGCTACCACTGAACAACAACGCGGGCGTACACTGATCTTTGCCTCGCAGAATATTTTCCAAAGCAGATCTTGTCGCCTGCCCTCCGAAAAACGTCTGGAGATCAAATTTCTGCCGCGCCCATATGGACTGTCTCTCCGGCCCTCCAGTTGAAAGCGGGCGCGCTACCTGCCTCATAAACAATTGGGTGGCTGGATCGAAATCGTGTTCTGTGGCAAACATGATCGCCCGTCGCCCGGTCGGGACCGTCGCCGCGTTTTCATACGCGGCGACGCTTTCGGCGTATTGCCGGAACTCCTCCGCCGTTTCGAACCAAAGCCTTCCAACCGCCCAATAAATGTCGAGCGCGTATTGAAATTCGAATGGGATCTCATCGGCTGCTGCCACAATTAGCAGATAAAAAGGTACGCCTAGGTCCGGGTCGACGACGTCCATGCGTATGTTACGCCGCCTAAGCCAACTTTCTGCTTTGTCGCCTTTGAGATAACCGTCAGAACCCTCGAATATCTTGAATGGTTTGGCTTGGGCCCTGCGGTGTTTGAGCAAAGGTTCCAGGGCATCTTTGACTTTCTGCTCGACGCTGGGGCCAAAGATAACTCCCCAACCGGCCTGGCCCAAATCGTTTCCATCTATCCCACCTTCCACGGCGAAAGAGCGTTGCGTAGGATCAGCGCGATCAGCCAGCGCTGCGGCTTCAGAGCTAGATTGACTCTGACCTCGGAACGCCGCCTCGACAGCTTCGTCGCTCAATGGGTTAAGGGGACGCCCTGTGCTTGCGGAAATGCCGAACGGAATTGGAGCTTCAGTCTCACTTGTCAATGGCATGCGCGTATCCTTCAGCTAGATAGATGCAAAGGCCGCCTCCCAGATAGCATGCGCCACTTCAGGGCTGGCAATGTCGCAGTGAGCGCCGCCCGGGCCTTCTTTATGCGCGATGTAAGCAGAGCCGTCTAGATTGTAGACCTTACTTTTCTCGAAAGAGTAATCGTCCATGGCCTCCTTCATCACGAGATCGTTGCTCATATTGTCCGTGACGCCCTGTATTCCATACGCGCCGATTCCGCCAAACTCCGGCAGTCCACCAGCAAATGACGCCGAGCCCTTAATACGGGACGCTAGAGGATAAAACACGCCGACCGCATCATCGAACCTCGATCGGGTGGTAAGAAGCGGTCCTCGAACTTTTTTTCCGGCAAGAATTCGGCTGAAGTACCCGGCTCCAGCTCCGGGGAACGGTATCGCCGAAGCGTAGCACCACAACGAAACCGCACCTTGTACCAGCACAACCGAATCAACAGGCCGCACCAGTCGTCCCTGCGCATTAGGGCCGCCGACCATGCCCGAAACAACTATCGTCCCGAAGCTGTGGCCCATAAGATGAACGCGCATGTTTTGCGTGGCAGTCGCCTCCTGGAGATCATTCAAGAATTTGTGCATTCCGCCTTCGCCGATGTCACGCGCTCGCTTCTTCATGGTCCAGTAAGAGAGCTGACGCAATGGACCCAAAAGACCACCAAAGTTGAAATCGACGCCGAACGACGTCGCCTGCTCATTAGCCGCTTCGAAAGCGCTTTGCGGATCGAAACCCTCGCGATCGCCATCAGGAGATCCGCCAACGCCTTCGCTTTTAAGACCCAATGCATCGTTCAAATCAAGGTAGGCCTGATGCAGATGCGAGGGAAGTTCCTCGGGCGCCGCGTTTGTTCGCGCCTCATCGATGATGATTTCGAGTAACCGGCGGATCTCTGGTCGGTTGCCGAGTCGCTCAGCGTAGATTTGGACCAGTGCATCGCGACCCGACACTCCACC
The DNA here is from genome assembly GCA_046727075.1 of bacterium. Classification (GTDB taxonomy): domain Bacteria; phylum Verrucomicrobiota; class Verrucomicrobiia; order Chthoniobacterales; family JAFAMB01; genus JBKPBY01. Next base: position 12,177 of record JBKPBY010000222.1, on the reverse strand, counting down.
TGCAACGCCAAATGATCCCCCTCGGAGTTCTTCGTCGCCCCAAGGTTTGCTAGGCCAGTGCAAACCTATCAGCAACGGTCGAAATTTCGGGAATCGCTGCGGCGCCCGTTGCCAGTCAGCGGCATCCGCAAACGCTCTCAGCCACTTGCCATATTGATCCTTTGCTGCCGGTAAATCCCCTTGCCAGCCGTGGCAAAAGAAAAAGACATTGGTAACTGAATCAGCGACGGCCCTCTTGATCACCGCCTGACTCATCAGACCCGACTGTTCGCTCCGCTCGTTGCCTTCGGCATCGAAACTGATCAGCCCGTATTGAATATCAGTTTCAGGAATGGTTTCGAAACCCATTTGCTCTCCGCGGGGGTAACTAGCTGAAATCTTAACAAACCCCTGGAAGCGTGCCCAGCAAAAGTGTCTAGGTCAAGCGTCCGATATTGTGATTTGCGCTCGATACAAGCCGCAATTGTTAGGTTTGGCGAAATAGTGCCCGACGCCTTGTGGTTCTTTGGAGCCTTGGCTCCTCACTCGCTCAGTACGGCCAAGTCAAGCTGGCGGAAGCGCTCGGGAGTGGCGATGACGTCGAACTCGGCGATTTTCCCCTGCTTGAATTTCAGACGGATTACGAAAAGCAGCTTGCCTCGCGGCGCCACCACGATGCCCACTGATCCATTGATCAGGACGGGCCTTGCTGCCAGGGCACGCCCTTTCACTGTGCGCGCTACCGCCTCTGGACCGCGAATTTCCGCCACTGCGCCCCGGCGGACGGCAACACTGTCGGCCCGCGCAACGACATCCGGGTCGAGCAACGAAAGCAGTGCCTGGAAATCCCCTCCGCGCGAAGCAGCTAGAAATGCGTCCACAATTTCGCGCTGACGGATGAGATCGGCTTGGTGAACCTCCGTTCTTCCTCGTACCCGTCGCCGTGCGCGGCTGGCAAGCTGTCGCGCCGCTGTTGACGATCGTCCAACAATGGACGCGATCTCATCAAACGGAATATCGAACATGTCATGGAGCACAAAGGCCACTCGCTCAGCCGGAGCCAATGTTTCGAGTACGACGAGCATGGCCAGGCCAACGGATTCAGCAAGCAACGCTTCGTAGCCGGGGTCGGGCCGACTCTCGCGAATCGCTGTCGGCCTAGATGCCTGCGCTTCAAGCGATTCTTCACGACGCGACTTTCGCGAGCGCAACATGTCCAGACATACCCGAGCAACGACGGTGGTCAGCCAGCCTCCCAGGTTCTCAACTCCGGTCGTTCCGGACAAGCTCAACCGGAGCCAAGCCTCCTGAACCGCGTCGTCGGCTTCGCTCTGTGACCCGAGCATTCGGTAGGCTACCCCGCGAAGATGGGTCCGATGCGTCTCAAATTGCTCGGCTAATAGCTGTTCGTCCATCGATCACACTTTCTCAGCAAGTTCTGTCCGCAAGCTGACGAACCGAGAAAGCCGCTGTGACAAGCAATTGCCTTACTTTTTCTTTTTCGTGATGTCGCACAGCATGTCGGAGTGAATGTTCAGACCGATGTTAGTCATGTTGTACAGATGCTCGCTGGCGACCAGCCAGACAATCTCGCAGATTTCTCTTTCGGAATAGTGTTGGGCTAAGCGAGCAAAGGCTTCCCGGTTCACTTTCTTTTCCTTTGTCAGCTCGGTCACATAGTCGATCGCTGCCCGCTCGGCATCATTGAACAAAGGGCTGGTGCTGTATTGCTCCAGCGCATCAAATTTGGCCTGATTCATCGATTCTCTGATCGTGTACGCCCGGCCAATATCGATGCAGAATAGACAAACATTTATCCGCGCTACCCGCTCACGAATAAGCATCACTGTCTCGGGCGGCAACACCAGTTTTTTGTCCAGCGGCGCCACCTTGGAATAGAACATGCCGAATGGAGCAGGCAGCCGCGCGGAATGCACTTTTAGAGGTGTAAGCACCTTACCGAATTGCTGGCGCGTGAAGTGATACGCCAGTTTCATCATCAGCCCTTTTGGTTTCTCGATCGGAGGAAGAAATGGACTGACATCGGTTCCCCCAGTTACTGTTACTGCGCTATTCATAGAGCCTCTCTTTATTGGGTTACATCACATCAATGTCTCGTCATAGGAATGACGGATCAAACCCTGATGATGTGACAAGGAGTGGCAGCGCCGACAACGCCGTCATCGCCGACAGCGCCGTCAACGGAAAGACGGCTGGCGGTTCCGGAACTCCCCCAATTGGACGAATTCAAGAAGGCTGTAACCGAAACACTGAATCGCCCGGAACGAGGAAAGCAGTTTTCTAAAATGGCTGCTTAATAGGTGGCGGCAGCCGCGGCGCTCCGCCCGGTTTCGTGCGGCTCGAGGCGGCGACACCAACGGATCACTTCTTTTTTCCAGCTTCCCGGGTTTGATGTGCAATAGACGGAAGCGATGCCGCTCAGCGTGTTGCGCCCCTTGAAAGGAGCCCGATTCAACAGATCAGCTGCGTAATAAATTGAATCATCAGGCGTGGCAAAGCGTCTTGTTTTCCCTCGGTCCATCAAACCCATCCAGTTGTGCTTGATCCGCGCAGCTTTGCTCCTCCATGCGCCAGACTCATGGGCAGAAATCGCGGCAAGAATCAACGGATCGATATTGTTCTTGCGAGCAGCATCGACAAACACTTGCCCGAAGCCATGAGGAACCTTTTTGTCCAATTGGATCGGATCGACCGCTCGAAACGGTCTGATGCCATCTTCTTTGGCGTAACCGGGAATTTGAAATCCAAGTGCTAAGGCGCAAACAATCCATGTTCTCATGTCGGCACCTTTCTTCGCGTAATTTTTTCGACCTCGCAAGTAATTCAGCAACGCGCTACGACAAGCGCCGCAGAGTTTATTGGGGGGAACTGCCCTCCTAGGCCAGATCTTATTCTGGAGGCAAGCCTGATTTCCGGAAGGCAAACAAGCTGATTTCTTCCGGATCGTCCGACGTCAAGTGCAGGGATCTTTCGTAGGTGAAGCCGAGCTTCTGGAGAAGCGCAATAGAGCGCGTGTTGGCCGGGGAAACGACTGCCACAATCCGCTCGAAACCGAGGATCTGTCGAGCCTTCTCTAACGTCGCTCGAGCAGCCTCTTCGGCGTAACCCATAGCGCGAAACTGAGGCAGAAAGGCAAAGCCTAAGTCAACGTCGGTCAATGTTTCTCGCTTGATCAAACCACATGCACCAATTGGCTCTCCAGTCGATTTCAGCTCAACCAGATTAAAGCCGAAGCCGTTTCGGGCATAACTATCCAACGGCCCTTTGTTCAAATATACACGTGCGTCTGCAAGTGTTCGGACACCGCGATCGCCAATGTGCTCGAGCCACGCGGGATCGTTTACTAACTCCAAAACGAACTCGGCATCATCTGTGGTGAACTGACGGAGCACCAGCCGCCCGTCTCTATTCGACTCATCGTTCCCATTACGTTAGGATTCTGCTTTTTTGCGGCGCCGGTCAATGAAGTCGCGGGGGGTGATTTCATCGATTACGCCAACGAAGGCTCGCTTTTCGCGCAAGATCAGCACCCCGTTTCAGCGCGATAGCAAAGCTTCGTTCCTTACAGGATCGAATCGCACACGAGCCTATACTTTTCAGCAACGCCCAAGGTTTGATCTGGCGAAACGAACAAACAGATCTGACCGGCTTCTGGAGACTCAACACCAACGGCCAATTCACGGTCACAGTGCTACCAGTCGGCTCTGCTCCTTGGGAAATTGCCGGGTCCACATACTTCGATGGGATGAATGGCTTGCCGGAGATCCTTTGGTACAACACTCAAACTGGTTCTGTTAGTGTTTGGCGAGTTAGCGGAACAAGTATCAGCCCTTCTGTAATTGCGGTTCCCGGCACCCAATGGATTATTCAACCAGCAGTTAATGGGGACTGAGCGAGTTCGCCACAAGCAAGGAGTTAATTCGTAACCTCTTGGCTGACTCTATTGTACCAGTCATTCGCTCTTAGGCGAAACCAGCGCGTCTTCTCGGCATAATTCCTCCAGAACCATCCGCTTGTACCTTTCCACCAGGAGATCGCCTTCGGCGCGGCCGACTGAAACTGCCAGGCGCATGGTTGCTTCTCCAAGGTACATAACCAGAAAAGCCGAAGCCGTTAGCCGCTCCAAGTCGGCGGTGGGACGAACCCGAGCCAACGCTGCCACGACCAGCTCAGCGTTTGCTCTGCTCTCCGCAATTTCGAGCTCAGCCAATGCTTTGTCGGCTTGGGTCGCTGACCAGATGTCTCGGATGACTGGTTCCGCCAGGAAGATTCCGTAGTAAATGTCAATTAGCCGTCCAAACGCGTCCCGGAACCCGTCGATATCGCGAACGCTGGACAGTTCGGCTTCGATACATTTCCGGCCTTCGGCGTTGTAGCGCCTGGCCAAGGTCTGGATGATCGCGCTCTTGTCCGGAAAATACTGATAGAGCGAGCCGATCGATATGCGGGCCATCTCGGCGACTTCGCTCATCCGCATGGCGTCACTCCCCTTCCCCGCGATCAGCGTCCTCGCGCAGTTCAGAATTTTTTCGACTCGCTCCCGGCTGCGACGCTGGCTCGGCATCCGTCGCAAGGGCGACTCGATTTTGGCACGGGGCGCGTCTGGGTTCGGCATGAAAACCAATTTACCAAAGCTATTCCGGCCGAAGCGACTTGACAAGGCGGACATGAGGGTTTATCACATTCTATGAATATGAGCAATCCTCACATTAGCGACGTTTCTTCATCTCATTCCTCTGCACCCTCGACGCTTGTGCTCGGTGCCACCGGCAAGACCGGCCGACGCGTTGCCGAGCGGTTGAACAAGCTGGGTATGCCGATCCGGCTTGGGTCTCGATCCGCTGAGCCGCGATTCGACTGGGAAGATAAGCAAACCTGGGGTCGTGCCCTGGAGGGGGTCGGTGCAGTATACATCAGCTTTCAGCCTGATCTGGCTGTCCCTGGCGCTGTCGACGTTGTGCGCTCTTTCGCGGAGCAAGCATTGGAACGCGGCGTTCGCAGAATGGTGCTGTTGTCTGGCAGAGGGGAAGCGGAGGCGCTGCAGGCAGAACAAGCAATACAGGATTCTGGAGCCAACTGGACAATCCTGCGGTCAAGCTGGTTCGCTCAGAATTTCAGCGAGAGTTTCCTGCTCGAGGCGATCCTAAACGGCGAAGTCGCTTTGCCGGTGGGAGAAGTTCCCGAGCCATTTATCGACGTGGAAGATATTGCTGATGCGGCGGTCGCTGCATTAAGCGATGACAAGCATATTGGCCAGATCTACGAGGTGACAGGACCGCGGCTTCTGACCTTCCGCGAAGCGGTTGGAGAAATCGCGAAAGCCAGCGGCCGTGCGATCCGTTTCCAGCAGGTTTCAGCCGAACAATATGCTGAAGCGCTGAATCAGCATGGTGTTCCCGAAGGGTATGTGTCGTTGTTGATTTATCTCTTTACTAACGTGCTGGATGGCCGCAACGCGCATGTAACGGACGGTGTACAACGAGCCCTAGGCCGGCAACCGAATGACTTTGCCAATTATGCTCGCGCAACCTCAGCAACATGGAATCCATGAATAACATTCCCATTGCCAGTCTCAGCTTCGTTGTTGCGCTAGGAAGCGCCCTGGATCCTGGCTTCGCTACACCGACCTGGAGTGCTTGGGACCACGTAAGGACAGCTGGATCGCTGCTGTAGGCCGCCGTTTTTGTCCTGGCTGCACGTTGAAGAAGCTGGGGTATCGGCGTGCTGGCGGCCGATCGCGCCAAACTGACGGTTGGACCCAGTAAGCGGTTGACAAGTTGCTTTTGAGAGTCATTCTCAACGTAGAATGCAGAAGATCCCATCGCGCGCTGGGTCCGCCCTTTCGCTCGATATCCCTTCCGGTGCGAGCAACGTGCTGAAACCTATCCTGCGGGGATTGCTGGCGCTGGGTGCAGCTATCGTTGTGGGTATCCTCTGCTGGCAAGCGTTAACCGATCACGGAGCGCCGGATCCGACGCAGCCGCACACAAGCCCGACAGTGGCTTTTCTCAACATCGGAGTGCTGGTCTTTCGGGAAGGCCTCGAATGTATCCTGGTCCTCTCGGCAATCACCGCCAGCATGGTCGGGCCAAATCTTCCGCACCGGCGCCCAGTTATTGTTGGGGCCGGCGTGGGTTCAATTGCAACATTGATTACCTGGTTCATTGCCATCGGAATCATCAGCAGCCTTAGCCAGAGCGTGCCGGCATTGCATATGCAGGCCGCGACCGGACTTCTGGCAGTGATTGTACTGCTTGTGGTGATGAACTGGTTTTTCCACAAAGTTTATTGGGGAGGCTGGATCTGTCTTCACAACCGAAAGAAAAAAGAGCTGATCAAGAGCGCTAGAGACGCCGAGATCACGAAGCGGCGCCTGCTGTTTGGGCTGGGTTTGCTGGGATTCGCCTCTTTCTACAGAGAAGGCTTTGAAGTCGTTCTGTTTCTACAAAGCTATCGGTTGCGCCTGGGCGAACAGGTTGTGGTCAGCGGCGCGTTACTTGGAATTTTTCTCTCCGCCATCGTTGCGGTCTTAACATTTATCGCGCATCAAAAGCTTCCGTACCGGAAGATGCTTGTCTTCACCGGAGTCATGCTGGGCTTTGTTCTGCTGGTCATGGTGGGCGAGCAGGCGCAAGAGATGCAACTGGCAGGCTGGCTGCCAACTACCAAGGTTGGCTGGCTCGAGAACATCGTTCCCGACTGGGCGGGAGTCTGGTTCTCCGCTTATCCGACTATCGAGACGCTTACAGCACAGTTGCTGGCCGCGCTCCTGGTGATCGGCTCCTATTTCGCCGCACGGATGCAGACACAAGGCTCTTACCGAGCTGATGCGGCTACGGCCTCTGTATAGATGCCAACGCCGTCAGCGCCGTCATCGCCGACAACTGAAAAGCTGCGGCACCGCTTCCCTCCAGCCACAAAAGTGGCGACAGCACGCTTTTGCTTAATTCCCGGTGGTGGTTCAGTTCAGGTGGCCGAAAGCAAACTATCGAGCTGATGGGTCCCCAATAGAAACGCGGGCCAGTTGGTACAGATCGGATTTCCATTCGAGTGCCGGTTTTTCTTGCCGCACACTGAGATCGACAAGCTCCCAACTGGTTGGATCAAATCCAGCAACATGAAAAAGCGCGCCTTGTCCACGCCTGCGGCTGGTCCATTTCTGAAGGAACTCGCCAACCTTCGCCGTGCGAGGAATCCCGACGATTTGCCGCAGGGCAAAGCTCGCATCCGCTACCGCCGCAACCTCGCCTTCAATTACAAACGGCAGCCAAATGCGGGCGGAAGGTCGCGCGAATGCTTCTGCGTAATGGTGGAAACGATCGCCGGCAAGAAACTTCCGCATCGGATCGTTACCGGCCCACAAATAGATTGAGCTATATTCGTTGATGACCTGCGGCCCGGCGGCGTTTACAGCGTAGAGCTTGAAAAACATTCCGGGATAGTTATCAAAAGCCGGGGCCACTTCTTTGATTCTGCCGTTGAGTTTATCGATATCGTATTCGTCCGGCAGAGGTGTTGCGTACTGCATCAGTACAGAATTATCGATTGAAGGGTTCATTGTTTTCTTTCTGGGTCAGGATCGGTTGGAAACTGATATAAGACAATTTGATTTAATTTGTTGTTCAGTTGAGTTTTGCTTAATCATGATTTCTCCAATCCTTGAGCTTGATCTACTGCGGACGTTAGTGCTGGCGGTTGATATTGGCAGCTTTAAGCAAGCCGCTTCGATTGTGGGTAGAACCCAGTCCGCGGTCAGCCTCCAGATGCGGCGCCTGGAATCGCAGGTCGGCGTTCCGATCTTCCAGCGTATCAGCAAAAAATTGAATCTGACAGAGAACGGTAAAGTTCTGCTGGATTATGCCCGAAAGCTCCTGGCTCTGAACGATGAAGCAATTCAGGCGGCGGCGGGAACAAAATTACATGGCCGCCTCCGGCTTGGCCTATTGCAAGATTTTGCCGAATCGATTTTGCCGAAAAGCTTGGCGACGTTCTCCCGGGCACAACCAGGCATCGAGATGCATGTGCGCACCGAGTCGTCGGTCAAACTGCTTGAATTATTGCAACGCAGAGAAATCGATCTAGCGGTCTATTTCGTAAGAGAGAAGGTCGCAAAGAAACCGCATGAAACGAGAGTCGCCAGCATACCGATGGTGTGGGTCTCTCAAGAGCAACAGCGACCGGCTCCACCCTGGAGCCTGGTGTTGTTCGAACCACCCTGCGTGTTCCGCGAAGCGGCAGTCGCCACGTTGAAGGAGAGACGCTGGAAGCAGACGTTTTCCAGTCCAAGCCTGGCTGGGACATGGGCAGCTGTTTCAGCCGGTCTGGGAATTTCGATCCGAACGCCAATCGGTGTTCCACCGGGATTACGAGTGCAGCGTCAGTTGCCCGGCCTGAGAAAACTTCCAACCGTCGATGTTGTAATCGCGCAATCGGGTGAGTCGGAGCCGCTGCAGCGTTTGCGTCAGGTCCTGGATCAAACCCTTAAGACTTGGTCAGCAGGGTACGCGGTTCCGTCGTAAAAATCAGGAATCGCTCGAGGGTTTTCTTTTTCGTACTCGTCCTCGATCGAGCCGCAAAGGGAAGGGGACAAGGATGAAATTCTTGTCCCAAAAAGAGTCCGCAGAATCTATGTAGGTGCGTAAGCTCAAATCACATGGCGGGGCTAAACATTCTTTCCATTCAATCCAGCGTCGCTTACGGTCACGTCGGCAATAGCGCAGCGGTGTTTCCCCTACAGCGTCTCGGGGTCGAAGTGTGGCCGGTTAACACCGTTCATTTTTCAAATCATACAGCCTACCGAACCTGGAAAGGCACTGTTCTGCCGGTGGAGGCTGTGGCTCAGATAATTCAAGGAATTGAAGAGCGCGGAGTTCTTCCAGAATGCAACGGAATTCTTTCCGGATACATGGGCGACGCATCGCTTGGGGATGTGATTCTCGACGCAGTTCATCGCGTCAAAGCGGCTAATCCGAACGCCATCTACTGTTGCGATCCAGTAATGGGCGATGAAGGACGCGGTTTCTTTGTGCGACCGGGTATCCCTGAATTCATGAAAACAAAAGCGGTCCCGGCCGCAACGCTGATTTCTCCGAACCAGTTCGAACTCGAATACCTGGCAGACACGACTGTGACCGATCTCCAATCTGTTCTGGCAGCAGTAGATCGAGTCAAAGACTTGGGTCCTTCGATTGTACTTGTGACAAGCCTTCGCCGGCAGGATGCGCCGCCGAACTGCATCGAGATGCTGGCGGCAAACCAAGAACAAGCGTTTCTGGTTACGACCCCTCTTTTGCCGATGACGGTGAACGGAGCTGGAGATGCTACAGCCGCGCTTTTCTTCGTTCATTGGCTGCGGTCCAGCTCAATCGTGGAGGCGCTGCAAAAAACGGTCGGAACAATTTTTGCAGTGTTAGAAGCAACATTGAAAGCTGGTGCAAGGGAGATCCAGCTGGTTGCAGCGCAGGAGGCGATCGCAAATCCGCCGGAAAGTTTCAGGGCGCTGAGGGTGCGGTAGTCGGGGTTTGGCAGTCAGGTTGGAACGAGCTGACTACATCGGATGGTCGCGCCGTCAAGGCAGTCTGAACAGCCAATCCATTTCTTGACTTTAGAGTCATTTTCTTCACTCATCGATACGGGCCGGATCAGCCGAGAAGTTTTATCCGAATTTCTGATTCAAATGTTTTTTGAGGCATAACTGCGCAGCAAAGCGCGAGAAGAAAAAGCCGTTCAGCAAAACGAAAAGACTGACTCGGGCATCACGAGACGGAGGTATTGCAATGAAAACCGCGTTTGTGAAACATGTTGTGATCACCGGCGCGTCGACCGGAATCGGGTTTGCCATAGCAAAGAAGCTTATTGATCAGCGTTGCCAAGTCTTCGGTAGTGTCCGGAGCGGCGCAGACGCTGACCGATTGCGGCAACAGTTTGGTGATCATTTTGTGCCGCTCCGGTTCGATGTCACCGATGAAAACGCCGTAACAACCGCCGCGACCGACGTTGGTAAGCAGCTTGGGAACGTCACTTTAGCCGGACTAATAAATAACGCTGGAATCGCCGTGGCGGGTCCCTTGGCCTGTCTGCGAACAGACCAGTTCCGGCACCAACTGGAAGTGAACCTGGTAGGTCCCATGATCGTAACGAGGGCGTTTCTTCCGTTACTCGGCACAGATCCAAACCGGGAAGGCCCACCAGGTCGAATCGTGAACATCAGCTCAGTCGGCGGCAAGATCGCTGGACCGTTCCTTGGCGCCTACGCCGCATCAAAGTTCGGGTTGGAGGCGATGTCAGAGAGTTTGCGGCGTGAATTGATGCTATTTGGCATCGACGTGATCATCGTTGGGCCGGGTGCGGTGAAAACACCGATATGGAACAAGAGTGAGGCAGGAGTTGCAGAGCAGTTCCGGAACACGCCGTACCGAGAGAGCCTTCAGAAGTTCGAGAAATTCGCAGCCGGTGAAGCGCGCTCCGGTTTCGAACCTGAAGTAATTGCGGAGACGGTCTGGCAAGCTTTGACAGTCGCGCGCCCAAAGACTCGTTACGCGATTGTACCGCAACGATTCACCCATTGGGTTCTGCCGCAGCTTTTACCTAAACGCACGCTGGATAAGTTGATTGCTCAGACTATGGGGTTAGTGCCGCGAACGCCGACAGCGCCGACAACGGATGGCTTGCCAAGGCGCCAATAGGATGGATCTCGCTCCAAGACGCAATAAGAAGGATCTCACGTCAAGACGCAGAGACGCCAAGGCAAGAGTTTATTAGTCCGGCGCACGGCGCGGCTCATCCATCAATGGCGCATTCGCCCTACTGTTTAGGGCGGATATCAAAAATCTTGGCGTCTTTGCGTCTTGGCGTGAGATCCTTCTTATTGCGTCTTAGCGTGCATTCGGATCGTTGCTTTCCGCTAGAGCATCTCGAGCGATTTTTTTGACCGCGGTGGTGGAAATAAACGATCTAGTTCCCGAAGATCCTCTTCGGTGAGCTTTACGCTGAGCGACGCATAGTTCTCTCGTACTCGCGCTTCATTGCTCGATTTTGGGATGACAATCACATCATCCTGGTGCAACAACCACGCGATGGCGACTTGAGCCAGCGTCGCTTTATGCTTCCTGGCCACTGAACTTAGTCGGTGATCCAAACGGCCCTGCTCGAGCGGTGAGTAAGCCATTAGCGGGATTCGGTGTGCTCTGCACCATGGCACCAGGTCATATTCCACACCACGCCGGCGCAGATTGTAGAGAACTTGATTAGTCGCGATTTGGTTGCCACCCGGTAAAGCGACCGCGTTCTGCAGTTCAGTCACATCGAAGTTGCTAACCCCGAACTCCTTGATCTTGCCGCTCTGTTTCAAAGCTTGGAATCCTCCAAGTGTTTCGCTGAACGGAATCGAGCCCGGCCAATGCAAAAGGTAAAGATCCAAGGAGTCAGTGCGCAGCCGGCGGAGACTGCGTTCGCAAGCTTTTGCCAAGCTCGATCGGCTCGCATTATGGGGATACACTTTGCTAACAAGAAAAACATCGGAACGCCGGCCTGCGATAGCTTCGGCGACGACCTCCTCGGCGCCACCATCCCCGTACATCTCTGCCGTATCAATCAAGGTCATCCCAAGGTCGATGCCGGTCTTTAGGGCTGTAATCTCTTTGCTGCGGGAAGCGCGATTCTCGCCCATTCTCCAGGTCCCCTGCCCCAGCGCCGGGACCTCTCGTCCTGATGAAAAGCGGATAAATTTCATCGTATCTGTCTGAATGTAACGTACATCGGTGCGCGTGTTCTGTTCTATCATCCGTAGGGTCGCGCTTCAGCGCGACCACGTGGACGTGGCAGCTGTTCGAGGTCGCGCTAAATCGCGACCCTATTGTCATAGGCCACCACAGCGCGCAGCGATCGATTCAGCCATAAAAGAGAAGCCCGCGCGTTTCCGCGCGGGCTTCTGAATGTGCTATTTTCTTATCAAACAAGGAGCGCAGCTTCTTTCTTAGCGCAGCTTCTTTCCTAACGCATCTTCTTGCTTAATCTTCGAGCCGTTCAACTTTCACCTGCCACCTCGCGCCGGTGACTCGGTCCAAATAAACTTCCTTATTACCTTTCTTTTCGATCAGTTGGTATCTCGAAGCGTCCAAAGATCGAACGAATGTATCCACTGTAGGAGCACTGGATTCGGTCACAACAACCTGCTGG
>JBKPBY010000221.1:0-10114 GCA_046727075.1 bacterium | reverse complement strand
TCCCACTTAGACGCCTATCTTTCCGCAACACAGCTCGGGATCACATTGGCCAGCCTGGGCCTTGGCTGGCTTGGCGAGCCGTTCCTGGCCCGGATGATCGAACCGTTTTTTGCTCTGGCGAATGTCACTTCGCCGGCGCTGTGAGATGCGAGCAGCTTCTCTACTTCCCAGCAGCTAGCGATAACGACGGATTGCGGTGTTATTCTTACTTTATTCTTAGTTTTGCCATTCTTCGGAAGACAGACCGCTCGCCGATCAAGTCTGGTAAAGAAGTGGAGCGGGCAAAGGGAATCGAACCCTCATAGCCAGCTTGGAAGGCTGGAGCTTTACCATTAAGCTATGCCCGCGCGATTGAGGCTCCAACCGTGGCACGAACCCGAAAGATCTCAAGTGAAAATGACGCCGCTAAATACTCTGGGTCGGTTCGGCCTGCGATAGCTGTAACGGATCTGTACCCTTACCGTACGAGTAATTAGGGGGTATAACCCGTGAAAACGAGCATTTCGATGGCAACCGAGTTTCTAATAGCCGGCAGCATAATCGGGTTGTTTGTATTGATCGGGGCACATTTTGCTCGCTTGTAACCGGATTCAGTAGCTTTCGAAAATCTCGCCAACTGGTGTCGTTTGTGAGATTTTCGGGCTTTGGATTTCCAGTCGGCAATCGATCAGTTTCTCCTGCACCTGGCTACCGAGCGCGGGCTTTCTGAGAACTACCAACTCTCCACCCGGCGATCGCTGGAAGAATTTGCCAACTGGGCCGCGAAGAGGAACGAGCTGACAGAGCCTGACCAGGTCGAGTCTGCTCACCTGTCGGATTATCTTGCACACGAAAAAGAACGTGGTTTAGCGCCCGCGTCACTGAAGCTGATCGTCGTCGCGCTCAAAGTGTTTTTTCGTTTCCTTAAAATGCGCGGGCTGATTGAACGCGATCCGGCTGAGCTACTCTCGTTGCCGCGCATGATTCGTTATCTGCCTGAGACGCTGAACATCAATCAGGTCAGTCAACTGATGCAGGTCAATCTTCGTGGCCGGCCATTCCCGTACCGTGACCACGCAATGCTCGAGCTCCTATACGCTTCCGGGCTCCGGATCAGCGAGCTAACTGGTGCGCGGCTGGAGAATCTGAATCTTGAAGATCGAGTGATCCGGGTGATCGGCAAAGGCTCCAAAACAAGGTTGGTTCCGATCGGACGCAGAGCGTGCGACGCAATCGCCGGTTACCTGGCGAAAGAACGCGGATCACTCGTTTCGAAAAAAACTGGGAACGAAGTCTTTTTGTCGCGGCACGGCAAGAAACTGACAACAGAGCGCGTCTGGCAGATCGTGAAGGAGATCGCCCAGCTTGCCGGCCTCGAAAGCAATGTTTATCCCCATTTACTAAGGCATTCTTTCGCGACCCATCTGCTGGCAAATGGTGCGGACCTGCGCATCATCCAGGAATTGCTCGGGCACGCAGACATTTCCACCACGCAAATCTACACTCACGTAGAGCAAAGCCGGTTGAAATCGATTCACAAACGATTCCATCCAAGAGGGTAATTCGAGTGCGAGTTTGAGTGTCAGCGCGAGTTGAGTACAATAATCCCTCCCGTTTCCTCACACTCGCACCTACGCTCACACTCGTATGACCAGTACTCACCAGCTTTTCGCCGACTTTGTTGTCCCAAACTACGCCCGCTACGATGTAGTTTTCGTTCGCGGCCAGGGTTCGCGGATCTGGGACGAGTCAGGCAAACAGTACCTCGACTTCGGTGCAGGGATCGCTGTGAGTTGTCTGGGGCACGCGCACCCGAGCATTTTGGGAGCGCTACAGCGACAGGCCGGTCAACTCATCCATACCTCTAACCTTTACTACACGCAGCCACAGGGCGAACTGGCGGAGAAGCTGGTCCGAATTGTTGGGCAACCCGCCAAGGTCTTTTTCTCCAACAGTGGCGCAGAAGCAAACGAGGCAGCAATCAAACTGACGCGGAAATTCGGTAATGAGTGTCGTGGCGTGAAGGAGCCGGAGATGCTGACGTTCACCAATTCGTTTCACGGGCGCACGATGGCCGGGATCTCGGCTACCGGACAAGAGAAGGTGAAGACCGGATTTTCTCCGTTGCTTTCCGGGTTCAGGCATTTGCCATTTAACGATCTGAAGGCGGTCGATTCGGCTGTTACCGAGAGCACTGTAGCGATAATGGTTGAACCGGTTCAGGGAGAAGGCGGTATCTATCCTGCTACCCGGGAGTTTCTGCTCGGGTTACGTGCGCTTTGTGATTCCCGGCAGATGCTGTTGATCTTTGACGAGATCCAGTGCGGCCTGGGAAGGCTTGGCAACTGGTGCGGCTGGAAAGAGATTGCTGGAGCCGATCTTGTACCGGACTGCGTTTCTTGGGCGAAGGCTATCGGAGGAGGATTCCCGTTTGCTGCGACCTGGATACGAAAGAAACCGGTGCAAAACCTGGACGGCAGCACTATTGATCTCTGCGACCTGCTTCAACCGGGATCGCACGGAACGACCTTTGGCGGTACGCCGCTAGCTTGTGCGACCTCGATGGCGGTTCTGGAGACGATCGAGAAAGACCGTCTCATCGACAACGCGAGGGAACTCGGGGAGTATGCTGTAGCACACTTGCGGAAGATGTCTGGGGTGGCAGCGGTGCGAGGACTAGGGCTTATGCTCGGCATTGAGCTGGATGAAAAATTCAAGGCGGTAGATGCGAAGATGCCGTCTCGCGCGGTTGTAACGACGTTGATGCGCAATGGTCTGCTTTCGGTTCCGGCCGGGCCGATGGTGATTCGGTGGCTGCCGCCGTTGAATGTCTCCAAGGCGGAGGTTGACGAGGCGTTGTCGATTTTGGAGAGGACCTTGGGGGAATTGGCGGGCGCGGAGTGATTTGATAAAACTGCGCCCCTTTTTTAGCTGGCGAGAACTTGTGACAACGGCGACGATGGCCGTGCCGGGCCGAAGCCTTGGCGGAGGCGGAAGCGTCGCCATCCAGCGCCAGTATTCTGGCTCCTGAATTCTGACTCCTGACTCCTTTCCTATGGACCATTTCCTTTCAATTGAATCGCAAACCGCAGACCAGCTCCGCACGTTGCTGGAATCCGCGCGAGAATTTAAGAAGAGCCGCGGGTCAAGCACCGAGCGACCGCTGGCGGGTCAGGTCTGGGCGATGATCTTCAATAAACCCTCGACACGAACTCGGGTCAGCTTCGAGGTCGGTATCCGCGAACTAGGAGGGGACGTTATCTTCTTGTCCCAGAATGACATTCAGGTAGGCCGAGGCGAACCGATCATTGATACGGCGCGTGTGCTTGGTCGGATCACTCATGGCGCGGTAGTCCGGACATTTGCCCAGAAGGACGTCGAGGCCTTTGCTGAATTCAGCCAGATTCCGACTATCAACGCGCTGACGGATACCGAACACCCATGCCAGATCGTAGCTGATCTACAGACGATTCTAGAGAAACGCGGTTCACTCGACGGACTCTCCGTTTGCTACATCGGCGATGGAAACAACAACGTGGTCCGATCATGGATCTGGGCAGCCGAACGCCTTAGGCTCGCGTTGCGGATCGCGGCCCCGCGAGAATATCAACCTGATGCTTCGTTGCTCCAGCGACTGACGAACTCTCAAATCACGGTTTCCGATGATCCACACGCGGCCGCGAAGGACGCCGATGTGCTTTACACGGATGTCTGGGTCAGCATGGGGTTTGAGGCCGAAAGCACGGACCGACTCAAACGGCTTGGCCCGTTCCAGATCAATGACCAGCTTGTCGAGCAGGCTGCCCGCAATGTCATCGTGCTGCATTGCCTGCCTGCTTATCGAGGCAAGGAGATTACTGCCGAGGTTCTTGAAAAGAATGCCCAGACAATTTTCGACCAGGCAGAAAATCGATTACATGCCCAAAAAGCGATCCTTAAACGGATTGCAAAATAATCGGAATGCTGGTTGCAAAATGGCAAGTCGTCGGCCACTAGTTGGGCTTTATCTCGTTTATGATTGTTCCTTCCCTCGCGATTTCTTTGTTGGAATCCGGCGTTTGGCTGGCCCTCCTATGCGGATTACTGGGCCTAGGGTTCGCCGGTTATTTGATTCGGGCCATTCTCTCGCGCTCACCAGGGAACGAGCGTATGCAACAGATCGCAGGAGCCATCGAAGAAGGGGCAAAAGCTTATCTGAATCGGCAAATTATGTCGGTAGGCGCCATTGCGATTATCATTTTCATCCTTTTGTTTGTAACTCGCGATTGGTTTACGGCGATCGGCTTTTTGTTAGGAGCCGCCTGCTCGATGGCCGCGGGCTATATCGGAATGCGAATTGCCGTCCTTTCCAACTGCCGAACAGCACAAGCTGCTACAACCTCGAAGACCGAAGCTCTTCGAGTCGCATTTAACGGAGGAGCGGTTACGGGTCTTTTGGTGGTCGGCCTCGCGTTGCTGGCGGTCGGGCTATTCTACAAAATAGGAGAATCTATTCTCGGCAGTCAGGATAAAGTGATCGAAAGTCTCGTCGGCTTAGCTCTGGGCGCGAGTCTGATCAGTGTGTTCGCTCGACTAGGTGGCGGGATCTATACGAAGGCTGCGGACGTGGGAGCCGATTTAGTCGGCAAGATCGAGAGCAATCTGGAGGAAGACGATCCACGTAACCCCGCAACGATCGCAGACAATGTTGGAGACAATGTTGGCGATTGTGCCGGTATGGCAGCAGACGTATTTGAAACCTACGCGGTCAGCATCATTGGAGCCGTATTGGTCGGGTTTTTGACCATGAATCGGTCGCCTGAGGCGGTGATTTTCCCATTCTTACTGGGAGGAATTTCGGTTATTGGCGCCATTCTGGGAATTGTTTGGGTAAACATCCGAAAAGCAGGCGCGACGCAGGTACTGATCGAGGCAGTCGGCGCGAGCGCGCTGGTGTCGGCAATCCTGTATTGGCCGGCGACGACTTTGCTGTTTCCAGGAACCATTCAGGTTGGCAATTCTACTTACACCCCGGGCCAGCTGTATTTGTCCGCTTTGATCGGGTTAGCAATGACCGGAGTGATCGTTGCGATTACCAACTATTACACGTCCACCGCTTTTCGGCCGGTTCGAAGAATCGCGCAAGCGTCCGAGACAGGGCACGCTACGAATATCATCGCCGGATTAGCGACTGGCCTACACGCGACGGCTCTGCCGGTAGTATTTATCGGTCTTGCGATCATGCTGAGCTACTATTGCGCCGGTCTTTACGGGATCGCCGTTGCGGTCATGAGCATGCTTTCCATGGCCGGCATCATCATCTCTTTGGATGCGTTTGGACCGATCACCGATAATGCCGGCGGCGTCGCAGTGATGAGCGAATTGCCAAAATCAGTGCGCTCTGTAACTGACGAACTCGATGCTGTCGGAAACACGATGAAAGCCGTCACCAAAGGGTATGCGATCGCATCGGCCGGGCTGGCGGCGCTTGTCTTGTTCGGGTCTTACGTTTCGGAGCTCAAATCCCATTTCGCGTCGATCGGAGGGCGAGATGTGTCCGATGGAGCGTTCTCGTTGGAGCGACCGGACGTAATCATCGGGTTATTTATTGGCGGTCTGCTGCCATTCCTTTTTAGCGCGTTCAGTATGGACGCAGTCGGAAAAGCTGCCGGCGCGGTTGTGAAGGAGGTGCGGCGTCAGCTTCAGGCACATCCTGGAATCATGACGGGACAGGATAAGCCGGAGTACGGCAACTGCGTAGATATTGTTACCAAGGCCGCGCTGAAGGAGATGATCGTCCCTGCGCTTCTACCGATTCTATTCGTTCTGGTCGCGTCATTCTTTGGTCATGTAGTGCTTGGAGCGGTCCTGGTTGGAACGATTGTGACCGGGCTTTTCATGGGTATCTCGATGACATCCGGCGGTGGAGCGTGGGACAACGCGAAGAAGTACATCGAAGAAGGGCACCACGGCGGCAAAGGCTCGCCGGCGCACCAGGCCGCTGTGACGGGCGACACAGTCGGTGACCCTTATAAGGATACGGCTGGTCCGGCCATTAACCCGATGATTAAAGTCGCAAACATCCTTGCGATCCTAATCATCCCGATTGTGTTCCGGTAGGTCTGGGTCGTCTTGGAGGTGGCAGCCGCACGAGTCCGGCAACTGCCGGATGAAGCTCACTCCTATCGGCGGTAGACCATGTCACGCGGGCCAGCAGGACTGCGATTTATCGCAGCCTCGTGCGGCTGCTACCTCCCAGGCAGACAGATTCTTCTGGATTCTGGCTCCTGACTCCTGAATCCTCCCGGTATGAAAGCGCTCCTGCTGACCAACGAATATCCGCCCCATATCTATGGCGGGGCAGGTGTTCATATTGATTACCTGAGTCGGGAGTTGGCCAAGATCATGGAGGTCGAAGTACGCTGCTTCGGCGACCAGTCGGTCGATTTGCCCAACCTGAAAGTTCGCGGTTTTGGATTGGACACATCATCGTTCCGGTGTCCCAAGAATCTCTTTTCCGTTCTCGGAGCAATTCGGCGCTGTACTGATTTTAATACGGCTGGGGTCGATGCGAACGTCGTCCATTGTCATACTTGGTATGCGCATTTCGGAGCCATTTTGGCAAAGATCAACTACCACATTCCGATGGTGCTAACGGTTCATTCTCTGGAGCCACTCCGCCCGTGGAAGCGTGAACAACTGGGGTACGGATACGACTTCTCCAAATGGCTTGAAAGAACTGCGATTGAGATGTCCGACGCCGTAATCGCAGTCTCCGAAGAAACACGCAAAGACGTGCTCTCCCTGTTTAATGTCGCTCCCGAGCGGGTGAAAATCATCTACAATGGTATCGATTCAAACGAATATTACGCGCGCCAATCGACAGAGCATCTGGTTCGGTACGGGATCGACCCTTCGCGTCCGTATGTCCTATTCGTTGGGCGAATCGCGCGCCAGAAAGGAATTATCCATCTAGTGAACGCCATTCAGTATATGGACAAAGGATTTCAAATCGTCTTATGCGCCGGAGCGCCGGATACGCCGGAGATCGCGGCAGAAATGAAAAAAGACGTTGCGGAGGCTCAGAGCAAACATGGCGACGTGATCTGGATCGAGGAGATGGTACCCAAAGCGGCTGTCTATGAGCTTTACAGTCACGCCGCCGTCTTTTGTTGTCCTTCGATCTATGAACCGTTTGGAATCATCAACCTGGAAGCGATGGCCTGTGAAACCGCAGTAGTTGCAACCGCGGTCGGCGGGATTAAAGAGGTGGTTGTGGATGGTGAAACAGGTTTTCTGGTCGCGCTGGAACAGATGAAAGAGAGCCCGTTTGAAGCATTAGATCCTCAAAAGTTTTCCCGCGACCTGGCAGCGAAGATCAACATACTGATGGCTGATCCCGCTCTGCGCGAGAAGTTCGGCAAAGCAGGCCGCAAACGCGCACTGGAGAAGTTCAGCTGGTCGGCTATCGCAGGGGAAACGAAGAAGCTCTACGAGTCGCTTGGGGAGACCTGACGCTGGGCGAGCCCTACCTATTGCGGGCGACGATCACGGCTAGCTGTTATCCATGTTTGTCGATCACATCAGAATCCACGCGAAAGCAGGGGATGGCGGGAATGGCTGTGTCAGTTTCCGGCGCGAAAAATTTGTACCGAAAGGTGGGCCTGACGGAGGCGACGGAGGTCGCGGCGGTAATATCATACTCCGGACCGACGTTCACACCGATAACTTGGTCGATTTTTATTATCAGCCGTTGCTGAAAGCAAAAAGAGGTGTTCACGGTAAAGGTAAGAATATGTACGGCCGGGCGGGGGCCGACTCGAGCTACAAAGTGCCGCTCGGTACTCTGGTCTATCGGATTCCACCGCAGCTGTTCGAGCCAAGGGAAGGGGATGAGCAGTCTCGAAAGCAGGCTATTGAACCGTCCGCGTGCGAGCTTTTGGTCGACCTCTCCGAGCAGAACCAGGAATTCGTTTTATGCAAAGGCGGAGCCGGCGGCAAAGGAAATACCCATTTCAAGAGCTCGACCAACCGGGTGCCAACTCAGTTCAGCGAAGGTGAGCCTGGTGAACAAGGCGACTTCCTGCTTGAGCTACGCAAGATCGCAGACGTCGGGTTAGTCGGATACCCGAATGCCGGAAAATCGACTTTGCTTGGGAAAATTTCAGCAGCGCACCCAAAAGTGGCGCCGTACCCTTTCACAACTTTGAACCCGGTTATTGGAATCGTTGAGCTCGACGGTTACAAACGCGCTACAATGGCTGATATTCCTGGGTTGATTGAAGGCGCTCACCGAAACGTGGGATTGGGACACGATTTCCTTAAGCATATTGTGCGTTGTAAGCTCCTGGTATTTGTGCTCGATACAGCGGGGAGCGAAGGTCGTAATCCGATTGAAGATCTCGGATCGCTGCGGCGAGAGCTCGATTTGTATGACCCTTCTTTAAGTCTTCGACCTTGGATGATTGTCGCAAACAAGATGGATCTGCCTGAGGCGGCGCAGAACCTTTCGATCATTCGGGACCGATTTAAGGATAAGCTGGTAGTTCCTATGTCAGCCGCCAATGGCGAAGGAACGAAACAATTCGTTCAATTACTTGAACAATTTCTGATCCGTTGAGCGAGACCCAAAGATGTCGACCTGCAAGGTCAACCCACGGTCAAGCCAGAGGCTTGAGCCGGCGACGTTCTGGGGTATTTCCAGTCCCAAGCTTCCAGCTTGACCGTGGGTTGAGCTTCCCAGCTCGACATCTCAGTGCCCGGCCACGCTCAATGCGCAGAAGCGTCATGCTAACGCTTGTGCTTCTAGTGCCCGTCTCCCGATTTTGCCCGCCATGAAGCCATTGGTTGCCAGTTACTGCACCTATTTCTTGAAGGGGGAGATGCAACATATCTATCGCCAAGTGACGTCGTTTTCTGCCGTCGACACTTTTGTGATCACGAAGTTTCGAGAAAACAGCGAGCGCTATCCATTTGATGATGTGGAGATCGTCAGAAATGCGCGAGTCTCGCCGATCCGGCGCGGGATCTTGAAATACATGAAGCGCGCGCCTGCTGTAGTTTACCGTGGCGAGATGGAGACGCTGCGACGGGTATTACTCCGTCGGGATCCAGCTCTGATGCACATCTATTTTGGGAATACCGGAGTGCATCTGCTTCCGTTGATCGAGCGATGGGATCGACCCTGCGTTGTCTCTTTCCACGGGATGGACGTCCAACGCAGGGAAACTGAGCGAGGTTACGAAGCCAAGCTACGGAGGCTGCTGAAATCTGTTCCGCTCGTCCTGGTACGTAGCCAATCTATCGCTGAACGTTTAATGGAGCTCGACTGCGAGCCCAAGAAAATTCGAATGAATCGGGCAGGAATTCCGCTTGGAGAATTTCCTTTTCAGCAACGAGTGCCGCCTGCTGATGGTGCCTGGCTTTTCGTGCAGGCCTGCCGGTTAGTCGCCAAAAAAGGACTTCCGACGGCGTTGCTCGCGTTCGATCGCTTGGTAAAGGCGTTCCCCAAAGCGAAGTTCATAATTGCCGGTGAGGGCCCGATGCGGGGCGAACTGACAAAACTGGTCAACGAACTCGGGATTCAGTCAGCAGTAACATTCGCCGGATTCTTGAGTCAGCCAGAGCTGTGTAAGCTGTACATGAAAGCGCATGCCTTTCTCCACCCCAGCGAACTTCCTCCGGATTCGAACCAGGAGGGGGTTCCGAACTCGATGTTGGAAGCGATGGCAACCGGGTTACCGGTGGTGGCCACCAATCATGGCGGCATCCCGGAAGCGGTTACTGACGGTATCAACGGGTTTCTGGTACCCGAGCGCGACGACAAGGGGCTCGCCGACGCGATGGTGAAGTTAGTATCAGAGCCAGATCGTTGGCTGCGATTCGGCGCAGCGGCCTCGAAACAGGTTGCCAACGAATTCGAACAACGCAGGCAGGTCGAGGCGTTGGAGAGTTATTACCTGGAGGCTATTAACCGCCAAAGCCGGTAGGCTCGCCGAGGGTTGGGTCCAGGCCGCCCAGCACCAGTATGGCCTCGAAGGGGGCGCGCGGTGACGCGTACTACCAAACTGGTGCTGGGCGAACTCTACCGATCATGGTCCGTCGCGCCGGAAATGCCGCCACCTTAACCTCGTTTCCCTTGCGCTTCGGCTAAGCG
>JBKPBY010000220.1:0-8422 GCA_046727075.1 bacterium | reverse complement strand
AGAGTCCGCCGGTGCCACAACGATCGCATTCACCTTTTTCGTGATAAAGTTTTCGATCGCGGCGATCTGGGTGTCGATGTCAGTTTCCGAATGCATCCCAACCGGGATAAGCGTCAGGTCACCGCGTTGTTCGGCGTGTTTCACGGCTCCTTCCTGCATGTCCTTAAAGAACTCGTTTGCGAGCGACTTCATAACTAGCCCGATGACGGGCTTCTCGGCGGACCGGGCTGGCGTCGGGATGAGACTGAAGGAGAACGCCAAGGCAGAGAGCCCGAGCGCCTGACAGATTCTGGAGAGGCGAACTCTCATAAGCTTTCGAGGGGTTGATTGGGTTGGAGACCGCTGCTTGACGTTAGAAATGGGGTGTCACAGCAAACGGTTGCTGGATCTTCGGCTTTTCCCTATATCTTTGTCAATTTCTTAAGCGATTATCAGAGCGCTTGCCACGTCGGTCCCGGGCTACTGACGTCATCCAGACTTGGTTCGGCGACACCCGAATGAACCATTTTTTCACGGCTTGGCGGCCATCAGGTCCAGATACGTGCGCCAGCCTCCGGGAAGATTTCTCACTTTGTAGCCGTGCTGCAGCAGCGTGCGCGTGGCATAGTAAGCGCGCTGGCCAACGCCGCAGTAGAGCCACACTTCTCGGTCGCGGGGCAATTCTCCAAGCCGCTGGCGGATCTCGTTGAGCGGCAGGTTGATCGCGCCGGAGATGTGGCCAGCTACGAACTCATCGGCGTCTCGCACGTCCACGATCTCGGCGGCATTGCCTGCGAGCGCAGCCCAGTCGGCAAGCGGGAGGTCTCCCCTCAGGTGATTAGCAGCGATCGTGCCCGCGTAGTTCACTGGGTCCTTCGCGGCACCAAACTGTGGCGCGTAGCAAAGCTCACATTCTTCGAGGTCGAATACCGTCCCGCCAAACTGGATCGCCGTCGCGATGATGTCGATGCGCCGTTCCACGCCGGCTTCACCAATTGCCTGGGCACCAAGAACGCGGCCGTCAGATTTGCGAAAGAGGAGCTTCATGTTGATAGGCTTCGCGCCCGGGAAATAACTCACGTGGTGCCCGGGATGGAGATAGATCTTTTCAAAATCCATGATCCCAGCGCGCCGCAGCCCCTTTTCACTCGCGCCGGTGCTGGCGACAGTTAGGCCAAAGACGCCGCATACGGCCGTGCCCTGGATTCCTCGGAACTTCGTCGGACGCCCGTTGATTACATCTGCGGCGACACGGCCTTGACGATTCGCGGGTCCGGCGAGGGGGATGACGGTCGGCTGGCCAGTGATTATGTCGTGCGTCTCGATGGCGTCGCCGACAGCCCAAATGTGAGCATCGTTGGTGCACATTTGATCATCTACCCGAATGCCACCGCGCTCGCCGATGTCCAGTCCGGCGGCTTTTGCGAGGCTGGTTTCGGGACGAACACCAATCGCCAGGATAACCATATCGCCGGTGTGCTTCGCGCCGGACTTCGTGTTCACAACGATGGCTCCGTTGGGCCCGGACTCGAAACCTGCCACGCCGTTCCCCAGCGCAACGCTGACGCCGTTTTTCTCCAGTTGTTGTCGCACCGGAGCCGCCATCTCGGCATCGAGCGGCGGCATCACCTGATCGAGCATTTCAACGACCGTCACTCTGAGTCCCCGATGGACGAGGTTCTCAGCCATTTCCAGTCCGATAAAACCCGCGCCGATGATGATAGCGCGCTTCGCGTTTTTTTCTGCGATCCACTCGCGAATGCGGCGGCTGTCGGAAATCGTCCGGAGCACGAAAATGCCCGGCAGACCGATGCCCGGCAACGGCGGACGCACGGCTGCGGCTCCCGGCGCGAGAACGAGGGCATCGTAAGGCTCGCGATAAACTCGGCCCGTTTCGAGTTCCTTTACCTCAATCTCGCGACTGGCCCGGTCGATAGCTGTGACTTCATTTTGCGTGCGAACTTCAATGTTGAAGCGATCCCAAAACAGCGCAGCATTCGCGACGAGCAGCTTTCCCTCGTCCTTGATGACGTTGCCGACGTAGTAAGGGAGCCCGCAGTTAGCAAAGGAGACATATGGGCCGCGGTCGATCACAATGATTGTTGCGTTTTCGTCGAGACGCCGGCAGCGCGCGGCGCACGAGGCTCCGCCGGCGACGCCACCCACGATGATAATGCGTTTGGATGTTTTCATGGATGTGGTTGCGTTCATGAATGAAGCGATATGCAGCTAGGGCACGTGCGTTGGGGCTCTGTGCTCATGTTCCGAACCGCCCTTCAGCCACCACCTCAACCGAAGGCAAGACGACCCACCGAGTGGGTGCGAAATCCGCAGGCACAGTGACAGGCATACTGTTGTCCCGTTGCACGAGCAAATCGCGTGTTCCTTTATACTAGCGCGTCAAACCAGGTTTCGGAACGAATTTCCTACCGTTGGTTTCCCGCGGTGTCCCGTGTCGATCAACGACCTCGGCAATGAGGCGGTTCGAAAATAACAGCCGTAAACCGTGTGATTAGTCAGACGCCACCTCTGCAGACGCGAGTTGTCGGCATGGGAAGATTAAGAGCTAGTGCCCTGGCGTTCCTTGCGTCGGCCTGTTCCACGGCATTTTGGCCAGGAGCAGCCCCATTCCGCACCAGTCCGTCACGCCTGCGAACACCAGCCCTGTGGCCACAAACCACGACAGCCCAATCGCTGGCGGCCATACCAGCGACAAGCCTAATCCGGCCAGCACGAGCAATCCGGCAGCGACGCGTACCTGACGCTCCAACGCCCACGGCGCACCCTCATCCTTCTCGAGCGCAAACCCGGCTTGCTCCCACGCTGTCAATCCGCCATCGAGTTGGTGAACATCATCGAAACCAAGCGCCGCTAGTTTTTCCATTGCCTGCGACGAACGTTTGCCCGAGCGGCAAACGCAAACCACCGGCCGCGAGGCATCGAGTTCGGCGGCGCGGCGGTGCAGTTCGCCCAGCGGCAGCAGCCGCGCCCCGGGGATGCGCCCGCTAGCGAATTCAGCGTGCTCCCGCACGTCCACAAGTTGCAGGGGTTCGCCCTGGGCAAGGAGCGATCGGAGTTCAGCTGGAGCGAGATTTT
Source organism: bacterium (assembly GCA_046727075.1). Classification (GTDB taxonomy): domain Bacteria; phylum Verrucomicrobiota; class Verrucomicrobiia; order Chthoniobacterales; family JAFAMB01; genus JBKPBY01. The sequence continues at coordinate 5,347 of JBKPBY010000220.1, read as the reverse complement.
GTTTGTATTTGGTGGTGATACTGGTTAAGTTGCTCATATAGTTATCAAACTATATAACTATTAAGTGATATGTCTAGCCGATATTTGAAGAAAATTATCGCCGCGAAGCCTCTGCCGGCTGGCGTGCTGGAACTGGTAGCTGCCCGGTTCCGCATGTTGGCCGAGCCGATGCGCCTGCGGCTGCTCAACGAATTGCGCGATGGAGAAAAGACCGTGACCGCACTGGTCGAGGCTACCGGCGCAGGCCAAGCCAATGTCTCCAAGCACCTCAGCCTCCTGGCAGATGCAGGCATGGTGGGCCGCCGCAAGGAGGGGGTGAACATCTTCTACTTCATCGCTGATGAGTCGCTATTTGAACTTTGCGACCTCGTGTGCGGCCGTTTGCAAAAGGAACTGGCGGAGAAGGCAAGGCAATTTAGCGGTTAGGCAGGATTTACTGATGTGCCACCGATACGTCGTGTCTGGCGCTCCCAGTGTGCCGATGATGCACAGGTCGATTCGATCAATCGGGTTCGTCTTTGAAGATTTTTCCCTTAGGACGGATGTGAAGCCGGTGCCGGGTCTGGCCGTCTTGAACTTTGATTTCGTAATACCCTTCGCTGTCCCATTCCGCTTTCAGAATGTGACCCGAAGGGTAACGGGCTTCGACTGCTTTCAGTACAGGCCGCGGCAACTGGCTAACCGCAACGTCTTTGTCCGCCCGGCAAGGGGCTATGGCTAAAATGAAAGTGGCCAACAAAGCCAAGCTACGGGGTGTGTTCATCCGCGGCAATCTCACCTCGGACCGGGCACCCCTGGCAAGCCTCCTAGGTCGCTGGCATGGCTTGCTGAGGTTGGTTGATGTGCCACCGATATGTCGTGTCTGGCGATCCCAGTCTTGCCGACGACTAGGAGGTCGATTGACCCCGGTGGAGGTGGGATGGGTGGGACCGGTGGAGGCATTGGCGGTAGCCCCGGAAAAGCCAAGCGCAAAACGCAATGACGAGGGATCTATTTCCTTTAAGACAACGTCATCTTCGGTTTTATTTTTCTATGTCAAAGCCCGAACCTATCGTTGTGCTATTCCCAATCTATCCAGGTGTCACCCATCTGGATTTCACCGGACCGCATCAGGTGCTATCCCGCCTCCCAGGCGCACAGATTATCGTTGCCTCGGTCCAAGGTCAGCAGATCAGCGCCGACGGATTAATCTTTTCTGACTTGGCTCGGCTGGAAGAGATCGAACACTGTGACGTCCTCTGTGTCCCCGGCGGTGCCAGTTGCACGGACGCCATGCAGAACGAGACTTATATGGAAGCCATCTCCCGATTAGCTTCAAAGGCGCGTTACATCACCTCAGTCTGCACAGGCTCTCTCATCCTGGGTGCAGCCGGACTCCTCAAAGGCAAGCGCGCAGCTTGTCACTGGGCTTGGCGCGACTTTCTATCCCTGTTCGGAGCAATCCCCGACCCCGGTCGCGTCGTTCGCGATGGCAACATCCTGACCGGCGGCGGCGTGACAGCAGGGATCGATTTCGCACTCACTCTAGTCCACGAACTCGCGGGTCCTGCAATGGCTCAATCCATCCAACTCAGCCTAGAATACGCACCCGCCCCTCCCTTTAACTCAGGACGCCCCGAGATCGCTCCCAAAGAAATCCTCGAACGCGCCCAGTCCATAAATGCCAAAGCCATGCCCAAACGCAGGGCGGCGATGGAGCTCGTATCTCGCCAGCGCACAGAAAGCAAGTAGCTCAAACAAAGTAGCGTCGGTAGATCCCAGAGACTAGACCAATAGAGAACAAGATGAAGATGAAAAAGGACGATGGAAGGCTTTCCGACGCCCCTCACATTCCGGACGGCAAACCAACTAGGCTTCCGATCTTTTCCGGTGCGTAGACGGGTGCAGAGCAATTGTTCTGCTTACAGATAAACGCGGCGGCTCGTTCCAGTTGGGGATACTCAACGTCAGGATTCGGTAACGGGCCATCGGCCGAATCCCACCATTCCAGCCGTTTGTATGCAACGGGTTGTTTGAGCGCCGCAGAAAACAGCGCTTGAGCCGCCGGATCGGTTTTGCGCCCAACAATAGTAAGGTGCAACGGAGCAACGTCGATTTCACCATCCGCCAGGAGTATACCGGCAACCAAAAAACCGCGGCGGTCAGCGACTTCAGGTGCGGAGAGAAATCGCATAGCATGTTTTGCCATCGTAGCGTACTCAGCTTTTCCTGTGTACTGCGCCATCAGATTCGCCAGCCGCACCAGAACAACATTTTCATCGACCTGTGGTTTGGATTTTAGTCCGGTTCCGCCGGCCGAACTGGTGTAACCAATTTCCGCCTTAAAATTCGCAGCGATGAATCGGATTGCATCTTCTGCGCGATTGAGCCAGACGCGGTCAGCAGTAGCCGCATAGAGCTTGAGGAATGCGCGTCCCATGAAGAGCGTGTCGCCCAGGTAAGGACCGGCGGAATCGTTTTCGTCGTGACTGAAACCACCATCGGGAAGCGCCCGATGAGTGATGATCCAGTCCGCGGCGCGCTTAGACGTATCAAGATATTCTTGTTCCGCTGTTGCGGCATAAAGGGTCGCAAGCGCGTTTATGGCCCAACCATTTTCGCGGGCATAGATGTGGGTATCGACCCGGGGAACTCCGCGTTGCCTCCGTTCCGTGTCGCCCAACTGAAAGTATTCACCTCCATGTTCGCCAGGCACCAGGTCTGCGTCTTGGCTAGTATAAAAGGCGCCCTCCGGAGAAATCAGGAAGGTTTTCAGATAGGCCAAGATCTGCGTCGCCGCCTTAAGGTAAGCATCCTCATGCCAGAGCGAATAAGCATCAGCGTAGATGCGCAGATCTTCAGCCTGCATCTGCATGATTTTTTCAAAGTGAGGATGTTTCCAATCGCCATCCGTCGAATATTGGTAAACGCCGCCCCAGACTGGATCCATGAGGTTGAGTTGAGCACCGAGCGTTTCGCGGGCCATACGTTCGAAGGCTTTATCGCCCCGCAACGCCTCTGCCATGCAATACTCGAGTATGTCCCAATCGAGCCACTTCTGGATTGTGCCCCAGCCCAAATTCTTAGGGTCATACGCGTCGATTAGAGTTTTGCGTAACGTCTGACGCGCTGTCGGACTGAGAGCAGCTTCACTGCTTGGAGCCAATTCTGTTTCGGGCAGGACTGATGGTCCCGGAGTCGGGTCATCGATGATCGCCTGCAGCATGGCAACCATTGGCTTAGGAGGGATATAACCACGCCGTTTTACGATTTCACCTTTGTCTGGCCCGAATACGATTGTAGCTGGCCAGCCGTAGTCTTCATATAGGCTGGAAAGGTCCGGTCGAGAATCGGCATCAACGCGCACAGCAAGATACCGAGATCGGATCAGCTCGATCACCTTTGGATCCTTATACGTAACCTCTTCCATGACGTGGCACCAGTGACACCACACCGTACCGAGATCGAGCAGCACAAAGCGTCCCTCCTTTTTCGCCTGATCAAAAACAGATTCGGACCAGGGTCGCCAATCAATGCTGGCCCCTTCCGCTGGGGCCCTTTGCGGAGATGAGAGCCCCAGCACAAGAACGGCCACTGCAATCGCACCCGCGATATGGGCTAGCCGGTATCTTGGGAGCTCGGTTCGTTCCATGATAAATAGAGACCGGGCGACCGTCTTGCATTCCCTACCTTCGCGATTAGCTCGAGCGGCTTGCGGGATCGCGCCAGCTGTGCTGCGGCTCGTAGCCTAATACGCGCCTCGCTTTCTCAATCGACAGAAGCGTCTCGTTTTGACCGAGTTGCTTCTTCACAGGTACATTTGGGAAAACCTCGGCCAATAATTCCGACGTTGGTCGCGACATCACCGTATCGGCATTGGCGATGATGAACGCCTCTGCGCCTTTGATCGTGGCTTCCAGCGCCTTCCGGATTGCTTGAGCGGCGTCGCGGGCGTCAATGTAGCCCCAAAGGTTCCATTTGCGGCGATGGGGATCTTTTTCGAAGTCGGGAAAAGCCGCATAATCGTGGGGCTCCATCACATTGGAAAACCGCAGACCGATGATTTTCATCTCCGGATCCCAACGGCAGAACTGTTTAGCCATTTCTTCGCCCAATAATTTCGAGAGCGAATACGCGCTTTCCGGACGCGCACACTCTTCGTCTACCGGAACATAAAGTGGCGGTGTCTCAAACGGCAATCCCAAGACGGTCTCGCTGGAAGCCCAGACGATGTTCTTGATTCCCAGGCGACGCGCCGCCTCAAAAACGTTGTAGGTGCTAAGGATATTATTACTGAAGGTCACCGCATCGCTAAACCGGCGCGGCGCCGGGATAGCAGCAAGATGAACAATTGCATCAAAGGCCTGCAACGCTGTCTTGCCATAAATACCAGTGTCCACTGATGACAATGCATCGAGGGTTTGCCCGAAATCGGACAGATCGGCCATGATGAAGGGACACAGTTCCTTAGCCGGGAGAACGTTGTCGACGTTGAAGACCTGGTATCCGTGGGCGATCAGATCGTTGACACATGCTCGCCCAGCTTTCCCGCTCCCACCGGTGACGATGACCTTTTGTTTACGATTATTCATAGAATTATTTCGTCGAAGTTCTGGATCACGCGACTAATCAGGACATTACCGACTCCGAGCGGCATTTCATGTGACGTTTCGCATCCGCCTTCGTCCGGCCAAGGCCGGACTACGGTGGACAGGTCGGCGAAATCGGAAATGGGCGAAGACGCTGTTGTCGCAAGGCGACAACAAAACTCAGCCAAGAGTGATCCGGCCTTGGCCGGAGTTACAAAAGCGCTGGCAATTTCACCCATGCTGAACCCGCAAAAGATGTGCAAGATAAGCGCGACCTGGGCCTCCTCTGTAAGCCTGGGATGGCAAGAGGAGAACATCACTCGAAGCTGATCGTCCTTGATCGCGTTCGGTCCGAAAAGCTCGTCGACCAGCGGTGAGGCGGTCCATGCGCTATTCAGCAGCCGTCGCTAAGCTCTTTCCGCCGCGAGTTTAGCGGCATTGATGACGAACTCTTCTTGCTCCACGTAACTTCTCTAAGGCGAGAGATCTAAAATTGTCTACCACGGGTGCTCGATTCCCCTTCCGGACGGCAATACCAATTTCAGACATTGGTATCTTGTCCGCAATCTCACAAGCGACTACCGAAGCAACGCTACGTTTGACTGTCGATGCGGGCAGAATGGCGACACCCGTGCCCGAATCGATGAGTGAGATCAGAGTGGGCATTTCTCCTGCAGTCTGGCGAACGTTGGGGATAATACCGGCATCGCGAAGCATCCCGAAGATTAGATCGTGAAATCCAGGGGCATAAGCGCGCTCATACATCACAAAGTCTTCGC
>JBKPBY010000219.1:0-8392 GCA_046727075.1 bacterium | reverse complement strand
AATGGGAACCGATCCTGAGAAACCGACTACCGATCAGCGCTTTGTTGCATGCCATTGAAAACTCGATGCCGGCGAATGCTGTTCTGGATTCAATCGCAATCGAATCGGAGCAGTTCGAGCGAGTCCCGGTTCCTGGAGGCGTATTTCGAGTCCCGGGAAGTTATCGACTTGTTCTTCAAGGACTGGAAAGGCTGGGAGAGGGTGACGCAGTTCAAACGTTGGCCGAAGCGTTCCAAAAGTGCCTGCCGTCCAGGAGCGAGCTGGTGCACACCGATCGATCGGAAAAACGAGCGGACGGGTTCGTGCAATTCTCGCTGCAGTATTCGATCAAACCAGACGGAAATTACTTCGGACTGGGCGTCAGGAAAATATCTGAGCCCGACACCCTGTAATCATTTGAGCCATGAGCTTTGTGGCCATCAAAGGACAGCTATGGATCCTCGCCTCCGTCGGAGCGATGGCTTCGGTTCTGCTCGGCGCCGAAGCGATTTGCCTTTCCAGGATGATAACCGCTACCGACGAGCTTGCGCGGCAAAACCAGTCTCAGCGCTTGTTGAACGGCCGTCTTCGATCGGAGATCCAAGGCCTGAAGCTGAGTCAGGCGAAAGTGTCGGCGATGTACGTCCGGCTGAACGACGCCATTCTCGGTCCGAAAGGATTGGAAGGAACGCATGGAACGGCAGCCATGAATCCATTGCATTCCAGGCCGCCGGACCTCACTAGCCGGCCTTTTGCGATTCAACAATTGACTGAAACAGGTGTCGTGGTTCAGCCGACGAGGCCGAGCCCCGGAGAGGCAGCGACAACCTATGAGGCAGGCTGCTCGAGACTCGAGTTTCAACGGCTTGTACCTCTGTTGGCAGAGCAAGAGAACTCGAATGCTTTTCTTTACTTTGATCGTGTCTTCTTAAGTCGGCCTGGTTCCACCCAACCGTTCTCGCGGGATCCAACCTATCTGGACGCGCGATTTTCAATTCGACTCCTTTCGAGCAAATGAAAGCGGTCTCATTTCTCGCACTCACCCTCAAACTCACACTCACCGCGTCCGCTCAGGAGGCAGTGACACCGAAACTGCCGGACCTTTATCTTTTCCGCTATGAGTCGTCGAGGCGCGATCCATTTATTAGCAGCCAGGCTTCAAGAACTCTGGTTAATAGCGCATCCGATCTTCGCGGTATTGCCTCTGGCTCAGTGGTTCAACAGTATTTGCAGGCCATAACAGACGAGATCAAGCGAGAGCTCTTTGTAGGCGGGCTCAGCGTCGGTGATGACGAAAGTCGCTCGATGGCGATCATCAATGGAGTAGTTTTCGCTCAGGGAGACAAGATTCCCGTACCCATCCGATTGCAGCAACTGAGCCAGTTGGAAGCGCTCGCGCGCACCTATGGTCTGCCCCTGGAGAGAAGCCAATCTGATGACATTCTCGTAGAGGTCGGAACGATCAAATCGAATGGGGTAGTCATTGTTTTGCCAGGCTTCAAAGCTGCTCTTTGTGAGCTTCGATACGAAGGCGATAAACCATCTCAGCCGATTCAGCTCGAGAGAAAACCTTCCCGGCCATGATCAAAAGAATTCTCATTCTGCTTGTTTGCTCGCAGTGCTGTGCCTTTGCTCAAACAGAGCCTTCTGCTTCCCCTCAGCCCGCTCCGGAGAACTCGCCCGCGCCTGCGCCGCAAGCTTCGCCCGGAAGCTCGAATCAAGGCTCAGATTCGGTGGTAGAGGAAATCGAGCGTCTGCTGCGCGAAAAAGAGAACGCAGAGGCCGCTGCTGCCGCGCAGATGGAACCCTCAAAACCTAGAACGCATCGTTATACGAACCAACCTATTTCGCGTGTGCTGAGAATCCTGGCGGAGCAAGCAAACATTAATTACATCGAACCGAATTTTCCGACCGAAGAACGAATCTCGGTTACGCTTTCAAACCTTACGCCGCTTGAAGCCTTTTATCAGATCGCTGAATCACGTGGCTTTCAAGTTGTCTCGGACGGCCGGAAGTATACGCTTCGCCGAGCAGATATCGAATCGCCCGGCTACTATGTAACTCGCAGATATAAGATCCGGAATACGCCCGCCGAATTCTTGCTTCAGCCAATCGCGAACTACCTCGGAATCAAAACCAATCCCGCTGGGGATCATTTCCCAGCTTATCCGAAACCGGCCACTTCGATTAATCAAACGACCGATGTTGCGTCAACCCTTGGAGGTACCGGGTCTGATCAAAGCCGTGCCCGTTACGTCGCCGGGTTGCCATTTGATACGCCGCTTTCGACCGGGGGTTTCGCGAAAGAAGGCCAGAGCGCGGTCTTCGTTGAGCGAAGCAGCAACTCTCTGATCGTGCGGGCAACGGAGGAAGACCAGACAATGGTGGCAAATGCGATCGCCAGTCTCGATAAGAAAGAGAACCAGATTCTTTTGAAGACCTACGTCCTCGAAATCACCGATCGAAATAATCTCAATGGTGGCCTGGACTGGAGCCAGACACTCGGGGTCAACGGGGCAAAATTCACACTAACCGGAAGAGTCGGTGCCAGCGGCATCACGGGGAACATTCCTGTCGGTTCTTTTTTTTCGAACGGGTTGGTTCTGAATTTTCCAGATGTCGCCGTCGTGTTGCGAGCGCTTGGTGAACGTGGCCGAATCCGTAGTAACAATTCGCCGATGACGGTCGCGAAGAGCGGTATGCCTGTCACGATTCGGTCCGACACAAAGCAGACTATTTTCCTACAAACGCCCGGAACCAACAATTACGGACCGAGCACAACTCCATACACTTTCACAACCGGGCTCACCATCGATGTCATCGCGCGAATATTGGATGACAACTTAGTTGACCTGAATCTCAACCCGGCTCTCTCGACTGTGACCTCGACGACTGATGCTGCGCCCGGCACGACGACTCAAGTGCCGGTCATCTCAACCCGAAGCACAACCGCTAATGTCACCGTGCGAAGTGGCCAGGCAGCAGTGATCGGCGGAATCCTGCGTGACGATTCGGCGCTGATGACCAACGGCATACCGGGGATCCACAAAATCCCGATACTCGGCTACCTATTTAAATCGCGACAAGACAATAACACGCGGACCAACCTCATTGTGATTGTTTCGCCCACCATTATCTCTGCCGATAATCGCCGTCACGATCGGCTTGGCCAAGGCGAGCGCGAGGCGTTACTCAACTCGTCCGATCTGCCCGGAGAACCGCCTCCGTTCCCGTTGGGTGAATCCGCGAAACAAATAAAGGCGACGTCCAGACCTAAGACTCATTGAAGCCGTTGTGAGATCCTCATCCAACCTGTCTCTCGTATTCGCCAAACGCAAACGGGTCAGCGCGTCCTCGTGTGCGCGCCTGCCGCTCCGAAGGAGCGACATATTTCAGCCAGGGGTTTTAACCCCTGTTACCAGACAAACAGGACGCCCGCCCTGGAAGGGCGATAGACGCCCGCCTGACCCCATGTGCGGCTTTTCCCTCATCGAAATCCTCGCTTGCATCGTCGTCCTCTCCATCGCCGCTCTTGGCGTCACCGCGGTTTGGGCGTTGGCTGATCAGAAAGCGTTGTATGCACGCCTCGACAACCGCGTGACAAGAATTCTCAACGAGTACGCCGAGCTCCAGCACTTCGCTCCATCCTACGTTCCGGATTCCGCGAGCAGTATTGACGAGAGCGACGGAATTCCCCTCAAGCCGGCCGAAACGCGCCAGGGATTCCTTTATCACCCAAGAAATTCAGGTTATTCGAGCGCAGCTAACCAACCTGCTTTCCTTAACGAGTTTCCATATCAGATCAGCTTCGAAAATACCGGCGGCGGCGTTCTGACATTGACCTACCAGCGCAATCCACGCGACCCAAACAGTAAGGTCATCACAACACTAAACCTGAATGCACAATGAAGCTCGCGACCTCCTTTTCGCCGAACCCAAATTTGCGCGGAACGCGCAACGCGAGTGCCGGCTTCACCGTGGTGGAACTCTTGGCGGCGATCATCTCAATCGCTGTCGTGCTCGGCGCAGCAATCGGTTTCGTAATCACAGTAATGGCGCGGCAAAAGGCTGTCCTTGAAGCTTCGCAACTAGAGGCGGCCCACTCGCAGTTGGCTAACATCATGTACGACGCGATGAAAACGGCGGACGATTTTCAGATCTTCGCCGACGCGACTCGCCTGCCGGGCGTCCTTCAAACGCCCTATGGAGAAGGCGTTCCTGCTGGCAAAGTCTTAAGCTGTCGCGCATCTGGCATTCAACGAGATTTCGAATTTAGAGATGAAGCGTCAGGACCAGGAGAGATCATCCAGACAACTACCGGTTTCGCCAGAACACCGGTTGTCAAAACCTATGCCGGCGTCCAGCCGGTGGCCGCCGGGATCTTCAGCATGAAAAATGGATTGCTCCAGGCGCATTGGAGCGTCGTGACTTCAATGGAACGGCTCGATTTCAATGTCTATGGAACTCCGCTGAACATGAGATGAAGCTCCAAAGACATTCCGAAAAAGGATCCATTTTTGTTGTAGTCATCGCAGCTGTCGCAATTGCGACGATGATCGCAGCCACCTTTCTCGCGTTCATGAACGATGCCCGGGAACGCGCGGGGAGAGAGATGGACCAGGCCAAACAGCAAGTTGCGTTGGAAGGAACTCTTCTCACGATGAAGAAAGCTATCGCTAAACAAGCAGCGGACACTGGCTTCATCGATTTGTCGGGAATGCAGATAAACGGATTCACCCTCACCTGGGCTCCCTCAAATGACAAAGGCTCCCGGCAACTGGCTCCCGTTAGTGGTCCTTCCAGTGTTGGCGACAATACCGGCCCACTCCAGGCTCTTGACGGAACCGATGGCGGTGACCCCTTTAAAGGCGCGAGCGCTCGAATTCTTAAGATAAATGTGGATGGCTCAGCCGAGACGCAGAGACTGCCAAGACTTTCGAATAAAGTCGTCACGGTTACGCCAACGATTGATGTTAGGCAGATTCCGGTGTCGCAATTCACGGCTTTCTCTGAAAATAGCTCGGTCAACATCGACTCGACCAGCTTTGGAGGGAACGCCGGACGCGTCTTCGGACAGCAAGGGATAACTGTGACGGGCGACCTGGAGACAAATTATCCACTCGTTAGCGGCAACAATTTTGATGGAACCGGGTCGATTAAATTTAATGTGGCTCCTGGCCAATCGATCTCTTTCTCGCCTGACAGCGAACCGACAACCAATCCCGAGGATCTGCAGTTTCTCGCGGATGCTCGAACAAGCTTGGATTCATTTGTGATAACGCCCGGAGTCCTGCCTCTCGACGTTGTTTTGGTACCAGTCGAGAACTCAGAGCAGACCGGTGGCTGGGACCTCCAGGCATCCATCAATCAAACCGACATAAAATTTGAAATCACGGGCGACGGAAAAGGGGATTATTCAGTCCGGGCCACCGGAACGGATTCTCAATGGTTTCGGCCTGTTGACCCTAAATCGATCACCGGCGATCAAAGCAAGAAGCCTCAGTCCTGTCTGTGTCTGGCCAAAGATGGTGACGGAGATCTAAAAAACCAGATTGTAATCGGATTCAACTACAAAGGCGTGCCGGATACCGTCAAACGAATCGCATTCGTAGTCGCGAACGCCAGACCGGAAGGCGTAACATTATTGATTCGTGGTGCTTCCATGCTGAAAGGACCGCTATCGATCGTTACGCCGCACAACGTGATCTTTGAAGGAAATTTCAATACTCTTGGCGCGGACTCGCCGGCGGCCTCCGTGATGACTAGCCAAGCCGTTAGCTCAGCTCCGCTCGGACGAGGCGACAAATACTTTGGTTTCGTACAATAGGAAAGTTGAGCCCCCTCCCGATGGATTTTGCGTTGGGTGATGCAAAATTCAGCGTGAACTGCGGCATGCCACGTTCAACGCCGATACAGCATTTTCGGATGCCCCCATTGGTCCCATTTGTCCCATTGGTCCTATTGGTCTTATTGGTCCTATCGGTCCCATTTAACGCCCATGCCCAGTGGCAGCCGCCCGCCAACCTGCGCCAGATCCCGATTAAGTACGATTGCCGAAAGACACAGCACCGAGTTGGAGCTGCTCTGCAACCCAACCCCTTCTGCTGGCACGGCGCTATCTTTCTTTGTCTGGAGAGGATGCGAGCGATTGATGCAAAACATCCGGGCGCCGCTCGCTTCTTTCTAGTGCACGAATACGGGCATCTTGCTCTGCGCGCAGAAGACGAAGGTGCAGCAGATGAATGGGCAGCCAAACAACTCGCTGCGATTCCTTCGGAACGTCAAACTCTGCTGGCCGCTATCGCGCACTTTTTGGACGATGCAGACGTTTTTGATCCACTCTACGGTACGGGCCTGAATCGGGCGCGCAGAATCGCCCTTGCAGCCAATTTATCGGTACCGCGTGCGCGGTCAGTTTCCAGTTCCCGCTGACGTCGGTGGCCCCTCGCTCCGAAAGAATGGACGGTCTCCAATTCGTCCTTTTCTCTCAGACCGAAACCAACAGTTTTTTTGATCTAAGTAGCACCAGCAGAGTAATTTTCGTGCGATTTGCCCGAAAGGACAATCTCATTTCGATTTCGTTCAAAATTCTGTTTGACTCTAAAGGGCCCCTTTTGCTTAGAAGGACAGCGCCCCATGGAGTGGCCTTTTTTGGGCAAAGTTTGTTTAGCCCAAAAGGGCTGTTTTTAAAGGATTTCTTAGTTTGAGACCTAGAAAAGCCTTATTTTATGCGTCTTAAATTCCTATTAACGATTACAGCCTTAACCAGCTTGATCGGCGCCGGCATCGCCCAGCAGACTGGTGGAGGCGAGCTCGAACGAATCACTGTCACCGGTTACATCATCCCGCGTGTGGGAGAGGGGCCGCAACCGGTTATCAGCTTCGACAAAGACTATATCACCAAAACCGGCCAGCAGACAGTTACCGATGTTCTCCAGAATCTGCCTGCTTCGGTTGGCAACTTTAACCCGAACGTTACGACAGGATTCGGCTTTTCGCCTGGTGCAGCATCTATTGGGCTAAAGGGATTGCCGCCGAGCGATACGCTGGTCCTTGTCGACGGACAGCGGTTCCCGGTCTCTGCCTTGCCCCAGCAGAGCGTCGCGGGCGCTATCAGTTTCGTCGACATCAACGCGATCCCCATCGCAGCGATTGACCGTATCGATTTCCTCAATGACGGCGGAAGCGCGACGTATGGATCCGACGCGGTCGCAGGGGTGGTGAACGTTATCTTAAAGGATGAGTACAACGGGGCCGACCTCCTGTATTACTATGGTATCAGCCAGAGAGGGGATTTCGAAGTTCATCACACCTCCGCTACAGGTGGTTTTACACAAGATCTTGGCAAGTGGGGCAAACTTAAAATGATCGCGGCGTTCGATTATTATGAGCAAAGCCCGATTAGTTTTGTGGATCGGCCCTTTAACCGGCTGGACCATAGCCACTATAGTTCCCGCTACCCAGACCTTCCTAACGTTGTTACTCCCCTGGGTCCTTTTGTCGGCGCAAACACCGGAAACACTTATCAAGTGCGTCCGGGCTCGCGAGAACCGATCACGGCTGCAAACTTTGACATCAATGACCCCGCGTTTCCTATCCCGGATTTCAGCCCGATTTGGCAGCAAATCGTTCCTCGGGAAACCAGATACGGCGGATACGCAAAAGTGACCTGGGAGCCAACCAATTGGCTGAAATTTTATGACTCTTTTCTGATTCAGTACCAGGCGGAAACCAGCTCCTACCCGAACCAAGGCGCCTATGCTCCAAATCTAGGCAACAACGGTGGCATTGTTGTGCCTGCCAACAATCCGTTTAACCCGTTTGGTGAGCCCCTGATCAATCAAGGCCAATCGTTAAATGAATTTGGTCCGCTGCGGGCGGAGACTGAAATCACCACGTTCCGCAACGTGGTCGGGGCGATCGCTCAGCTCCCACATAATTGGTACGTCGACACCAGTTTCGTCTATGGCGAAAGCGACGCGACCTACAAACAACTTAATATGCCCCTCGTTGCGGGACTGAACGCGGCGCTCGCCGGGACATTGCCGGGGAAAGAGGGTATTTTTTTTAACCCCTTCACCGATCAATTGCTCCCCAACGGTCCGAATAAAATCTTCTATAACGACCGAAGGGTGGTCGACACCATATTTCTGGACAACCGAACCGAACTCGCGAGCTATAACATCCACGCGGGCGGCACAGTGTGGGACTTACCCAGTGGCCCATTGTCCGTCGCGGCAGGATTTGAATATCGCAGCGAGACTTTTATCCAGGGCGACGATGCAAACAGCCATGGCGGTAACGTCGCCGCGAACCAGAATCCTACAGGCGAACTGACTCATGGCCGCCGCTATTTGAAGAGTGTGTTTGGTGAAGTCGATGTCCCTTTCCTGGGCGATAAATGGTCTTTCCC
>JBKPBY010000218.1:0-4639 GCA_046727075.1 bacterium | reverse complement strand
AGTGGTTTCGATTTGAGACCGGTTCCAGAGAAACTGGGTGATCCTATTCGATGGAGCCAACCTCGAATGATCTTCGTCAATTCCATGAGTGACCTTTTTCACGAGAATGTCCGCTTAACAAGTTACAAAAATTCACTCGGGCGATAACCGACGTTGAAGTGGAAACCGTCAAGACAACATTCGAGTCGGCAATACCAAGGATTGTCGATTTTGTCTCTAAACCTTCTGGCACAAATTTCCTCTTCCTCCTTTTGGATCCAAAGGGTTGGATCGGATTCTCCATGGACAAAATCCGCGTGCTGCTTGAGCTAGAGCCGAGTGAGGTCCTGGTGAACTTCATGACATCACATATCAAACGCTTCCTCGAATTAGAAGACGATGTGACCAAGGAACAGTTTATACAACTCTTCGGGGAGAGTAACTTACGTAGGAATAGATGCGATCGGAAACGCACCGTTACGCACCAAAAACGAGGCTGTATCTGTCAACATCCTGTCAACGAGCTTGGACTCCTCCTGTTTGGAAAAATCCTGTACTGCGGGCCAGGGTTCGAATCCCCTTACCTCCAAGTAACTTCAGTAGAGCCACTTACGAGAACAAGATTGCCTACTCTCAACACCGACCCTCAACAGGGTTTGAAAAGATTTCACAATGTTTGAGAGTGTGTTTTTGTTGCACGACCAATCAAAATCTTACTGTTTCTTTTGGCTCGCGCGAAAACCTAAGAACACCGTACAGGTGGCCGCCCAGCGGGCCGGCGAAAGTTATCCGGATACCTACGAGCTCGAGGCGGACGCGATCCGGCCGGCGACCAGAGCTACCGCGAGTTTCGGAATGACGCTCCCGGAATTTTTCGCGGCGAAACAGGAAGGCAGTCTGCCAGGCCAAGAAGACCTCCCAAGGGAGAGCGACTGCGGCCGCATCACATTCAAACTGGCGATTGTCGAAGCCGACCCGCAGATATTGCGTGCGTTGCAGCGCCGGGCGAAATTTTACGAGGCTGAATCGGTTGAAGAATATCTCCCAAGATGCCGTTCTCGGGCGGCTCGTTAGTGACGGGGCTCACAGCTTTTTGGATCCGGCCGGCCAGATTTGTGCTCTGAGCGGTCCAAAGGATCGGCTAAAGACTACTAAGCAAAATGAGATCGTGCTTTGCACGCTGACAGTATTGCGCGAGAAGCTGGGAGGTTTTGCCGGAGAGCTCTGACCATCGGCATAGCGGCGGGGCACCGGCATGGGTGGTCGTCTACGTGACTCTCAGTGTCCGAACAGGGATAATCGATTTGAGCGGACAAGAAACAAACCGGGCGCCGTATTCAACGGCCCTGAGCTATGCCGGGAATCGAACGATTCTTGCCCAAAAACCAAGAACAAAGCAAATCGACCGCACTGTTGTGTGCGTACCACTCAACGCAATGAGCTAGCCCGCAAAAATCACAGACCAAGAGAATCGACGCGCTCGGTGCAATTGGCTTCTCTGGTGGGAAATGTCGCAATGTGAATTGATCTATAAAGACACTACTTCGAGGCGCTGCGGAACGATGATGAGGCTAGCGGGCCGACCGTAAAGTAGCTAAATTCCCCCAAAGAAGATGATAACTACAAAAGGTCCCGTATTGTTTGCTATACCGGCGCTCAGGGACATTTCGAATGCTGGTATTCGGATCGCCGGGACGTTGCGCAGCCTCATACGATTTTTTCCAAGTGCTGGCGCTGCGGCCTTGCCGTTACTAACTCTTACTGCGTGGGTCCTGACGCCAATTTGGCCAGCCTGTGCTAAGGATATCACCCTAGGTGCAGTGCAGATGACTGCAGAAACGGAATGGTTCCGCACTATCGAACTCGGAATTAGGGCCGCTGCCGATAAAGCTGGTGCGAAAGTCTTGGTTGGCAATGCGCGTGGCCAGGTTGATATGGAGGCCCAAATTGTCGACGACTTCGTTGCTCGGGATGTCAACGCTGTTATTATCAGTGCACTGAATCCGACAAGCTCTGTGCCAGCGCTCAAGCGTGCGGTCGACAACGGCGTGAAGTTGGTGAATTACAATACGACAATCGATTCTCCCATTATGACGACGTTCGTTGGCGTGGATAATACCGAACTTGGCGCGCAGATGGGCAGGTATATAGCTGACTACGTTAAAGAGAAGATGGGTGGCAATGCCAAGATCGCCCTTATAACCATTCCCAAGTACGAGGCTGGCCGACAACGACGGGAAGGTTTTGTTAAAGAAGTCGCACAGGTCCCGGGTGTCTCGATAGTTGCCGAGCAGGAAGGCGAGTTTCCTGATCCGGCAGCTAATAAAGTAGAAACGATTCTCGAGGGTCATCCAGAGACCCAACTGATTTGGGCTGCCAACGAGGGAGGGCTGGTCGGTGCAATTACCGCCGCACGTTCGCGAGAGGGAAAAGTGAAAATCTGTGGTACCGACATGAGCCTGCAAGTAGCTCGTGCACTCCTGGACCCAAAGAGCGGCGTTATCGCAGTATCGACACAGGATCCTTACAGTATCGGTTACAAGTCCGCAGAGTTTGCGATCGCAAAGGTCAAAGGCGAACAGACGCCGGCGAAAATGCTCGTTCCGCTACAGCTGTTCACGGCAGACAAGCCCGATGACGTCAAAGATTATGTTGCAAAGTATGAGGCGTTAGCTCATTGAGCTAGCAGGTGACATTGTAGGTCGCGGATCACTACTAAGGCCGAAACATTTATGACGGCACCTCCGCTCCTCACCATGGAGGGAATCACCAAAACCTTTCCCGGTGTCCGCGCACTTGAACACGTGAATTTGCGCGTTGAGAGCGGCGAGATTCACGCCTTAATCGGTAAGAACGGGGCGGGGAAAAGTACGCTAATTAGGATCCTAGCCCGAAAAACTCACAAATAGACGTGCAAAGCGGCGTGTTAGTTTTGTAAGGTGCTTGTGTTCAATAAGTTAACCTTAACCAACTAAACGCCGCTTCTGTGACAGAGTGTAACGAGCAAGGATTGTTATTTCAAGATTTAGGTAGCCGCAAAGTCGTAGTGGATTTTAAGGGCGGCTATCTCTCCAGCGATGGGGGAGGAGTATTGCTGCGCGAGCTGGAATTGCGCAGCGGACTATTGGGTGAGCTTTCGGAATGTTTTGTCGATCTACGGGATCAGCGTTTCGTGGAGCACAGCGTCGAGAGTCTGGTTAAACAGCGGGTCAATGCACTGGTGTTAGGGTATGAAGATCTCAATGATCACGATGAGCTGCGGCGCGATCCGCTGCATGGGCTGTTGGCCGGTAAAAGCGATCCGCTGGGTTACGATCGAGTGCTTGAGCGGGACAAAGGCAAAGCCTTGGCGGCCCGTTCGACGCTCAATCGCTTGGAGTTGAGCGCGGAATGGATCGACTTTCGCTATAATAAAATTCCGGCGAGAGCCGAAAAGATCGAAGCACTTTTGATCCAGCGTGGAGTCAAAGCGATCCCGCGCAAGGTGCGCGAGATTGTGCTGGACTTCGATGCGACCGACGATCCGCTCCATGGGCGCCAGGAAGGAGCCTTTTTTCACGGCTTCTATCGGGACTACTGCTACCTGCCGCTGTACTGCTTTTGCGGCAACATTCCGCTGTTTGCCAAGTTGCGAGACTGCAAGCGCGATGCCAGCGAGGGCACCGTGGAAGCGCTGCAAAAGATCGTGCCGGTCATTCGCCAGCGCTTTGGCCGTAAGGTTCGGATCATCGTGCGCGCTGATAGCGGTTTTGCTCGTGAAGCAATCATGGCCTGGTCTGAAGCCAACGGCCTATACTATTGTTTTGGTTTGGCTCGTAACGATCGGCTGGCCGAACAGCTCAAAGCCAGCTTTGAGAGTCTCAGGACCCAGATGCAAGAAGGCAAACTGGACAGTCCGTGTCGGAGTTTTACCGAGTTTGAATACTCGACGCTGGCTAGTTGGAGCAAAGCGCGACGGGTCATTGGCAAAGCGGAGATTTTAGCCCAAGGCGATAATCCGCGTTTTATTGTCACCAACCTGCCCAAGGAGGGTTGGGGTGATTCAGTCCAAACGGCTCGATTCGAGCCGGCGGCTTTGTACGAAAAGTTTTACTGCGCTCGTGGCGACATGGAAAACCGCATCAAAGAGCAACAACTGGATCTGTTTGCCGATCGCACCAGCACTCACTGGATGGCCTCTAATCAACTACGGCTGTGGTTCTCGGCCTTTGCCCATTTGCTAGTGAGTATTTTGCGGGCGGAGGTTCTCGGCGGTACGGAGTTAGAGCATGCCGCAATTGGTCAGATCCGATTACGGCTTTTTAAAATTGCGGCTCGCTTTAAGCTCACTGTCCGGCGCATTCACATTGAGTTCTGCTCGGCCTATCCACTCAAAAGGCTCTTTGGCCAGATCCATGCCAGATTGATTGACTGGCAGCTGCTAACTGGCTGAACAGTCCGCCAGTCGTCAAAAACGGAATAGCGCTGGCGGCTTTCAAAGCGCCGAGTGGAAGAGTCTTGCCCAATCCCAGCAGAAACTCTCTCTTCATACCCCTTGGTGCCGCTCAGAACCGGCCGGCCAGCCCTCCAAGCACCTTTCCGATCATCTCTTCGGTCCGGCAGAATATCAAAACATCCCATCGATATGTTTTGCCTACGAATTTGTGAGAAAAGCGGGCTA
>JBKPBY010000217.1:0-15557 GCA_046727075.1 bacterium | reverse complement strand
AAAATGTGGATCGAACGCACCCCCTATAACGCCGAGCTACATCATCGCAACCAGCTCCAACACGGCTCCTGGATCTTCCAACTTCAGCAATCCTAACCAAAATTTTTCCTTGATGACCGATAGAAAGTCTCAACCCACGGTGAAGCTGGAAGCTTCGGCTATCCCAATACACCGCCATGACCCTGCGGGTAGACATGGGCCCTGTCGGTTATCTAACGCTTGATAATCCCACAACGGCGGCGGCAGAGCGTCGTCCTCCATTGCCCTCGTCCCGCCACGTCCACACCCCTACCTCCCCACCATCGCCGCATGCCCATCCGAATCGACTCGGTTACACAAAAGAACCTGGGACCTATCGCTCACCACGATCTGGGCCGGCGTTACACCCAACTCCTTCCGCCACCGGTCCAACGTTCCTGGCCAGATCAACAGAAATATTTTCCCCTCCTCGTTCCAGAGCTGGGTCACTTGTTCCTGCGTCAAATAATGTTCTCGTCCGATCCCGAGCACTCGCGTCGCGAATTCCATCTCGGGATGGGCGTTTACCCAGAAGATCGGTCGTCGCAAATAGAAGAACAGACTTGTTCTGTCGTTTGATTCTCCTTCAACCACAACCGTCGCGTTTTCGTTCGACGGCGAATTGATGACTTGCGCGCCCTTCGCTGATGAAAACTGGTCTTGCGCGATCGCCAGACCCCGCGTGCAGAGAGCGAAAGTGACGGCCATCACAAAACTGAGCGCTGTCAGACCAAAGACTTCGCTTCGACGAAAGAGAAAAATGAGGCAGCCTCCAACCAGCGCTGTGGCAGATACTATCCAGAGTAACGGAATCATTTCCGACCAGATGACTCCGGGCATACTCGTGATCACTCGCATCATATGCTCGCCAAGCGCCAACGAACCATTCCCGGCATGTGATTGAAAGCTAACCAACGAGGCGACAACGAGTCCGAGCACTCCCAGCGACGCCAGGGCGACACCCGTCCAGATGAACGAGGTTTTCTGCCGCGTAATAGCCCAGCCAGTCCAGATCGCAACCGGCGACCAGGAAATCATCAAATAGTAGTCTTGAACTTGAGAGAACGTGATTCCCACCGCGTTTAGCAGAAACCAAAAAAGAATGAGATGCCCTTCGCCTTGCAGCCAGCGGGCGCCCTTGGCCTCGCCGGAAGCGCGGAACGTCTTCGCGGTAGCAGTCTCGGCAAGGAATCGTTGGGTCGCACCAATCGCGGCGGGAACGAATAAGACGACAGGGAATAACAAAACCAGATGCTGGGCCCAAAATAAAGATAACGAATCCCCGTAGTTATCAGGTGGCCAACGGCGGCTTAACAGTTGTCCGATCTGCTCGTTGAAGACGTGGTCTCTCACAAAGCCGGGAAACCGTATCTCCATTAATGCGTACCACGGCACAACCAACCCAACGAATAGCAGCCAGCCGTAAGGCCGTAAAAGGAACCGGTTCCAGGCAGCTCGTGTGCCTGGTTTCAGAGCCGCGCTGATCGCCACGATCACTACCGAGAATACCAGCGCATGAATGCCTTTGGTTAAGGCGCCAAGAGTTATGAGAAACCAGGCAGCCAAAAACCATCGATCCCTTTTGCTGGCGGACTCCGTTTGGATTCCACAGATTAAGCACCAGAAAGTGAAAGCGATAATGCATGCCAGGAATGGCTCCGGCATCACCAGATGGGTGAAAAGAAAACTCCCAACACAGATCGATAG
The DNA here is from genome assembly GCA_046727075.1 of bacterium. Classification (GTDB taxonomy): domain Bacteria; phylum Verrucomicrobiota; class Verrucomicrobiia; order Chthoniobacterales; family JAFAMB01; genus JBKPBY01. Next base: position 13,832 of record JBKPBY010000217.1, on the reverse strand, counting down.
AAGGAGAGAGGCGGCAGTGCCGGCGCGGCGCGATCCTGTGATCCGATACGCGACCAGCCCGGTGGCCACGAACCATCCAATTGTCGCGATAGCGACCGGAAATCGCGCGGCGTATTCGTTGGTGCCAAGAACGGAGAACGAAGCAATCTCACACCAGTAGACCAACGGCGGCTTTTGCAGACGAGGCACGCCATCCTGAGTCGGCGTAAGCCAATCGCCCCGCGCAATCATCTCTCGCGCTGCGCCAGCATATTGGCCATCAATCTGATCAAATAAGCGCGGGACTCCACAAGTAGCCAGGTAAGCGATCGCGACAATGCCGAAAGCCAGAACCCAAAATCGCGGTAATCGATCACCCCCTGGTCTTTCCTGCCCGGAAACGACGGCTTCACGCGGAGACAAGACGCGCGTTTCAGGTGCATTTTTCATGAAAAATGCGGGAAAGGACACTAACGCGTCAGCCGTTTCAATTTTCCGCTCAGGGAGGCCTTTGCAGCAGAGGACATACGATCGATAAATAGAATTCCATTCAAGTGATCGTTCTCATGCTGGACTGCCCGGCTCAAAAGACCCGCGGCTTCAAACTCAACCGTGTTCCCATCCAGGTTTTGCGCCTTAACCTTGACCTTTGCTGCCCGCGGTATTTCAGCAGTCAACTCAGGAAAACTCAGGCAACCCTCAGTTCCGATCTCGACTTCTTCCGATAACTCAAGTTCCGGATTCAACAAGATCAGCGGCATTCGTCCCTTAGGATCAACCTCCTCGCCGTTCACCCACATCTGACTGGGCCGATTTTCCGCGTCGCTGATGTCGATGACTGTTAGCTGCAATGGTTCTCCCACCTGCTGCGCCGCCAGCCCAACTCCTTTGGCAGCGTGCATCGTCTCAATCATGTCGGCGGCCAACCCGCGAATATCTTCGTTAACCTTCACAACGCGTTTCCCTTTGGCGCGCAGCACGGGATCGCCGTAGATGACAATCTCCCGAATCATTTCTCTTCTTTGGTTTGCGTGAAGGTCGGTAGGTTCTTCACACCAGCTTCTTTCAGCGCATCCAATACCTGCACGAGAAATCCAAAAGAGACTTCCTTAGCAGCACTCATCGCCAAAGGACGATTCGGCGAATTCTTTTGCAGATCCTTCAGTGCCGGAGCTAACTCACCAACGCTCGCTAGCGCTTTGTCGCCCAAGTAAATCTTTTCATCTTTCGTTACCGACAGCACAACTGGCTCATTGGGATTATCGCTCTGGGACGCTGTCTTGGATTCAGGAAGATTGATTGAAAGTGTCGATTGAGCCGTCTTGAATGTTGTCGTCACGATGAAGAAAATCAGCAGCATCGCAAAGATGTCGATCAGCGACACAATGATGATCTGCGGCGTTCTCTTTCGCTTGGTATAGAACCTCATCGCGCAACTTCCTCCAAGCGCTCTCTTTCAGCGGCGCTCAACCCTTGATCGCCATTCTTCTGGTAAATCTTCTCAATAAGGTCGGTCAGCAATGCTTCCATTTCCACCGCGAGCCGTTCAACCCGGCGCGAGAAATAGCTGAAAGCGACAAGAGCCGGAATCGCAATCGCTAAGCCGACGATCGTGGTGCTGAGTGCCTCGCCGATACCGGAAGCAATTCCGCGCAAGTCCGATGTGGACATAACCCCCGACCCTATGTTTCCAAAGACCTTAACCAAGCCGGTCACCGCGCCTAGCAAACCCAATAACGGCGCGATTCCGACCACAATCTCCAGAATAAAAAAGCCGCTTTCCAGCCGCACGATCTCCTGGCGCGCCCGCGATTGCACAACTTCCAACGTTTCTTGCTTGGTCCCGTTTGTCGGCCGAACGGCGACGGAAACGATCTTCGAGAGCGGGGATTCATCGTCCTGCACCAGGTGCCGCAGATGTTCCGGACGTTCACCCGGCTTCAGTTTATTGATTTCCTTCTCGATCAACGCAGGAATCACCACTTTTCTGCGCAATGCCACCGACCGTAGCAAAATGACCACGAGAGCAACGAACGAACAGAGCAACAAGAGCGGCATGAAAATGCCGCCTCTCGTGAAGAAGTCCATTGTGTTTTGAAATAAGGCGAGGTTGGTCATAACGGATTAGTTTGGAACAATCGAGAAGCTCTCGGTGAACTCCATGCGCTCGCCAGTCACTGGCGCAAGATCCTCAGGCATGGGTGGGATGTCGGCATTGATTATCGCTCGGATCGATTCGGAGGCTAAAGTTTCGTTCGAAGTATTGCTGAGGACCTTAACGTCTTCAACCTTCCCGTCAGCACGAATGTAAAATCGGATTTGCGCCGTGCCGAAGGCCGGTATGGAGTTGCCGTCTCTAATATAGTAGTACCATCGCGAACCTATCGCGTCCTGAACCGCTTTCTGAAATCGGCCCCAGGGCGTACCTACTGCCGCGATCGAGGATCGACCGCGGTTAGTGATGTTGCCCTGCATCCGATTCGCGCGCTGTTCCTGCCGGTAAGCCGTTGGGGGAAGACTTTGTTGTTCCGGTGTTCTACTCGCTTTTGGACTTGGCGGTTTCGGATTCGGAGTCGGCGCGGGCCGGAGCATGGCCAGTTCAGTTGGTGTGGAGGAAGGCATCGGCGTTGCCGTGGGTGTCGGTGCAGGTGTTGGAGTGGCTTGTTGTTGACTGGCTTGGCTGGCTTCGGCTGCTTCTTGCGCTTGTTTGCCCGGCTCAGTCGAAAAAGTCTGCCCGTTGTCCGCTAGCGAGTACCGTTCATCCTTAAACCCGATATCAGGCATCTCTTTACCGTCCTGTGTCGGAATCGGCGCCCCGCTCTTAGCCTCTTTTTCGCTAGCCGCAGCGGTGTCCTTGTCCGACTCGAACATAGCGTCGTCAGGTTTCTTGTCGGTTTTTTGATCGTCGTTGGTCCTCAAATACTGACGTTTCTGATCGGTCTGCGGCGGAGGCGTGTCGAGCAATGTCAGCTCGGGCATCGTTTTTTCCTGGCTCGCTTCTATCGGAGCGGCAGGCCAAAGTCGGACCGCCTCGCCTGCGCCAAAGATCAGAATGATGTGCAGTACCAGCGATCCAGCAATCGCCAGAGTGATCTTCTTCCTATCGGACATCGGCAAATCGCGGTAGAGTAGTTCTGGTGCGGCAGGTGCTCAAGTCTTTAGTGGAATCGGTTCAGTCTGTAGACGTGGAAAGTCAATTCAAGGTTAAATCAAGCAACATCTGCAGCCAGATGTCGACCTAGAAGCTCGACCGATTCTGTTTCGATCCGCCTCGCGAACTGTGCGTCATCCTCCAGTGATGAAACAAATACTGCTGCGCATAGCCGCCGTATGGTCCGAAGTAGTCCGCCGCAAAGGCCTGCAACTCCCTCGACCGAACGCTCGAGCGTTTTGCAAAGTGCCGCTCCCTCAGCATTCGCGCGATCCAGACATCGATTGGAAACGCTTCCAAACGTTCATAGGCAAACAGCAGGACACAGTTGGCGACCTTCTCTCCAACTCCAGGTAACTGGCAAAGCGTCTCGCGAACTACCGATGTTGATCGCCCATGAAGCCCTTCGATATCAATCTCGCCGGAAGCAACAATCTTTGCAGTCGCCAATAGATTCTTCGCTCTGAACCCCAGCTTGCACTCCAGCAACGCTTGATGGTCCGCACCCGCCAGAACTTCGGGCCGCGGATAAGCGCAAGTTTCAAGTTTTCCGTAATGGACGCTCCATCCAAATCGCTGCCGAAGCGCGAGCGAAATCGCACGGATATGCTGCACCTGCTTTAACGCAGAAGTAATAAACGTCGCCAGACACTCCCATATCGGTTGCCGGATGATCCGCATCCCTTTAGAAAATGCGACCGCTTGACTCATCGTCTCATCTCGAGGGAACGTCGCCAAAATGCGCTCCATTGGGTGATCAAGCGCAAAGTAGTGCCTTACGAGTTCGACTTGATCCGGAGCAACGATCAGATTTTCTCCCTTTTGTTCAACGTACACCGCATGCTCGCCGATAGCGCCCAGGAAGCCGTTCCCGTGCGGTAGCCAATGAAAAACCTGGCCCGAATGTAGCGTTACATCCAGGTCAAGATCAGAGGCAGGTAATGTACAGTGCAGGTCCTCCGTCACGGCGACAACCGATCGATTCGCCAGCTGCCTTCCGGCCCCAGCGTGTAGAGGAAGCGGTCATGTAACCGATTCTCTCTCCCCTGCCAGAATTCGATCCGTACTGGTATGACGCGAAACCCTCCCCAAAAATCCGGTAGCGGGGGTTCAGCATTCTGCGGATACCGCTTCTTAAGCTCGTCCAACTTCTTTTCCAAGGCTGCTCTGCTTTCGATCACTGAGCTCTGCTTCGAAATAATTGCGCCCAGCCGGCTACCGAGCGGGCGCTTACGAAAATATGACTCAGACTCTTCGCGGGTAGTCTTTTCAACCGATCCTTGCACCTGAACCTGGCGCTCGAGCCAAGGCCAATGAAACGTTAACGCGGCCCGAGGATTACTCAACAGGTCCTGAGATTTACAACTTTCGTAGTTCGTAAAAAAGATGAATCCATGATCGAACCCCTTCAGGAGCACAACTCTCGAAGAGGGCACACCGTCTTTTGTAGCGGTTGCCAGCGTCATCGCGTTTGGTTCCTGGTCGCCCGCGGTTCGCACCGCCTCTTCAAACCATCTGGTGAATTGCTCAAATGGATCAGCAACAAGATCCGTCCGATGCAATCCATTCTTGGTGTATTCCTTCCGCAAAGACGCAACATCAATCGTCATGGATTAGTAGTCTACAGTCTACCGTCCACCGTCAACCGTCCACCGTTATGGTCATTTGGCATAATGCGCTCCCATCGGAACGCATGACCACCGTTCGCTCTATCCTCGATCCTATAACGGTTGACGGTCGACGGTAGACCGCCTAGCAACAAAGCCTCTCAATCACCTGCCCCAGGATCCGCTCGCATCTTTCCAGATCCTTGATCCTGACATGTTCTCCGGTTCGGTGCGCAACCCTCATTTCTCCTGCTCCAAATACAACGGTTTCTGCACCGAGCTGGTTGAAATATGGGGCTTCGGTTCCGAACGCGACGGTTCCTGCTTTCCGTCTACTTAACGATTCGAGCAATCGCGCGATCTCGCTTTCTTGCGAAGTCTCGAACCCGCTGTCGAGCCGTGACACTTCAATCGTTGCATCCACCCCTTCCTTCCTCAACCCACGCAACTCCTCTTCCACAAGATCAGCAACCAGGCTCGGTTTTTGTCCGGGAACCGGTCTCCATTCAAGCAGCATCCGGCATTCACCGGGCACAATATTCTTTGCCGTTCCTCCCTGAATGACCCCGACGTTAAGTGTTGTGAACGGAGGATCGAATTTCTCGTGGCGTTCATCCGTAATTTTTTGAGAAAGCGCTTCGATCCGTTGCAGCACGCGAGCAGCATCATAAATAGCCGATCGGCCTTCGCTCGGAAACGCGCTGTGGGCGGTGCGTCCGTTAACCGTTACAGCAGCCAACGCATATCCTTTTCCAGCAACAACTGGATGGAGATCCGTTGGCTCTCCGACAATCGCATAGCGGGCGTGAACGTTCTTTTCAGCTGCAATTCTCTTCGCACCAATGCAGCCAATTTCTTCGTCTGCTGTAAAGACAAGCGCTATCGACCGCTTGAGCCGCGCTGGGTCCAGTCTGGAGACCGCTGTCAAAGCACAGGCAAGAAACCCTTTAATGTCACAGGCGCCACAGCCGTAAAGCTTGCCGCGCGAGACCTTGGGATTCACTGCATTTGGCCAACTCGGTTCAAACGGAACCGTATCTGTATGACAAACCAGGGCCAATTGATTGAGCTCGCTCTCAGGTCCGGTCCTAGCAACTAGATTGATCTTTTCCGTCCCCGCCTGGTCAAAATACGGATAATGTTCTATTTCCCAGTCTGGTCGCAACAACAAGGTCTCAACATATTGAATGACCGGACGGTTGGTCATCGTCGACACAGATGGAATCGAGACAAGCTCCGACAAAACCTCTGCTACCGCCGCGTGCTTCATCCCGTATCTCTCCAGAAGTTTTCTTGCAGCCGACTAAAGGCAGCAACAATCGGTTCCTGTTTGGGATACCTGCCGCCGGTGACAATGGGACGTCCGCCGACGAAAACGTCGCACACCGCCGAGCGCTCGGCCGAAAATAAAACGTTGGTCAGAAAAGCGTCCGAACCAGCTCCGGCAATGCTTGGATCCGACAGATCGAGTGTAAAGAAATCGGCGTTCGCGCCTTCCACTAGATCGCCAACCGCCATGCGAATGCTCTCTGCCCCCGTTTGCGTTGCAGCCTTAAATAGTCGTCTCGCCAATTGATCGGTCTGTCCCAGCTTAGAGTCGCCCGGCGCTAACACGACTCTCTGGAGCTTTTCCATTCGCAAGTGGTACTCCAGCAATCGCGCGTCTTCGAGCAGATCGATCTGAATCTGACTATCTGTTCCAAAGCTTATCCTCGTTTTCGCTTCCAGAAGCTTTTCTGCAGGTACGGTGCCGTCTCCGAGGTTTCGCTCCGATGTCGGGCAAGCGCAGACGATGCTTCGTGAGTCGCCTAATAATTGGGCCTCCTGATCGCTGATATGGATTGCATGCACGGCGGTGAATCCGTCGCGAAGAATTGCTTCCCGTTGAAGAAAGGCAACCGGCGTTGATCCGTATTCTGCAGAGCAAGCCTCGACTTCTGCAGGCTGTTCTGCAACGTGCATATGAATCACCAGATCCGATTCAGTCGCATACCGCGCCACCTCGTGAAGATATTCAACCGGCACGGCTCGGATGCTATGCGGAGCCACACCGACAACAACTTCATCTCTTCGAAATTGCTTGTCCGTCCAGGTGCGCAACGCCTCGGTGTCATCAATAAACTGTTCCACTTTCGGAGTAATGAATCGCGTCTGACCAGGGTTCGGCTCTTTCTGAAATCCGGCACGGACATACGCGGTGCGGAGCAGACCAACTCTTAATCCAATTTCGCGCGCAGCTCGAATAACCTCCTTACCGAGCAAGTTTGGATCATCATAACGACTGCCATTGGCCTGATGATGCAGATAGTGGAACTCAGCGACCGTTGTGATTCCGGAAAGCGCCATTTCTAGAAAGGCCATACGCGCTGCGTCATAAATTTGTTCCGGTGTCAGCAACGTCGCCGCTCGATACATCTTCTCACGCCAAGTCCAGAACGTATCTGTTTCACGCGTGCTTCGAAATTCGGTTCGGCCGCGAATCACCCGTTGGAACGTGTGCGAATGTCCATTCACTAGCCCCGGTAAGATCGCGCGTCCGGTTAACTTCGTTGCGCGAGCAATATCCTCAGGATCACGGGATAGTCGCAGAATCTTTCCGTCTTCATCCGCAAATAGAGCCAGGCCAGACTGAACTTCACCTCGGCTTACGATACAGTCCGCTAACCAGCCGCGTTCACCGCGACCTTGCATAAATACATCTTCCTTTCACAAAAACTTGCTGAGCAGATTCAACGCCGAACAAATAGCCGATATCGCGGTAGTCGTGACAATCATGAACCACCACATCGGCGTTTTTTCCCGCCTCAAGCGACCCAGCCTCAGAACCGCGTCCGAGAGAGTAAGCGGCGTTGATCGTTGTCGCGTTGATTGCTTCTGCCACCGACATTCGCATCTGGGTCATCGCAAGCGAGATCACCATCGGGATCGCAGGTGTTGGCGATGAACCAGGATTCATATCGGTCGCGAGTACGACCGGTAAACCACCTTCAATCATCTCTCGCGCCGGCGGATACTGCTGGGAACCGAGCGCGTAGACTGATCCGGGCAAGAGTACTGGCTGAACGCCGGCATCTTTCAGCGCAGCGATTCCCGCCGCATCGGTGTGCTCCAGATGATCCGCGGTTGTCGCGCGGAGCGACGCTGCTAATTCTGCTCCGCCGGATCGCGAGAGCTGATCCACATGCATCCGCAACCGGAGTCCATGCGCCTGAGCAGCTTTCATAATTTGTGACGCCGTCTCCACATCGAAAATGTGCGGTTCACAGAAGACATCTGCGTACTCCGCTAGTCGCTCCGATACTACTCTGGGCAACATCTCGTTGATGACCAAATCAACGTAGCCCGCCCGATCCGAGCGAAATTCCTCTGGAAATTGATGCGCTCCCAAAAAAGTCGATATCAATCCGATCGGGCCTTCATCGTTGAGACGCCTGATGACACGAAGCATTTTGAGTTCCGCCTCAGTGGAAAGCCCGTACCCGGACTTAACCTCTGCCGTCGTGGTGCCGGAGCGGACCGCCATCCTGATTCGACTCAGCGCGCTGTCAGCGAGCTCTTCCTCGGACGCAGCCCGCGTTTGTCGAACAGTAGATAAAATCCCGCCGCCGGACGCTGCAATTGATTGATAGCTTTCGCCTAAAGCGCGCCGTTCGAATTCGTCAGCTCGACTACCGCCAAATACGAAATGAGTGTGCGCGTCGACAAAACCGGGCAGAACCACGCGTTCTTCCGCGTCGATTACCGCATGATCAGAACCGAGCTCCCTTTCTATCTCTTTCCAACGAGCTGCCCGGACGATCCGCCCATCACGGATCCAGAGCGCGACATCTTTGATGATGCCTAACTCACCCATTTCACCACCGATGCGGGGCCGCTGTGGACCAGCTAACGTCACCAGCTGTCCACAATTAACAATGACAAGGTCCATGCTTCGTCGTTGTACCTACGATAGCCGACGTCGCAACGCGTTGCGACAACTTGGCAACCGAGCGCCCCGCAACCTCCGGATTGCCGCCTCCTCACAAATCCTTCCGATACTGCACAAACCCTACATCCTGGACCAAGCCGATCAGCGATCCACCTTCTTCTGCAACAAGAGCATAAACCGGTTCATCGCTTTCGAAAAAACGTGCCCAGGTAATGTCAGTCGTTTGCGCAGGAATCTTGGTTTTGTAGAAAGTCTGATAACCGTTCCAAAAGAGCCTTCCAGGCAGCCTCGGTATTTGATTGGCACGACGAGCGCTCCTTTGATACCCTCCCCCGTTTAGTTATGCTTTCATCCAACGACGTGTCGTCGCGCCGGTCATCTTGTCTGACGTTGATCGAACAGAATTATGGGCAGCTCCAAGGTAGCGTGCGGGATGTCGCCGACGCACTGCTTCGCTCACCGGGTGATTGGGTCGGAAAATCAATCTCGCAACTCGCTCGGGCTAGCGCTGTCAGTGAAGCGACCGTCGTCCGATTCGTTCGAGCTCTCGGCTATTCCGGTTATCGTTCCTTCGCTGTAGCCCTGGCCAGCTCTGTCCCCGCCACGTTGCCATCCGACGAAAGACGCGAAAAACCGGCGCCCGACACTTTGATGGGCGTTGTTCGCAATGTGTTCGAAGAGGAATCACTCGCGTTAGCGCAGGCACCGAAGACGTTGAAGAACGATTCTCTGGAAAAAGCAGTCACTGCTCTGGTGGACGCACGCCACGTCTTCTGTTTTGCTGCAGGTAACTCTAGCCTCTTAGCCGGTGTAGCCGAGTACCGGCTCGTTCGCCTCGGGATCAATTGTATCGCCATCCGTGATCCGATCCAGATGGCGATCCAGACCAGCCTGCTTACTCCAAAAGATGTGGTGTTAGCATTCAGTCAAACCGGCCGTAATCGTGATGCGGTCGATGGTTTGACGCTGGCCAAACAGGCTGGAGCAACCACAATCGGTGTCACCAGCGAACCGGGCTCTCCTCTGGTAAAAACCAGTGACATAGCCTTAGTCCTTTTCGAACTGCACAGCGATCCTCAAGGCTCGCTGCTCGACACCAAGGTTGCCGAGATTATTTTGATCGACGCGCTGGCAGCCTGTATCGCGTTGCGGCTGAAGAATCCGTCAAAAGAAACCAGCCGAGTAGACAGGCAGATCGAGAGAATTCTAACTCGGCCGGCGTCGCGGCGAACGCGACTCAGCTAGCGAAAGTGCCGACCGCAGAAAGAACTCTTGCTCTTTTCTGCTTCCTAATAACAGTTTTCTCCCGATGATACGGGCTTGCCGAATTGCTGCTGCCGTTGCGCTGGGGGGCCTTCCTATTTCTGCTTTGTGGGCCGGGCTCTCTGTTGGCATTGAATCCGGCAAAGACCCTAGACCAGTTCGTGCACCAGTCCTGGACGTCTCAGGAGGGATTACCAAGCAACGACGTGATGGTCACATTGCAAACCGAGGACGGATATCTTTGGATCGGAGGGGACGGGGGTTTGGCTCGCTTCGATGGCGCTCGATTTGATGTCTTCGATAAAGCCTCGGGCAATCTCCCCGGTGAGCTGGTTTACTGTTTAGCCGAAGGCGCAGACCACTCGGTTTGGATCGGAACCAACGGCGGCCTGGTTCGTTATCAAGCAGGCAACTTCCAACTGATCGGCAAAAATACGGAGCTGGATGGTGCACGAATTACTGCAGTGGCGCGAGCCGGAGACGATATCTGGATCAGCGGCGAGATGGGGTTGTATCGCTTCGGTCACGGAGCTTTGGAGCTGATCAAGAGCCCCGATCCCAATCGGCCAGTGGCGCACGAATACATCCTTGTAGATCGGAGCGGGAGCGTATGGATTATTCAGAGAAACGGCTCGGCTTATCAATTTCGCGGTAACCGGCTTGAAGTTGACCAGGGGCTCTCTCCGCTGTTGGGCAAGTATCTTATGGGAGCCGCATTCGATCGGCAGGGAACACTGTGGATAGCAACTCTCGATACGCTTTATTCTTACCGTGATGGAACGCTGACCGGTTTTGGACTTGAGCACGGGTTGGATTCGGAGGTCTGGCCTGCGCCCATAGAGGATCGGGACGGCAATATCTGGATAGGAACAGCGAACGGCTTAGCTCGCTGGGACGGCTCTAGATGGAACGTGATGCGATATCCAGAGCAAAAAGAAATGCCCATCTATATCCATTCAGTCTACGAGGATCGCGAAGGCAATCTGTGGCTAGGGACAAATGCACAAGGCCTGCATCGCTTTACCGACGGCGCGTTTGCCATTGTCGGACGTATCGCCGGACTTCCAGAAAGCAGCATCTTCATGGTCCAACCGGACGCGAACGACGAGATCTGGGTCGGAACAGATCAGGGGCTTTATCGAGGACGGGATCACTTTGAGCCGGTATTCGATGACAGCGGATCCCCATTTACGGGAGAAAAGACGATTTATACCTTTGCGTGTGACCCTCAGGACCAGAGCCTATGGTTTGGAGCATTGCATGGCCTGTACCATCGCCAAGGCGAATCGCTTGTCCGCTATGCGGATCAGTTACCAAGCGGATTCGTGACTGTTCTCCGTTTTGATCATCAGGGTGTCCTCTGGATAGGTACTTTTGGCGGAGTTACCTGTTTCCAGGATGGCGGTTTCTTTACGCCGCCAGCCCTGACCGGCATCAAGGATTCGATTTGGGACATGGCCTGCGATAATCAAGGAAATGTCTGGATCGGTACGAATCGAGAATTGATCCGTTATAAGAATGGTCAAGCTACCCACTTTGGGCTGACAGACGGTCTGGGCGGCCGCGCCGCAGAGACGATGTTTTTCGATTCGGAAGGAGTCCTTTGGTTTGGAACCCAGAATGGAGGCCTCTCTCGGTTTACCGGTGAGCGCTTCTTTACCTTTTTTAAAAAGGATGGATTGCCAAGTGACGACATAGAAATTGCCACTGAGGACCCAAGCCGCGGAGACCTCTGGTTGGCGTCCTCGAAAGGAATTTTCCGGGTCAGCAAAAAGCAGCTCGAGGATTTCCGCACCGGAAAAATCAAGCGCATTTCTGGAACGAACTTCGGCCCTAGTGACGGCCTTCCATCCACAACGATTACGGGCGTGAGTTCAAGCGCCGGCCGGACACGAGACGGCAGGCTCTGGTTTAGTTCAGGCCAGGGACTTACCGTCGTTGATCCGGCTCATCTGGTACTGCATAACAGCCCTGGTCCGCTCCTGGTACAGCGTGTCGTGGCCGACGGAGAAACGATGACTGGCGCTGAGATCGACCTCGCACCAGGCTCAAAGCGGCTCGAAATCGACTATACTGCTTTAGGCTTTGCCGCTGCTGGCAAGGTCCGTTTTCGCTATCGACTAGACGGAGTCGATCGGGATTGGTTTGACGCAGGCGGAGAGCGCCAGGCTTTCTTCACGAACTTAGGGCCTCGGCATTACACGTTTCGCGTCCAGGCGTCAGCGGATGGCGGAGCGACTTGGAGCAATCCCGGCGCGGAAGTCGGTTTCGCGGTCCATCCACATTTTTACAAGACGCTATGGTTCTATGCGCTTTGTATCGGACTTGCAGGGATCGGCGTTTGGACAGCATTCGTTCTCCGCCGGAAGCGGTTGGAAGAACGTTTCAGAGCAGTCCTTGCCGAACGGGTACGTGTCGCAGGCGAAATTCACGACTCCCTGGCTCAAGGATTCGCCAGCGCGACCATGCTTCTCGATAGCGTCGATAAGGTGGTTCCCCAGGATTCGGCGTTGCGGAACCGGCTGAAAACGATCCGCTTCATTCTTGCCTCCAATCTTGCAGACGCTCGTGCGATGATCGCGACCTTGCGCGGTCATTCAACCGCGACCGACGATCTGCCTTCGGCACTGCGCAGACTCGTCGATCGTTTCGGAGGAATTTCACCAGCGAAACTTGAGCTGGCCTGCGACCGGGTGCCGGCCGCTCCAGTCGTTGCACAGCAAGAACTGTTGCGAATCTGCCAGGAAGCGATCAACAACGCGATCAAACATGCAAACCCGAAAAATATCTGGATTCGGCTTGCGTTGCCGACACCAAAATCACTTGAGTTAACGGTGCGGGATGACGGCTGCGGCTTCAATGTTCCAACTGTTCTTGGATCCAACGACGGTGCCCATTTCGGATTGGTTGGATTATCCGAACGGGCTCAACGGATCGGAGGCAAGCTTACCGTCGACAGCACACCGGGCTCAGGAACAACAATCGAGCTCGTTCTGCCTCTGCAGCCGGAAGCGCGCATGGCTCAGCACGGGTAGAGGGCACCGCGAAGCGGATTCGACATAGCCCAGGGCTTTATCCCGGGCAACCGATCGATGGCGGGGCACGCGCTCGCGTGTCGCTCTTTCAGAGCGCTCACCCGATTCGAATGAACCCAGGGCTAAAGCCGTGGGCTAATATCCCAAGCCGCTTCGCGGCGGTCACGGTCGCTAATCATCTAGGCTGCCCATGGTCAAATTCACGGTAGTTCCCGTCATCCCGCTTGCCTTATCGGAAGCCAGGAAGACCGCCATGTTAGCCATCTCTGCAAGCGTCATGAGCCGTCGCGGGTGGGTCCTGCTTGCGAGCAGCTCCTGCCACTGTTCCCAAGTCATTCCCGATGCCTTGGCGCGAGGCTCGAAGGCATCCTTGATCGCGGGTGTTTCTGGCATACCCTGTGGTCGCAGACCGACCACGCGAATGCCCTGTGGCGCGAGCTCGGCCGATAGATCTCGAGTGAGTGCCTCCTTAGCTGCCATGGCGGGACCGTAGCCCCCCACCAATGGGATACCCATCCGCGAATGGAGCGCAGTGACTGTCATGATCACCCCCGATCTATTCGGAACCATCCGCCGGGCCGCCATGCGTGCAGTCAGGAAGTACGACATAGCGTAGGTCGTGATGGGCAGGGAGAACTGCTCGGCATCCAGCTCGACCAGAGGCACACCTAGGATCTTCGCATTCGGCATCCCGACCGCGTTAAACGAGATATCAACGCGGCCCGCCCTATCGATCACCGACTGCAGATGCCTGTCCATCGCTCGTTCGTCGAGAGTGTCGACCTCCGTCGCCTCGGCGGATCCGCCGGCGGAAACGATGTCTCTCGCTACCGCTTCGACCGATGCCCGGCGGCGTCCGGTGAGAAAAA
>JBKPBY010000216.1:0-4280 GCA_046727075.1 bacterium | reverse complement strand
CGAACCATCAGTTCGAATCCGAGCACGCCGCAGTAGAAGCGGAGCGACCGATCAAGGTCAGCCACTTTCAAGTGCACATGACCAATGCGTACACCTGGACCGATCGGCTTGTTGCTCGTTTCTGGATTGTCCGATGTGGTCATTGCTCTGACGTTCAATTTGAGTCTGGCTTCCAACGCGCAAATAGCACGGATTATGCATCTGGTCAGAAAAAAAAGCGTGACCTACCGCACAACGGTTTGGTCCTCGTTCTCGGGTGACGAGGAGGAGAACGAGGACGATTGAGTTGCGGGCTTGCGTTGTTACGGCTCGGTAAGACTTCGGTGTGAGCTCAGCCGAACGCTTCGCCCTATCAAAGATTCTCCTGGCGAGAGGGAATCGCGCCGGTAGGCAGTTGCGCGAACAACAGAAAAGGCGACGCTGTTTTATGGAACAATCGATTCGCAACGAAATACCTGGCACCGTGAAAGAGATAATCTCAGACAAGGTACTGAGTGAGATCATCGTGAGGACAGAGATCGGTGAGCTCGCAGCGGTCATTACGACGCGGTCGGTCAAAGAGATGGGACTAAAGGTGGGGGACAAAGTTGCAGCCTTAGTTAAGGCCACCAATGTTTCCGTGCGACGCCAAGGGTAATTGTCGGTTCCGTTCGTCTGCTTTTGGACAATTTTAGAGCGAGGACAGCCGTGTTATTTCACGCAGACCTGTCGGGCCGTAGCCTTGGCGAAGGACGAGAACGCGGAGGAACGCTGAGAAAAGAATCCAAATCCGAACCTCTGCGTTACTCAGCGACCTCCGCGCGAAAAATCCGCGCGGAATTGCGCGAAGTGGATGTCGGCAGTGCAAAGACAGGTAAAAGGGGTGAACGTCACTCCTTTTTAAGAACTTTGCGCCTTCTGTTCGTATTTAGGCTAGCGAATATTCACGTGGAGGACATCACCCTTTTTTAGAGGCGATTGGCCGCGTGTACGTGCCGTCAAATGGGTTGGTCCGGTCATGCTGCTTTCAATGATTTCTACGTCGATCTCGGAAGATTGAAAGTCGAGCCGCGCCGTTTCCCAATCCATGATGTCTTGACGAAGCTCAGCTTCAACAAGCCAGGTGTTAGGATCTTGATCGGGCTCCGACGCAGGATCTTCCTTAGTGTTTTCAACAATTTTAGCTTCGACTCTTTTCATATTTTAGAATCCTTGTCCAAATTTGGTTCATAATAAGTATCGGCGTAACTAGTGTTTCCGGTTTCATTCGGACACGAGATTATTCGGCAAGAGACCAGCGGATTTTTGTTCGGATGTTAATTGGTTAGCCGCGACGTAGCACAGATACGATGCGCCAGGTTGCCGCCGGCGCTACGGGAGGGTGAGGTGAGAAGTGAGAGGTGAGAGGTTTAATGCGCTGCCATGCCTTCTTTTGCTGTGGTCTTTTTGCAGAGCCAGACTAGAACGGCAGCGATAAGCAGAGAAATCCCAACGATCAGGAAAGCGTCATTAAAGGCCATGACGTAGGCTTCTCGCCTGACAATATTCTTAAGCTGGCCATATGCCTGCTGAGTCGCGATAACCGCATCGTGACCTTTATTCACAAAGGCGACGGAAAGGTTGTTCAACCTATCTTGAACGACTGGGCGATACGAATTGATGTATGCGCCGATCTCAAAATCGTGGAACTGCTCGCGCCGGGTAATGACCGTATCCAGGACGGCGGTGCCAACGCTGCCGCCAAGGTTGCGCGCGATATTGAACACTGCGGAGCCGTCGCCGGCATCTTTGGGGAGCAATATTGCGGTCGCTAACGCTGAGAGTGGAACGATGGTAAACGGCTGACCAAGTGCTCTGACGATGTTTGAAATCATGAATTGTTCGCCGGCGTAATCGTGCGACATGGAAGAGTTCATCCAGCAGCTCAGGGCGAAGACCAGTGTGCCGAAGCAAACCAGGGCGCGCAGATCAAATCGTTTCATCAGGCGAGGGACGAACGGGAAAATCAAAAGCTGTGGAAGGCCGACCCAGATCATCGCTTCCCCGGTTTGGAAAGCGCTATACCCCTGGACGATTGTCAGATACTGCGGCAAGAGATAAACCGTTCCGTACAATGCCGACCCTAAGAAAAAGTTTGCGGCTGAAGCGATACCGAGATTACGGCTGCCGATCAAGCGAAGGTTTACAAAAGGCTTTTTCCGAAGCAACTCGATGATCACAAATGCTGGAATGAAAATGACCGCGAGAAGAGCGCATCGTTGAATAAACGGGCTGCCCAACCAATCGTCGCGCTGGCCCTCTTCCAGCATGGCGATGAGTGATCCTAACCCAATAGCCATGCAGCCGATTCCAAGCCAATCGCCGGCGCGAAGCTGGTCCAGCTGCATGGGCGTTGACCTGACGGCATAGATGATCGATGAAATCATCAGTGCTCCCGGGATTAGATTGACGTAGAAGACCCATTGCCAGCCATAGTTATCGGTCAGCCATCCGCCGATGGACGGCCCGATGGCTGGGCCGAGTGTCGCAGTGATGCCAAACAAGGCAAGGCCAAGCGGTTGCTTGTTTTTTGGCAGAGTAGAGAGCGCAATAGTTAGCGCCATCGGAATCATTACGCCGCCAGTGAACCCTTGGCAGGCGCGAAACGCGATCATTTCGCCTAGGCTTCCTGCCAGCCCGCAGAGGCACGAGAATATTAAGAAAAGCGCGACATTAACAATCAGGTACCAGCGCGCGCTAAAGACCCGTGCCAGCCACGCTGTAAGGGGAATGGTTACGATTTCGCCAATCAGGTAACTGGTGGAGATCCAGGAACCCTCATCCTGAGTGGCTGAAATCCCACCGGTAATATCTCTCAAGGAGGAGTTGGTGATTTGGATATCAACCACTGCCATGAAAGCGCCCAGCATTGTTCCCATCACGCCTACCCAGGTTCGAAAATCGACCGGTTTTTCTTCAGTGCCAGCCATGTTGCTTCGTTCCTTTTTTGTCTGAATTTTTTGTTTGCCTGGCGGACGCAGCGCATCCGAACTACTTCACTCGGATCCTGGGCTCGACAGAGAGTCCTGGTACAACCAGCTGCTCGTAGTCGCGGACGCTCGCTCGGTCGAACAGGATCTTGACCGGAACCCGCTGCACGATCTTCGTGAAATTCCCGGTGGCGTTATCCGGAGGAAGTAACGCGAACACCGCGCCGGTACCGGACTGAAAGCTGTCGACTCGGCCGATAAATTTGTGGTGAGGAAGGGCGTCCACGGTGATTTCGACCGACTGCCCTGGTCGAATTCGGCCCATTTGGGTTTCTTTGAAGTTGGCGACTACCCATGCGTTGGGTTCGGAGATTGAGAGCCCGGCCTGACCTGCTTGAACACGCTGCCCGGTCTCGAAGGTCTTTTGCGCTACGCGTCCGTCGGTAGGCGCATAAACGGTAGTATACGAGAGCTGTAGCTCAGCGTTTTGCACTTGGGCGGAAGCGACCGCGACTTGTGCGGCTGCGGCTTTTTCCTGGGCCTTGGCGGTTTCGATATTTGCTTGGGCCACATTCACGGCCGCTTCAGTGGCCTTGTAAGTGGCCTCGTTGCCCTCAAACTGATATTGAGCGTTGTCGAGATCCTGCTTTGAGATAACTCCTTTGCCTTGGTAAAAGAGTTGGTAGCTTCGTTGATAGTTTCGCTGCGAGTTAGTGTCCTGAGCTTTAGCAGACTCGGCTTGGGCCTTGGCTTGTGTCAGCTGAGCGTCGCTCTGGATTATTGCCGCGCGGCTTTGCGCGAGTTGAGCTTCTGCCTGTTGCAGGCTCGCTCTGGCCTGCGTTAGCGCTACTTCGTAATCTTTTGGATCCAGCCTGGCAATGGGTTCTCCCGGTTTGACCAGCTGGTTATCATCTACCAGGACCTCTGAGATCGTTCCGGCGACTCGAAAACTAACCGGATGCTCGTGAGCGGTGATATAGGCGTCGTCGGTTACTTCGAATTGGCTGGAATAAATCCAGTACCATACGCCCACAGCCACTCCCAAGGCCACAACCGGCAACGCCAACCACCGAATCAGCGGTTTGCGTTTTTTCGGCGGCGTTGCGACCGGCGTCTCGATATTTGGCTCTCGATCTCGAATCCGGGGCGGCTCTTTTATGGCGATTCCGTTGGTTGACGCACTCATATGACTCGTTCCGTTCAACTGGTTTGTTCGATTGGTGGTCATTTTGTTCTGAGGGAAACCAAGCCCGTGATCACGACCGCGAGGAATACTTAGTTCTTGTAGCGGCGATAAGAAGAGCTTATCAGCGGATAGGGGACTATGGAGTT
>JBKPBY010000215.1:0-18143 GCA_046727075.1 bacterium | reverse complement strand
TATGGCGCAGCTTACGGCTTGTTGCCGATCGGTTGGATCATCCTGAACGTTATTTTTCTATACCAGCTCAGTCGGGAGAAAGGGTACTTTCAGGTTCTCCAAAACAGCATTGCTGGGGTTACTGAGGACCGCCGATTACAGCTCCTGCTGATTGCGTTTGCGTTTGGCGCATTTTTTGAGGGGGCCGCCGGCTTTGGAACACCGGTGGCCGTTACCGGCGCAATACTTATCGGACTGGGTTTCGCGCCACTCGCTGCGTCGGGTTTTTCCCTGATTGCCAATACCGCACCGGTGGCGTTTGGAGCGTTAGGAACGCCGATTATTGCGCTTTCAGGCGTTACCGGGATTGACCAATTCGCGCTTTCGAAAATGGTGGGACACCAGCTTCCCTTCTTTTCTTTAATCATTCCTTTCTGGCTGATTTGGGCATTCGCCGGGTTCCGGGGAATGATCCAGATCTGGCCTGCCATCCTGGTCACTGGTGTAAGCTTTGCGATCCCTCAATTTCTAGTCTCTAATTTCGTGGGACCAATGCTGGTAGACATAGTCTCATCGCTGATTTCGATGGCAGCGTTGATCCTGTTTCTGCGTGTCTGGCAACCGAGCACGATCTGGTTATCGACCACTCGGGACGGGAACAACCAAACACCGGAAGCGAATGTTGCTGGTAATCTGGACATCCCGGTGAATGTCGAGTCAGCTGCAAAGACTAGTGGAAATTCCCCGAGCGCTATCAGAGCTCTTGCTCCGTGGATTATCCTCTGCGTTTTTGTTTTTGCCTGGGGTTTGCCCGACCTCAAAAATTTCCTGGATCACGTCTTCAGCCCGAAAATTCCAGTGGTCGGCTTGGACAAAATGGTTCAGAAGATGCCGCCGATCGTACCGCAGCCTAAACCGGAACCGGCAATCTATTCTTTTACACTGCTCTCGGCGACCGGCAGCGGGATTCTTGTTGCTGCAATGATCGGTGGCTTCGTGATGGGTTATTCGCCGCTCGGGCTGGTTTCGATGTATTGGCGGACACTTAAACTGGTCCGGTTCTCGCTGCTGACCATCGCGTGCATGCTCGCGTTGGGATACGTCACACGCTACTCCGGTACCGATGCGGCTCTGGGAATTGCGTTTGCTCAAACAGGTGTCTTGTATCCGCTTTTTGGAACGTTGTTGGGATGGCTCGGAGTTGCATTGACCGGCTCCGATACTGCATCGAACGTTTTGTTTGGTGGTCTACAGAAGATTACCGCTGAGCAGCTTCAACTGAATCCCGTGTTGATGGCTGCCGCCAACAGTAGCGGCGGTGTCATGGGCAAGATGGTCGATGCTCAGAGTATTGTTGTAGCATCCACAGCGACCCGTTGGTATGGGCATGAAGGGGATATTCTGCGGTTTGTCTTTTTCCACAGCATCGCGTTGGCGATTTTGGTTGGGTTGCTGGTGACGGTGCAGGCCTACGTGTTTCATATGTGAGCGTCTGAAGCCATGCTGGAAGGTGGCAGGACAAGCTCGCCGCGCAGTTATTCACAACCTTGCTCCGCCTGGCTGGGGCGCACCGCTTCGCTCGGTCATGAATAACTGCGAAACTGATATCAGCAGGATGGATTTCGCAAAACGAAAAGTACCAGGGGTTCTCCAGCCAAGGCCGGATCACCCCCTGGCTGAGATTTGTCGCCGCTTTGCGGCGACTACTCAGCAGCTTCGGTCTTCGGTTGTCGGCGCTGACGGCGTTGTAGTCTGGCACACCTTTCGTGCCGCTTCAGCGTCTCGTTGAATTTGCGACCGGAGTGATTGCAGATCTGGGAACTTTTGTTCCGGGCGAAGGTATTCTAAAAACGCGACCTCGATGTCCTGGCCGTAGATCTCCTCATCAAAATCGAAAAGGTGTAGTTCCAGGAGCCGCTCGCCACTCTCGTTTTCGATTGTGGGGCGCACACCGATGTTTACGACGCCACCATATTCGCGGTTCCGAAACCAGGCGCGCGCGGCGTAAACGCCGTTTGGCGGGAACTGCTCGTTGTGGGCCCGCAAATTGGCTGTGGGGAATCCCAATTGCCGGCCCAACTGTCGTCCTTCTGATACAGTCCCGAGAATTGTAAAAGGTCTTCCCAGGAATCTGGCGGCTGATTCGAGGTCTCCGGCCTCAACTGCCGATCGGATGAGTGTACTGCTTACAACCTTTTCATCGACAATAACCGGGACAACACTGGTCAGTTCAAACGAGAGTTCCTTCGACAATTCTCTTAGCAAAGTGACAGAGCCTGATCGATTGACTCCAAAAGTGAATGCTTCGCCGACACAAATTTGGCGAACCGCTCGCTCTGCTCCAACCAACTGCTCGATAAAGGTGCGAGGCGGTGTTTTCGAAAATTCTTTAGTGAACTCAAGGATCAAGACCGAGTCGACGCCGCTTGATTCGATCAGCTTGATCTTGTGTTGGGTCGACGTTAAGAGGCGCGGAGCCTTTTCCGGTCGCAAGATCTTTACTGGATGCGGATGAAACGTGACAACGACAGCGCTCCCACCGGTCTTGCGACTGCTCGCTAACGCTTGCTTGATCACTGCCTGGTGCCCCAGATGGAGCCCATCGAAAACGCCGATCGCTAGGTGAACAGGTCGTCGTACCAAACGAAGAGCGTCAATCGATCGCAGGATGTCCATGGTTGGAGGGGCGTTGCTTGCAACGCCCGATATTGAATAAAGGTGTGGGCGTTGCAAGCAACGCCCCTCCAAAGTTACGCTCCCCGCATTTTTGATACCTCTGGCAGCGATATAATTCGCTGGACAATATTTTGGGGCGCTAACGTTTTGAGTTCTTCAATCGTTACTGCGCCCTCGACAGTGAATCGCCCCGACTTGGTTCGACGCAACTCGGAGAGGTGGGCGCCGCATCCCAACTCTTCCCCGATGTCATGCGCATAGGTCCGGACATAGAAACCTTTGCTGCAGATCACGCGAAAATCGATCACGGGTAGATGTATCTTGCGAATTTCGTGCGCGTAAACGTGAACGAATCGTGGTTCGCGTTCAACAACCTTACCTGCGCGAGCCAGTTTATAGAGCGGGACTCCATCTTTCTTGATGGCCGACACCATTGGAGGCATCTGGTAGAAGTCACCGTGAAATTTGTTAAAGGCGGCTTCAATAGCTGCCGCATCGACTTTGCTGTAGTCCCGAGTCTCGACAATATCACCATCCCGATCCTGACTGTCTGTGATCTCGCCGAGCTTGATGCTCCCAACATATTCCTTGTCCTCAGCCATCAAAAGATCCTGGATCTTTGTACCGCGTCCGAGAACGATCAACAGAAGTCCAGTTGCAATAGGATCGAGCGTGCCGCAATGCCCGACCTTTCGCGTTTCTAAGCGTTTACGGACGATAGCTACCACATCGTGACTGGTCATTCCGGCTGCTTTATCGACCTGCAGGAGCCCGTCATATGTGTTGAGAGACTTCATCGATGACGATTTTTCGAATTTTGTGCCGAACCTCATCCAGACTGCCTCGGATTCTCGCTCCGGCAGCTAGCGGGTGGCCACCTCCGCCGAATCGCGTGCAAATCTGGCTCACGTCGATGCGAGCATCCTTGGATCGCAGACTGATACGAACTTTTCCGTCTGATAGTTCTTCAAAGAAGATAGCTACAATTACGCTCCCGATACAGCGAACGTAATCGATCAATCCGTCGACGTCATCTGGCTGAATATTGAGTTCCTGCTTGATTGCTTCCGGTAAAGCGAGGCTCGCTATCTTGTCTTCAAGATCAAATGCGACGTCCGGCAGGATCCTGGCAACCAACTGCATTCTCCTTTTGGGATAACTTTCATAGAGGTTGCGACAGATGGTTCCTGCATCTACACCTCCTTTGATCAGGTCGGCTGCGATCTCGAAACTGCGCGCCGTTGTATTGGGATAACGGAAAGAACCTGTATCGGTCGAAACCGCAGCATAAAGCGCGTCTGCGGCTTCGTAAGTAAGCGGCAAGTTGGCGTCTTTGATAAACTCGTAGATGATTTCTCCGGTAGCGGCGGCGGCGGTATCGATATAGATCAAATCACCGTACCCGGGATTGCTCGCGTGATGATCAATATTGATCCAGGTCTTGGCGGAACCGATTGCTTCCAGCGTTGTCCCGAGGCGTTGCCGAGTCGCCGTATCCAGCGCAACGACAACGTCAAAGTCCTGGCACTCGGCCGGCGGTTTCTGAATGATTTCGGATTTGCTGAGAAAGCGAAAACTTCCAAGAAGACCATCCTCGTTCCACGCAACGACCGATTTTCCTAATTGTAACAGGCTGAGTGCCAATGCGAGCTGCGAGCCAATTGCATCCCCGTCGGGACGGACGTGGCTAAGGACAGCGATCCGATCAGCCTCATGAAGAGCTTGAGCAATTTCAGAGAACGATGCGTTCATTGAACCGTCGATTCGTTACTCGGAATCGCCGGGTGGCTCTTCCAGGCGTCGCATGATGTCGAGCACACGACTGCCACGTTCGATCGAGCTATCGAGTTTGAAATGGAGTTGGGGTGTATACTTTAGCACCACCCGCCTCGCCAGCTCTCGCTGAAGTGTTGTTCGATGTTCGTCTAATTCGTCGAGGACGCGCGTTCGCTTTTCTTCTTTGCCGATGGCGCTGACAAAAACGTCGCAGTGCCGCAGGTCTGCGGTGATATCAACCGCCTGCACCGTCACCAAGACCTGTGCACTAAAGTCGATCTCGCGGGAGATGATCTCGCTCAGTTCCCTCTTAATAAGCTCGTTGACACGTTCCAGTCGATGCTTCATCCCAACAAAACCTGCGGATCGGCGCGCCTTTGGTGCGCTGAATCCTGACTAAAGTTGCTGCGGTACTTTTTCGAGGTTGTAACACTCGATGATGTCACCAACCTCGTATTCTGTGAAGTCGCCGAGCTTGATACCGCACTCGACGCCAGCACGAACCTCTTTCACATCGTCCTGGAATCTGCGTAGGGTAGCGATTCCACCATCATAAATTGGTTGCTTGCGCCTGAGAACTCTGGCCCGACCGGTACGAGAGATCCGGCCATCGGTAACGAAGCAACCGGCAACAGTTCCTTTTGACAGCTGAAACACCTGCCTGACTTCTGCGTGGCCAAGAAGGCTCTCACGGAGCTCCGGCTCGAGCATACCCGCCATCGCTTCCTTCACCTGATCGATCAATTCGTAGATGATGCTGTAGAGCTTGATCTGTATTCCTTCTCGTTTGGCGGTGGCGGATGCCTGGCTCTCTACCTTCACGCTAAACCCGACGATGACGGCGTTTGAAGCCGTAGCAAGCAGCACATCGGATTCGGTAATCGGACCAACGCCGGTGTGAATAATCTCAAGGTCGATCTTCTTGCTTTGGATCTGATTTAAAGAAGCTGTCAGCGCTTCGACCGATCCTTGGGCATCTGCCTTCAGGATCAACATCAAGGTTTTCCGTTCCGTCCCAAGCGAATCAAACAGGCTTTCCAACGTTGCGCGTTGAGGCATCGCCAGCTTCTGGTTTCTCAGATCGGCCAAACGCTCTTCGCTCAGCGCTCGCGCGGATTTTTCAGATTCCATCACGAGCAATTCATCGCCTGCATTGGGCAGTCCGGTAAATCCCAGAACTTTGACCGGTATACCTGGCCCAGCCTCTTTGACTCCTCCTCCAACCTCGTTGATCAGCGATTTCACTTTGCCCCAGAAATTTCCACAGATGAACGCCTGACCGACTTTCGACGTGCCCATCCGGACGATCACGGTAGCTGTTGGACCGCGACCAGGCTCAACCTGAGCTTCGATTACAGTCGCTCGAGGGGAGACTGTTGGACTGGCTTTCAGCTCCATGATCTCCGCCTGCAACAGGATCATCTCGATCAACTTATCAATGCCCGTCTTTTTTGTTGCCGAGACAGGAACACAAATAGTGTCGCCGCCCCAATCTTCCGGCGTTAAGCCTTTTTCTTGAAGTTGTGTCTTAACGCGATCGACGTTCGCAGACACCAGGTCGATCTTGTTGATTGCGACGAGAATCGGCACCTTGGCTGCTTTTGCGTGGTTGATAGCCTCAAGGGTTTGCGGCATCAGCCCGTCGTCTGCGGCGATCACCAATACAACGATATCAGTCACGGTCGCGCCGCGGGCACGCATAGCTGTAAAAGCTTCGTGGCCGGGCGTATCGAGGAACGTCAATTTCTGTCCCTGATACTCGACACTATAAGCTCCAATGTGCTGAGTAATCCCTCCGGCTTCCCCCGCAGCCACATGGGTTTTCCGGATCGCGTCCATGAGCGACGTCTTCCCGTGGTCGACATGGCCCATGAACGTAATAATCGGAGGACGCGGTTTGAGTTCTTCCTCTTTCTGGACAACTGGAGGAGGCGGCTCTTCGACAACCGGTTCGACCTTATGAACGCCGGCGCCTTTCTCCCGCTTCTCCACCTCAAAAATGAAACCGTGTTTCTTGCAAACAGCTGTCGCGACGTCCGGCTCAACAGTGTGGTTGATCGCGGCAAAAATGTTCATCTCCATCAGATCATGAATCAGCTGAAATGGCTTAATGCCGATTTGCTGGGCGAGCTCTCGCACGATGATCGGTGGCTTGATATGGATCGTTTTTGCAGCGGCTGTTTCTTCGGAAACTTCGGGCTCAACCGGAGCCGGCTGAGGTTCAGCCGGCTTCGGTTCCGGTGTCTTAGAAGCCGCCGGACGAATCTTGGAGATGGGCGGCAAAACCGACTTCGGTTCTGCCGGCTCGGCCGATCGCTTGGATTTGGCCGGATCGATTAACGAAACGGACTCCTGCTTTGGCGGCGACTCTTGCTTTTCGGGGGCTTCAGCTGGAGCTGTCCCGGACGGCTCCTTCGACGGCTTAATGGCAGGGAGGGAGGACTTTGCTTTGGATTCGGAAGGGGTTCTCCTCTTCTTTGGAGAAATAAGATCAGTGGCGGGCTCGGGCGCAGCGGTACTCTTTTGAGCTGGAGAATCAGCTCTCGCAGGTGATTTTTTGGAAGGTTCTTTTTTGCTGCTTGCGCGTGTGGCCATGAATCTGTTGGTCTAAAATTTTCATCGCTCCACCTCGCTCAGATGGACGCCATTTTCTTTTCGTGCTCTTTGCGCGCTGCTTCGTGAATCTCGCGGGCGCGCTCGACATCCACCTGGAGAATTCCGGCGATATCCTCGGGGTCGACCTCAAGGATTCCTTCTATGCTATTGACTCCAGCGCGGGCAAGAGACCGAGCTGTCTCTTCGTCGATATTTAGCGTCTTGGCAAGTGCTGTGACGGCTTGAGCGATTTTTTGTTCGAAAGCTTGGGTAGCCGATTCATCCTTGGCGATATTGATTTCCCATCCGGTCAGCCGGGAGGTGAGGCGCGCGTTCTGTCCCCGCCGTCCGATCGCTAAAGAGAGCTGATCTTCTTCTACGGTAATATTTACAGCATGCCGCGAATCGTCGAGGGTCAGCGATTTGATCTTAGCCGGCTTCAACGCCTCCACAACGAACTCTCGCGGATCTTCACTCCAGCGGATGATATCGACCTTTTCCTGATTCAGTTCGCGAACGATGTTTTTTACCCTGGAACCTCGCATACCGACACACGCACCGACCGGGTCAACTTTTTCGTCCGAGGACCAGACTGCGATTTTTGTCCGGTAACCAGCCTCACGAGCGATCGCCTTAATCTCTACGGTCCGGTCCGCGATCTCGCTAACTTCAACCTCGAATAAACGGCGGACAAAGTTTGGGTGACTTCGGGAAATGATGATCTCCGGTCCGCGATTCGAGTTCTCAACCGCAACCACATATGCTCGAATGCGATCACCGATATTGTAGTCTTCAGTAGTAACCCGTTCACGGGCGGGCATGATCGCTTCAAATTTGCCGAGATCGACCACAACATCGGATCGCTCAAATCGCCGTACTGTTCCGCTGACAATCTCTCCCGCGCGATCTTTGAATTCGTCGTAGATCATCTCTTTTTCTGCTTGTCGGATTCGTTGCAGAATGGCCTGCCGAGCGGTTTGGGCCGCAATACGGCCAAACCCTTCAGGAGTGACTTCCACCTCAATAGTCTCGCCGACGGCCGCATTCGACTTGATTTTTCGGGCTCGGGCGATCGGGATTTCATCGTGGATATTCTGGACGCTCTCCACGACGATCAAATTAGCTAAGGCAGTGATCTCGCCGGATTTTGGATCGATCGTGACGCGTAGATCGCGGGCCGGGCCAACGCTTTTCTTGGCAGCAGTCAACAACGCGCTCGACAAAGCATCCAGCAAGACTTCGCGCTTGATCCCTTTCTCGCGTTCCATGTAATCCAACACTGCTAATAGATCGCTGTTCATAAAAACAATAACGACCGAGCTTGCCGGCGAGCCCGAGATTTGCGCCTCAAGCCTCCGACCAGTTTCGGTCTGAGAATCGAATCTACGGCCGAATAAAAGGCCAGTCAAGGGAGAGGGAAGACGCTGTAGGGCGGCTGAGCTTGTCGTGCCGTAGCCTTGGCGAAGGCTGACCCTGCCGCCGACACCCAGCGCGGCCGATAGACGTCTGCTGCTGAAGCCTGCCGCCCTCCAGCGTACCTCGGCGAATTGGTGCATTCATAACGTGGAGAAGGAAGGCTTTAAACGGTAGACTGGAGACAAGAAGCCTTTTCATGATTCGCGTAGTAACCTTTGACGCGGCCGGCACCTTGATCCGTTTAGTGGATCCAGCAGGCCACACATACGCCAGAGTCGCAGCTGAGTTTGAATGCGAGTGCGAGCCGGAACGCATGCAGGCAGCCTTCGCAACGGCTTGGAGAATTTTGCCGTCCCCTCCGGAAACTCCGGGGCCTAATCCCGACGATGGTCGCGGCTGGTGGCGTTCGCTGGTCGAAAAGACGCTCGATATCGCCGGATACAGAGTGGACCGCTTTAATGACTATTTCGCAAAACTGTACGCAACGTTCAGCCAGCCGGGCATTTGGGAGCTTTATCAGGACGCCAAAACGATTCTTTCTCGCCTGAATTCATCCGGCATCAGACTCGGTGTGATTTCAAACTTTGACGGACGCTTGCGAACGATTCTCCGGCAATTGGATGTGGCTGACCGATTCGAGCATCTTGTCATTTCCAGCGAAGTCGGCGCTGAAAAACCGTCTGCCAGAATTTTCCACGAGGCCGCTCGGCGGTTTGCGGTTGAACCGACTGAAATCCTGCATGTTGGAGATGATCCAGAGGTCGATGTCGATGGCGCCCGAATGGCCGGCCTTCAGGCTCTGTTGGTTGATCACCAGAAGGTGATGCTTTCAGCGGTTCTGGAGAAAGTCGCCGGGTAACCTGGACGCACGATTTGCCACGACGACGGCGACAGGGCGCCGCCTTCCAAAAAGCATGGCATGCGTTGGGCGTCGGCGGCAGGGTCAGCCTTCGCTAAGGCTACGGCACGACAAGCTCCACCGCCCTACAAATATTTGCTTCTCTTTCTTTTCGGCTTAGGTACAACGCACTCTGATGGCAGCGCCTCGCGATGAGCAATAAAACCGGCAAACAAATTTTTGCCTGTAAATCGATCGATAAGTTGGTCGCGGAATCGGAAAGCGCCGGCCATCGACTCAAAAAGAGCCTCGGTCCCTGGAGTCTTACGGCTTTAGGAATCGGAGCTATCATTGGATCCGGCATTTTCGTTCTAACTGGAACAGCCGCAGCCGGCGAACGCTTTGAGGCTCCCTCGTTGCTCCATGCGCAGGTGTTGGACTTACTGATAAATTTTTTCCAGCACGGCAATTTCGCAGGTGCGCTTTTGCACGGACGACCACCGGCCGGCCCTGCAATCGCCCTTTCTTTTTTGTTGGTAGCGGTCGCCTGTAGCTTTGCCGGCCTTTGTTATGCCGAGCTCGCGTCTATGATCCCAATCGCCGGCAGTGCGTACACCTATTCCTACGCGACACTCGGCGAAATTTTTGCCTGGATCATCGGATGGGACCTGATCCTCGAGTATGCAGTCTCTAATATCGCTGTGGCGGCCAGCTTCAGTGGCTATCTCAAAGCTCAGCTGAGTGGATTTGGTCTGATTCTTCCGGATCAATGGTCGACTCCTGTGTGGAGCGCCGGTCAATGGACCGGCGCATTTTTCAATGTCCCCGGTTTCCTGGTCGTTTTCATTCTGACCGTCCTACTGGTGCGTGGTGTAAAAGAGTCGGCGGGCACAAACAACATCATGGTGCTGATCAAGATTGGAGCGATCGTGACTTTCTTTGTTGTTGGCGGGCGCCTGATTAATCCTGCCAACTGGCATCCTTTTGCTCCCTCTGGATTCGGCGGAGTGCTTGCCGGCGGAGCGATCATTTTCTTTACTTACATCGGTTTCGACTCTGTCTCGACTGCTTCGGAAGAAGCGAGAAATCCGCAAAGAGACATTCCATTCGGAATCATCGCTTCGTTGGTTGTGTGCACGATTTTGTATGTAGGCGTGGCGGTTGTCCTGCTTGGGATGATGAAGTACACGACGTTTGTATCAGGGCCAGCTGCGGAGGCGCCAGTGGCTTACGCACTTCGGCAACTGGGAGCGTCACCGTTTTTCCAATCGGTGATTGTGATCGGGGCGCTCACTGGCATGGTTTCTTCTCTGTTGGTGTTCCAGTATGGGCAGGCGCGCATCTGGTTCTCGATGTCGCGCGATGGACTATTGCCAAAACTCTTCAGCGCCGTCCACAAGCGTTACCAGACTCCGCATTGGTCGACATGGATTGCCGGGTTTGCTGTTGGTGTGCCGGCTGGAATCGTGGATATCGGCGACGCTGCCGATCTCTCCAATATCGGCACGCTCTTCGCTTTTGTTCTGGTTTCGTTGGGTGTGATTTTCCTGCGGAGCAAAGAGCCGACTAGACCACGAGGGTTTCAGGTTCCGTTCTCGCCCATCTTCCCGTTGATTTCAGTCATTCTGTGCACCGGATTAATGACTGGGCTCACGCTCGTGACCTGGGTGCGTTTCGTGATCTGGTTGGTCATCGGCCTGCTGATCTACGTTTTTTACAGCCGCCATCGCAGCGAATTTAATTCGCGGAGAAAACGCGCCGAGTAGGACATGCCGCCCGCCAACGTCGACCTGAAAGGTCGATCCGCCAATGGCGCGATCAATCCGGAGGCCCCAAGCTTCCAGTCCTGCCGAGGGCCGGATGGGTTGAGACTTTCAGCTCGACGTTGATGTTGTTGCTAGACAGTCTCCGACAATATTTTGAGACCACAGAATCAAATCACCGATTTCAACATGACAGCGCTATCAAAAGCCATCGCTGCGGCAGAAGCTGCAGGAATCAAACAAGAGAAGTTGCCTGTCGAAGACTTAACGATCAATGTCGCCCGTTTCGGTCGAGGCAGGCCGTTATTATTGTTACATGGCTGGCCTGAATTCTGGATCGTGTGGCGCCCTGTAATGGAGCGGCTCGACGATGCGTTCGAACTAATCGCGCCCGATTTACGCGGCTTCGGCGAAACTGGTAAACCGACCCCTGCCCCCGATCCAACGGCGACCGCGGATCGCCACGCTCAGGATATGCTAGGCTTGATGACGAAACTCGGTTTTGAACGATTCGGATTGGTGGCAGGAGATGTAGGCTCGTATGTGGCACAAGCCATGTCGCATCGCGCACCCGAGAGGCTCATCGGTACTTTCTATTTCTGCACCCCTTATCCCGGGCTTGGTTCTCGTTATGCACAGCCGGGCCATTTAATCGAAGTCTGGTACCAATATTTCCAACAACTTCCTTGGGCCGCGGAATTAGTTGGGAGTTCTCGCGACGCTTGCCGGCTCTATTTCAAATATTTTCTCGATCACTGGTCAGGAGATAACCCTGCGGTATTTGCTGACTTGCTCGATGTGTATGTCGATAATTTCATGAAGCCTGGAAACATTCAGGGCGGGTTTGACTGGTATCTCAGTTCCGGTCCGACTCGCCGCTTATGGTTAGAGGGCAAGCTGCCTCCAAAGCCGCCAATCAAGGTTCCAACACGCTTTTTCTGGGGACGCCGAGATCCTCTGATCCCGATAGAATGGGCCGACAAACTTGGTGAGTACTGGACCAACTACACCATCGATTTCGTTGATGCCGGCCACTTCGTTCACGCAGAGGTCCCGGATGTAGCGGCAAAAGAAATACGGGCGTTTTTTGATAATCTGCCCGGCGAGAAATGGAGGGTGAGAGCGAACGCCACGTAGTGGCCAAAGACCTCAGCCCATGGCTTCAGCCCTGGGTTAACTGGCAAAAACGATCGTGCTCTGAAAGCGCACTAGAGCCCCGGTCTATCACTTCGCATAATGATCCGCTCCAAGGAAATGGAGCGACACGTACGTTTCGTTACCGACCACCCAACTATCGTGCGGGATCGGAGGAATATAAAAGAGCTCTCCAGGATGCATTTCGATTGACCCGGCCATCATCGAACGCTGCCGTTGCAACACCTGACAGGACCATGCCGACGTGTTCAACCTGACAATGAGCAGCACCAAGCGCTTTGCCGACGTGCTCGCTCCAACGCCAGCCAGGCTCGTAGGTGGCACGGCCGATCGTCATGCCACCGAGGTGGACGATTTCAAACTTGCCTTTCACCAGTTGCCGCGTTTCATCGGGCGACTCGAAACGCTTCAGAATGACGTCGAGATTTTGAGAGCTCATAAATAGCGTGTAATCTTTTCGCTGTCGCTCAGAAAGAGACCGTGCAGATAATGGACCCCACTTGCGGCGGGGCAGCCAGCCAATTTCTGGGGGCACCGCTTTGGTGTATCCTTTTCGCCGCTGCGTTCGTCAACATTTGCAATCAGCGACAAAGGAGCCACATAAATGGAACGAAAAAGAGCAAGCGATTTCCCTCAGGAGTTATTGGATCTATTCGATCATTATGTTCACGGTGAGATCACCCGCCGCGACTTCCTGAACGGCGCGGCGAAATACGCAATTGGCGGCCTAACCGCTGCCGCTATCTGGGAGAGTCTTCGACCGAACTATGCTCTAGCCGAACAGATCTCCAAAGACGATAAACGACTCAAAACGGGGTATGAAACCGTCCCTTCGCCGCAGGGCAATGGCAGTATCAAAGGATATTTCGTTCGTCCTTCCAACTCCGAAGGAAAGTTGCCAGGTGTCCTTGTTATTCACGAGAATCGCGGCCTCAATCCTTACATCGAAGATGTAGCGCGGCGTTTGGGTACGGCCAACTTCCTGGCGTTTGCGCCTGATGGTCTGACATCGGTCGGCGGATATCCGGGCGACGACGAAAAAGGTGCAGAGCTTTTTCGCAAGGTGGATGAGAACAAAATGTTCGAAGACTTTGTGACTTCGGCCGAGTGGCTGAAATCACGCCCTGAATGCGCCGGCAAAATCGGGGTAGTGGGCTTCTGCTTTGGTGGAACCATGGCCAATCGGCTGGCGACGCGGCTTCCGGACTTGGGGGCTGCGGTACCGTTCTATGGCCGGCAACCGTCTGCTGACGACGCGGCCAAGATCAAAGCGCCACTTTTGCTTCACTACGCATCGTTAGATACACGCATCACAGAAGGATGGCCGGCCTACGAGCAAGCGCTGAAGGCCCATCACGTGCCTTACACCGTGTATATTTACGAGGGAGTCAATCATGGGTTCCATAATGACACAACGCCGCGCTACGACGAAGCAGCCGCAAAGTTAGCCTGGCAACGCACGCTCGACTTTCTTAATAAATACCTCAGAAGCTGATCTCTCTGTAGCGTCGATGACCGAACGACCCCTCTTTCGGGTAATAGACTTGCTTCGGTGGCCCGATCTAACCTGTGCGCATGGCGAATCCAGGACAACCGACCATCTCAGTGGGAGCCACAGGAGATGCAGTCAAGCGTTTACAACGGGCTCTGCGCCGTACTCCCGATCTCGGGATTACAGTTAACGGCGTGTTCGATTCTCAACTTGAAGCTGCAGTCAAAGATTTCCAAAGCAGCGCCGGTTTGGTCGTTGACGGAATTGTGGGTCCATTAACATGGAATGCCCTACCTGATGGCGGTCCAATGCCGACACTCGAGCGCGGATCATCGGGCGACGTGGTGCGTAGTCTACAGACGGTGCTTACCAACGGAGCGTCTGGCCAGTGGGTGACGACGCCCCAGGGAATTGATGGCGACTTCGGCCCTCACACCGAAGCATCGGTCAAAGCATTTCAAACATGGGGAGGTGTTACTGCCGACGGAATCGTTGGTGACCAAACCTGGGCGGTTTCGTTGCATGCGTTGAGTAGCACGCTTGAAAGCGCTGTCGGTCTGAATTTCGTAATCGACTAACCCAAGCCGCTGGATACAAAGTCTCGGTGGCTGTACCCGTTAGACAGCATGAGTCCCGACGGTTTGTCCAAACTTGCTGAAGCTCCAACGGTAGAGAGGCATGCCTGAACTTGCCGAAGTAGAGCGCAGCCGCCGGTTATGGAACACAGGACGTGGCGCTAAAGTTCTGGAAGTAGTTTTGCGCAACCGAAAGTCTCATGTCTTTCGGGGTACAGATTTGCGAGGCCTTGCTCGCGGTATCACCGGCCAACCGCTCTTCGGTTCTGAGGTTTTAGGCAAACAGATGGTTTTCCGCTTTGGAAAACGCGGTCAACTTTGGTTGGGGCTGCATCTCGGAATGACCGGCGAACTGCGAATAGAGGAACCTACATATCCGTTTCTTAAGTATGATCACCTGATTCTCCGCCAGTCGAAACGGTCCCTGGTTTTTGCTGACACCCGCCAATTTGGCAGAGTGCTTTTTGCTGAAACCGATACTGTTCCAAACTGGTGGGCAAAGTTGCCGCCTTCAATCTTATCGAAAGAATTCACCCGAAGCGCTGTAGCAGAATTCTGCTACCGGCGAAAAGGTTCACCCTTAAAAGGGGTGCTCTTAATGCAAGAGCGTTTCCCTGGGATCGGCAATTGGATGGCAGACGAAATTCTGTGGCGCGCCCGGCTGAATCCACAACGCCTGGCAGGTAGTCTCAGCCCAACCGAGATCACCACGCTTTACCGGACAACTCGCAATGTCTGCAGTAAAGCGATCGAGATTGTCGGTGGAGACCGAGACTTTCCCAACACCTGGTTGATTCATCATCGATGGACAGATGGAGGGAAATGTCCGCGCTGCCACACCGGCCTGGTTCGCGCGCTAATATCAGGCCGCCGCACCTGCTGGTGTCCCCAATGCCAACCAGCGCGGTAACTTCTCACCTTTCACCTGCTACGCGCCTCTGCGGCATCCGCAATGAAATCGTAAGGATACGGAGGTGCGACAGCACTTGCGTCGTCCAAGAACACGACTTGGTCTTCGGAAAGGTTCCAACCAACCGATGCAAGATTAGCTTCCAGTTGATCCATTCGACGGGCTCCGATGATTGGCGCGGTGACACCTGGCTTTCGCAGAAGCCAGTTGATCGCTACTTGGGCCGGACTCCTTCCTGCCTTCGATGCCACGGCGTGCAGCGAATCCAGAACGTTCCAGGTATGTTCGTTGTTGTAAGCGCTCCACTTTTCGCTCCACCCTTTTTCTTCGGCAATCTTGATTCGCGAATCCTCTGGAGGTGCTGTCATACCGCGGCGGAATTTACCGGATAACCAGCCGCCTCGAAGCGGGCTCCAGGGAATCACGCCCAGACCTTCCCGGATAGAAACCGGGATCAATTCCCACTCGGTGCTCCGGCACAGCAGGTTGTACTGTGGCTGTAGACAGACAAACGGTTCCCAACCGTTCTGGTGACTGAGATCCAGCGCTCGCTGTAACTGCCAACCGTTAAAATTACTGGCGCCCAGATAACGAACCAGACCACGGCGCACCAGATCGTTGAGTGTTGAAAGCGTTTCTTCCAAAGGTGTTCCCGGATCCCAGCAGTGCACCTGGTACAGGTCTAAGTAACCGGTCTGCAACCGGCGCAAACTCGCCTCGATGGAGCTAAAGATATGTTTCCGACTGAGGCCCAGATCGTTAGGCCCGTCACCCATAGGAAACCGGACTTTGGTAGCAATCACCAAATCGTCTCGATTCTGGCGTTTCAGCCATCTCCCGACGACTTCCTCGGAAACGCCGGTAGAATAAACGTTGGCAGTATCGATAAAATTCCCGCCATCAGCGACGAACCGGTCCAACATCGCGTGACTTTCATCTTCGGTTGCCTCCCGGCCGAAAGTCATTGCTCCTAAGCAAAGCTCACTGACGCGGAATCCTGTCTGTCCTAGAAATCGGTAGTCCATTGGTGAACATGGAGAGCGTACGTAGCGCCGTCAACGCGCGTGACCGGCAGCGCCTGCTGGCGGACGCTTTCCGATCAATCGTCTCTGCCGTGGCCGAGAAAAAACTAGGGCGTTTCTTTTTTAGCGAAAGCTATCCGTTTTCCCTTATGGCTTGCCCTCTTCTCCTCAAACACATTCGTTAGCTCCGCTGCGTATTCTTCAGCGACCCTGGCGACGGCGCTCTTGGAGACCTTTTGGTGTTCGAGTTCGATCACGATTGGGAGGGCAGCAAGCAGCGCTCGCGCGTAAAAGTCTTCCTTTGTCATATATGCTGACTCCTAGCATGATTCGCTGTCAGATTGCCAGCCTAAGCGTCGAGTTTATTCAGCCCTGCGGGAGGTGCGATTTTCAGTCTGCATCGGCGGACATTTTATCGAACCGTAAGAACAAAAGACGCAGCAGTCGCCAGGCCTGGGACGCAGCAGCGTTTTGCAGTTAGAGCATTCGTAAAAAAATTGGCATGCGTCAGTCGGCATTGGCTCTCGTTTCGCGAAGCCGCAAACAGGGCAGGTAAGCACAGATTCCAGAAGAACTTCGCTCATAGCCGATTCAGTTGCGGAAGCTGACAGGCAATGCGACAACGGCACTGAATACGAACAAACGATTCATCAGCGATTTCATATCAGCAAAACAGTGGAGCAATCCAGGGTAAAGCGATTAAGGCGAGCACGAGGACTGTAACGATCCAGAATCCCAAACGTTGGCGTTTCAGAGTGCCCGGATTAGCGCAGGCAGATTCAGGTGAACAGACCGGGCGCGCGAAATACAGACGATAGAATGCGAACCCGAGGAACAGCAGTGACAAGCCAATAAAAATCGGTCGGTATGGTTCGAGCACAGTGAGGGAGCCGATCCATGCACCGCTAACGCCTAGTGTGAGCAGCACCAGTGGGCCGATGCAGCATATCGATGCTCCAATCGCCGAAAGTATTCCAGTAATCAGAAAGCCGTTTGCGCTCCGGGCAGACTCTTTTGGTCCAGCCATATCCTTTGAGCCAGAACGTAAACTCTGTACTATAGTACGGAATCAAGGGGAAATTTAATCGTGCCGAAATTGACCATAGGTCAGATGGCGGCGGCCGCGGGAGTCAACGTCGAAACGATTCGCTACTATCAGCGGCGAAGGCTTCTGGAAGAGCCGGAGAAGCCGTTGGGAGGATACCGGCACTATCCTACCGAAATGGTGAAACGGATCCGTTTTATTAAAAGGGCGCAGTCGCTTGGATTTACGCTGGAGGATGTGGCCGGACTACTGCAGCTAAACGACTCAGATGCATGCATAAAAACTCGCCAGCTAGCGGCGCGAAAGCTGACCCTGATTGAACAAAGGATTCACGAAATGGCGACCATACGTGATGCTCTAGCCAAGCTCGTAGATCAGTGTAACAAAAAATTAAGGCGCGGTGCGTGTCCGATCATTGAGATTCTTCAATCGGATTCTGCGGTCGGCCCATCCGCTAACAGGCCGAGTCATCACCGCATTCCAAGTCGAAACACCGGCTTTAGTATGTCTCCAGGAACCGCAGGCAGCCATCTTCTGCGAACGAATGACTAGGACTGTGACTGTGCGTCACGCGGATGATTCCCTTAGGGATCAGAGTCGCGGCTCTGCCCGATCGGTGATTGGGATTGGAAAAGTAAACATCTGCTTGTAGAGAACTAAAATATGAATATCGGAAAAGTCAGCTCGATCTTGGCGCATAAAAAGGCCTCCGCCGTTTGGTCGATTGGTCCGGATGCGATGGCCTTTGATGCCATCCAGCTAATGGATGAGAAAAACGTCGGAGCGCTACCGGTTGTAGACAATAAAACACTGGTCGGAATTGTTTCCGAGCGCGATTATACTCGAAAAATCATCGTGAAGGGAGGGTCTTCCAAGGATACCCCCGTAAGTGGCATAATGA
>JBKPBY010000214.1:0-7491 GCA_046727075.1 bacterium | reverse complement strand
GTCCCGCCGGGAACAAAGTACGGGAAGACAACAATCAACTGGAGTACCGGCGATGGTTCACCAGGCATAATCTATGTCGCTCTCGAGGATAAGCGAGTACACTATCCTGCCAATAGTGGTGAAGCGATCGAGCAACTCGAGACATTGAGAGCAAAGGGAGGCGAGTTCCTTCTGGTACCGCGCAAACTCTTGTCCTGGCTTGAGGAGTACGTCGGATTGAAAGAACATCTTGACGGCCATTATCGCCTTGCCCAAGACGATGAGACCTGTCTGATTTATGACCTTCGCGAAATGCCCTCGAGAGGCCGCTTAAGGGATGGCAGCGAGATAGAGAGCGGATCTCAAATAATTAACCGATGAAGATACTTCGAAGCGCAAGTAAATGTCTCCGGCCTTAACTACTCAAGAGGCAACGTGGGAACTACATCACCGGTTATCAGCGTCCTAATTGCGACGTTTAATTTGCGCGGCGATCCTGGCCGCAACGCTGGCGAGCCTCGCCGACCAAGGTATGCCGAAGTCGTTGTGAAGGACGATGGATCGAGAGATACCACGCCGGAAATATGCCGTAATTTTGCCTCGTGGAGCCTAATAGTTCCTCGTGCATGCACCCTCTCCGAAATGGGCTAACTTTACGCAGATTTCAGTCAACATCTGGGCGTACGCTACCGGAGTATCTGAAGCGATGATTGCTATATTATTCACAAATTATCCGACACCGCGAAGGCAAAATGGTTCACATAGCACGGAACTGTGTAAAATATCACTGAAAGTGAAAAGAGGTGCACGCGTACATGGCAACAGTCGAAATAGTTGATGCTTCCATGACTGAGACGGTTTCTGCGCGGCTGCGAGGGCGCTACTTCCAAGTAATACCCGTAACCGGAACGCCCGGTGCCGGAAGTTTAATCGAAATTGCGGGCTGGGTGCTAGGCCGAGACTGTCCTGCGGTAGCAGTCGAACTTTTATACGAACGTAATGTCTGCCGGCGCGCGCCCGTTAATACCTATCGTCCTGATGTGGCAAAAACTTATCCCCACTTACCGGAGGCCGCCTACAGCGGTTTTAGGATTAAGACCAGTGTGCTGGGGTTAACTTCAGAAATCGAGTTCCTGGTGCAGGCTGTGCTGAAAGATCAGGATCGGGTCCTTCTTGGGGTGATACGAGCGCGTCGCTGTTGGCGGGAAAATACGTTCAAGGCGGATCCTCCACTCGTCTCAGTAGTGATTCCATGCTACCAACAGGCACATTTCCTCTGTGACGCTATCGAAAGCGTATTGATTCAGACCTACCCTCACGTTGAACTGATCGTAGTGGACGATGGCTCAAACGACAATACTGTGGCGGTAGTCAACAGATATCCCGGGGTTCGTTATTTCCGTCAGGAGAATCAAGGGCTAGCCGCAGCACGGAATGCTGGGCTTCGTCAGACCATCGGGCAATATCTAGTATTTCTCGACTCCGACGACCGTCTGTTGCCGCATGCCTTGGAAGCTGGCTTGCAGTGCTTCCGGGAAAACCCGGCGTGTGGTTTCGTTTACGGCCATTGCCAATTTATTGCGTTTGACGGGGCATCGATGCGGGGATTGCCGGCACCGGTTGTCAAGGATGACTTTTACCTCGAGCTGTTGCGGGGTATGCCAATCCTTGCACCAGCCTCAGTAATGTACCGCCGCGAAGTTTTCGAGGATGTCGGCGGCTTCAACGTCGCCCTTAGTCCGGCGGCTGATTATAAAATGTACTACGACATAGCGAGGCAGTTCCCAGTTTCTTGTCATGGAGAAAAGATCGTTGAATATCGCAAACACGGCACGAGTATGACCCGCGATTCTTTGCGGATGTTGCGTTCCAATTTGGGTGCGCTCCGTTTGCAGCGGCAGCACGTCAAAGCGGACCGATCTAAGAAGGAAGCGTACAAGGCCGGAATTAGATTTTGGAAGCGACAGTGTGGTCCTGGCGCGGTTCGGCAGATCACGGCCCTAGCCGAGACTGGGCAATGGAAACAAGCGATCGCAGGATCCTGGACGCTGCTCCGCTTCTGCCCGTCATATTTGTCGTTGGTGATGGGCGATAAGCCTTTGCCCCGAAGGATCCGAGACTGGATTGGACGCAGCGCGGGCAAAATAGCACCAAGCCGGTCGCACGGTGATGGGTCTCAACAATCAGTCCAACAGATTCGCCAAGCCGTTCGTACCCACATACCAGCTAACGCAAAAGTGGTTGTCGTGGACAAAGGCGATGGCGGCGTCTTAGAGTTGGATGGACGCGAGCAATGGCATTTCCCGCAGCCGAAGGAAGGGACGCCTGAAAGACTACTCGCCGCCAGCTCGTCGAAAGGTTCCAAAAGATTAAATTGGATGAATATCGGGTCGGCTTACGATTTTCGTCTCTATGAAGGAAAAGGTCGGCGGAAGTTGTTAGCTGCAATTAAGGTTATGCAGACAGAAGACGCGACGCTCACAGCAGCTTGGGAGCCAGTTTCGGTGAGGAATTCGACAGGCGTCGGGACAGTTCTTTGGGATGCTGGACATGACTCGGAGGCGGAGGTTTATGTATCAATGAGCCCCAGATTTTCCGGCTATTATCCACTCGATAGCGACGAGGCAGTCGCTCGGCTCGAAGCACTCCGAGAAAAAGGAGCTGATTTCTTATTATTCCCCTGCAGCGCTTTTTGGTGGCTAGAGCATTATCCAGAATTTAAATCGCATTTGGAGAACCATTGTCGCCTGATCGCGGACCCAACCTCTACGGACGGTAGCTGCATTATCTTCGACTTGCGCCGATTTCAGACCGAATCGGTCAGCGAGTTGACAACTCGTGGAAAAACTAATTCTTAGGACCGTCCCATAGGGCTTTTGCGTTGTAGCGCTACACAATGAGCACACTGAGTACGCGAATCTGACCAATCCTTATTCCATTCCCGATAGCAACGAAATTCCGTTTCATCATCCACGTCACTGAGCTCTACGCCGACTCCGCTTTTGAAAAAGATTAAGAGAAGTTCCACCGTGTCTAAACATCGAGCTAAGTCGAGAGAATTGACAAGCTCACGTACGCGAATGATTCAGCCGTCCCGACGCAAACACCCTTGGATCAGCGTCGTGATTCCTACATTTAATCGCGCGGCGATGCTGTCCAAAACTTTGGAGAGCTTCGCTGCCCAGAGCATTCCAAAGCACCGTTATGAAGTCATCGTAGTCGATGATGGGTCGAAGGACACCACCGCGGAGGTGTGTCGCAACTTCTCGGCGCGCATTCACCTATCCTATCTTTATATCGATAACTCAGGTATATCGGCCGCGAAGAACACTGGCATCGTCGCATCTCGCGGCCAGATTCTGCTCTTCTTTGATGACGATGATATCGCCGACCCTCATTTGCTCGAGGAACACCTAAAAGCTCATGAGCAGCATCCGCAAGAGAACGTAGCCGTTCTCGGTTACACGACCTGGGCGCCGACTCTGTCAATCACACCTCTAATGCGATACATCACGGAAATCGGACGCTTCCTTTTTGCCTACGGCGATCTCAAGGACGGACAAATGCTCGATTTTACCTACTTCTGGGGAGGGCGATCTTCGTGTAAGCGATCGTTTCTGGA
The DNA here is from genome assembly GCA_046727075.1 of bacterium. Taxonomy (GTDB): domain Bacteria; phylum Verrucomicrobiota; class Verrucomicrobiia; order Chthoniobacterales; family JAFAMB01; genus JBKPBY01. The sequence continues at coordinate 3,890 of JBKPBY010000214.1, read as the reverse complement.
TAAGCGGGGCATCTTTAATCCCAACTTCCGCTTTGGTAGCGAAGACGTAGAGCTGGGATACCGGCTTTCGAAATTTGGATTCCGCGTCGTCTTCCATCGCGCAGCTGTGAGCTACATGATGAGAGCACCTACATTCGAGGAATTTTGCAACCGCTGCGAGCGACAAGGTGAATCTCTCTTCTTGCTCAGTCGTTTGCACGATGACCCAGTCGTCCAGCAGTATTGCAAATTGGCTGATCCCTTTATCGACAACCGTGCTGTCGGCGTAGATGCGGAAACAACATGGCCGGATGTCGCGGCTCTGTTCCGGGAAAAAGTCGATCAGGTCGGTCGAGTTGAGCGCTTGCTGGCATGGGGGTTCGAACCTGAAGCGATTTCGAAGGCCAAAGGGTCCAAACAGTTCGCACAAGCCGAGGCTTATCGGCGCCAGATGCACGAACTTTTCACGAAGTCAGCGCAAGCGGAAGCCTATCGGCTCCAGATGCGCGATCTTTTTGCGAGGATCAGTGAGCTTGAAGCGAAGCTTCCCGAAAGACAAGCAGCGTACGAAGCAGAACTTGCGAGGGTTAATAAAGACATGACCCAGCGGGAAACAGCATACCAGGCGGAGCTTGCCAGGGTTAACAAAGACATGACCCAGCGGGAAACAGCATACCAGGCGGAGCTTGCCAGGGTTAACAAAGAGATGGCGCAGCGGAAAGCAACTTACCAGGCGGAGCTTGCCAGGCTTAACAAGGACATGGCCCAGCGCGAAGCCGTGTACCAGGGAGAAGTTGCCAGGCTTAACAAAGAATTTGCCACGCTCAACGACGACTTCAAAACCCGTTTCGAAGAAGTCAGCCGATTGCTTCACGACAAAAGTGTGAGCCTGGCGGCAAACGAGCGCCGTGTCATCGAATTAAGCGAGCGCTTGCGAAAAGAGCTCTGGAGTGTCAGGAAGCTCTCGCGTTTGCTTGATGATGCGGAGAATGCGGCGGCGCGTCTGCGTTCTTCGCGGCGGTGGAAGCTGGCAAATCCGCTAGTCGCAATCAGAACAAAACTATCTTCCGGTCAGGTCTCGTTTGGGTACGGCCATCTGGAAAAGATTGTGGCAGCCTACTCGGAATGGCGAGCGACGCATCCTGAACTTGGAAAAATTGAGGATGAAATCCGGGCGCTCCGCATGATCCCAGCAACAAGTGAGACCGAACGCGATTTACAGCCAAGGGCTCAGAAGTTGGAAGCTATAGGACCTCCCGTCCCGGCGCTGCCTGTCGAATCGATCTGCTTCCCCACGCGTCAGGAGGTAGAGGTTTCGATCATCATCCCGGTGTTCAATCAATTTCAGTACACGCAGGCCTGTCTGGCTTCGTTACAGACCGTCGAGGAACCCGTGCCTTTTGAAGTAATTGTGGTGGACGACTGCTCAACAGATGAGACGGCTAGGCTTGTTTCGCAAATGGATGGCGTTGTGTATCTGCGCAACGAGACGAACTCTGGTTTCATCACTTCGTGTAACCGCGGAGCGAAAAAGGCGCGCGGTAAATATCTCGTTTTTCTAAACAACGACACGATCGTTACGAAGGGCTGGCTGACGACGCTGCTCAACACCTTTGCTGAGGAACCGGAAGCCGGCATTGTTGGATCGAAACTGGTCTATCCCGATGGCCGTTTGCAAGAAGCGGGGTGCATTACATGGTGCGATGCCTCGGGATGGAATTACGGCAAGTTCGATGATCCAAAAAAGCCCGAATATAATTATCTCCGCGAAGTCGATTATTGTTCCGCAGCAGCGTTGATGATCCCTAAAGCGCTGTTTCAAGGTGTCGGTGGATTCGATTTGCGTTATGCGCCTGCCTATTACGAGGACACCGATCTGGCATTTAAAGTGCGGCGGGATGGTTACAAGGTGTTATACCAACCGCTGAGCGAGATCATTCACTACGAAGGCGCCACTGGCGGAACTGATATTTCAAGCGGCACGAAAAAGCACCAGGACATTAATCGCCTCACCTTCGTGGAAAACTGGGGAATTCAGTTGGCAGAAAGACCAGTCAATGGCGATGTCGCGTTCTTGCAGAAGCCGCCAGCGGGAGGAAAAAACATTCTGGTGATCGATCATCATTTGCCGATGCCAGACCGGGATTCGGGTTCGCTGCGGATGTTCCAGATCCTAAAGCTACTCCATGAACTTGGCCACCGGGTCACCTTTATTCCGGACAATCTGGCAGACATCCCTCCCTACACCGGTGAGCTGCAGAAACGCGGGATCGAAGTTTACTATCATCCCTATATCAAGAGCGCGCGCGAGTACGTCGCGGCACATGGCTCACAATTCGATGTCGTATTGTTGAGCCGTTGCGATTTTGCTCGCAAATATATCCTCGATGTTCGGCTGCATGCGCCGCAAAGCCGAATCATTTTCGACACAGTGGATCTTCACTTCGTCCGCGAGCAGAGAGAAGCCCAGCTAACTGGCGACCCGGAGGCCCGGCGCAAGGCGCTGGAGAAACAGCGCCTCGAACATGAATTGATCGAGCAAGCTGATGAGACCTGGGTGGTGAGCAGCGTCGAGCAACAACTGCTTCAAAAAGAGTGGCCCGACGCGTCCATACAGGTGGTTTCCAACATCGTGGACATCCCCGGGTCAAGTACGCCTTTTGGTCTCCGGCGAGACTGGCTCTTCATCGGTAGTTTTCTACACCCCCCAAATATCGACGCTGTTCTGTTTTTCGTGGAGAAAATTTATCCGTTGGTAAGGAAACGTCTCCAGGATGCCAAATTTTACATCCTCGGCGACAAGGCGCCGCCGGAGGTAGTTGCTCTGGCCAACGAGTATATCGTGGTCACGGGATTGCAAAGGGACGTCCGTCAATTTTTTGATAGCGTGAAATTGTCGGTAGCACCGTTGCGTTTTGGAGCGGGTGTGAAAGGCAAGATCAATCAAAGCATGGCGTTTGGCGTACCAGTTGTGGCAACAACTCTGGCTGTGGAGGGTATGCAGCTTATTGATCATGAAGACGTTCTCGTAGCAGACGAGCCGGAAGATTTTGCTCGCGTATTAGTTGAACTTTATGAATCGGAAGAACTTTGGAATCGGCTCTCGGAAAATGGCGTTAAAAAAACCGCGGCCCTTTACTCAGTGGAAGCCGCGCGCCAACGGTTAAGTGATTTGTTTAGCGATGAACACATCGGTAGTTTACCACGACGAAAGGTGAGAACGCCAGCTGATCAGCCGGAGTCGGCCACGTATGATAGCTATCAAGCCAGTCTTGGGCCTTTCGTGTAGAATCTCATACTCAGTGGAACGAACAGTCAGACCGATTTTCATTGTAAGTCCTGGGCGATCAGGATCGACAATCCTCACCTGGTGTCTGGGCCAGCACCCGAACATCATCCCTCAGGAAGAATCAAATTGGTTAGGCCCTTTTGCCATCGACGCCGCCGTCGGCTATCGACGCGGAAGTGCGCGCGGAGAACGTGGACAGCTCAGTTCAAATTTCATCCAGTACCAGGAACTTCTTGCACACCTTGGCCAAAGTATTAACGACCTGATTTTATCCCATCGAGAACAATTTGAAAGCATTCATCTACGGCAACGGGTTGGATGGTCTGGGCCCGCGTTCCCGGTCACACGCTCGCCGGATGAGCCGAAGCGCCGCTGGGCGGATGGCACGCCCGAAAACTCTTTTTACATTTGTGGGCTACGCAAACTCTTCCCACAAGCTGTCTTCGTCCATTTGATTAGAGATGTTACAGATATGGTGCGCTCGCTACTCAACTTCTATCCTGAGGGTCGCGACCGGTTGGTGGCGAATGAGCAAGCTGCTTATGAATATTGGCTCCGCAGAACGATTTGCTGCGTAGAGGCGGAGGAAGCGTACGGCCCGCACGTCGTCTATCGGATGCGC
>JBKPBY010000213.1:0-13742 GCA_046727075.1 bacterium | reverse complement strand
CCGATAGGTCACAGAGCTATCCGCAACCTCAAGTAAGCAGTCCAAAAGCGTCCAATCCTGCTCGGTTAGCGTGGTGATCTCGCGCAGTTGCCGGGTCAAGTAGATCGCTCGCTCCAGCCGCCGGCCAATGGTCATGAACAGCCAGCCCAAACTACGGTTGATGTTTTCCCGCTCCATTCCAGAGAATGCAGAGAGTAGTTCCAAACAGTCGGTCAACATCCCCGGATACTCGAGAAATGTGCCATGCCCGATCCGAATCGAGTCCCGCAATTGGCCGATGAGGAACATCATATCGGCCGACAAGCGCTCGCGAATAGCACCGCCAGTCCGGTATACCTCTGTCAGAGTGCACGCCAGACTGTCAGGCCGCTTGGTATCGGTCAACAGTGAGGTCATTTCCTGTTCCAGTTCAGTCGAGGTCGGCCGTTGCCGTTTAGCTTTTGGCAACTTGCTGTGCCTCGATTCCAGGCACCTGTGCAGCCGGATCAGGCAGCCGAGATCCGCATCCTCTGAGCGCCGTATGCGAGGGATCATGGCGCGCAAAATCCGGGCGATGTTTTCCGCTCGCTCGACATATCGGCCCAACCAGAAGGCATTGTCGGCGACACTGCTCGGCACAACCCGCGAGACCCGGCGCAGTTCCACCGGTTCGTGCCGCGGACGTAGCATACTGAATGTGTCGACGGGGCCGTCCCACAGCACCCAGGCATCCTTGCTGTGACCGCCGCGCTGCATCGAGACGACCGATCCTTCCGCTTCGGCGACCCGTACCAGTCCTCCCGGAATCGCAATCCACTCGCTGCCGGTATTGAGCACGTAAGTGCGCAGCACCACGCTGCGCGAGTTGAGACATCCGTTATCCCACACCGGCGCAGTGGACAAAGCCACCTGCTCCTGCGCAACATACTCGTGCGGGCGGGCCCGCAATCGCTCGGCAAACTTGCCCTTCTCGGCGTACGGGAGTTCGGCGCCAAAAACCGGCTCCATGCCGCTCGAAGGAAAAGCCGGTTTCACCACCACCGAGTCGAGGTGGTCGAGTACCCAATCGAGCGCGTACGGCTGCCCGCACCACCAGGTGGCGACGGAGGGAAGTTTAAGCTTCTCGCCCAGCAATTGTGTGGAGAGGCCGGGAAGAAAGGGCATGATCGCAGACGTCTCAATTAGACCGCTTCCCAGTGCGTTTGCCACCTTCACATTTCCAGCGACGATAGCGTCGACCAGGCCGGGCACGCCCAGAAGCGATTCGCCCCGCAGTTCGAGAGGATCGCAAAAGCTATCGTCCACACGGCGCAAAATCACATCGACCCTCTCCAGTCCGTCGACGGTCTTGAGATGCACGCGGCGGTTGCGCACCGTCAGGTCCTTGCCCTGGACTAGAGTGAATCCCAGGTAGCGCGCGATGTAGGAGTGTTCGAAGTAAGTCTCGTTTAGCGGTCCGGGGGTTAGCAACACGATTCGCGGATTGTCGCGTTGGGCGAGGTTGGTGAGTGCCTCGCGTTGCGCCCGGAAAAATGGCGCGAGGCGCAATACGTTCGAAGTGCGGAAGAGATCGGGCAAAACGTCGGCGACGATGATGCGATTCTCCAGCGCATAGCCGCTGCCCGAAGGCGCTTGCGTGCGATCGGCCAGCACCCACCACTGGCCGTCGGGCGAGCGGGCAAGATCGACGGCCAGCATATGCAGATAGCTGTGCGCGGGGACACGCACGCCCACGAGCGGCCGCAGAAATGCGGGGTTGGCGTAGAGAAGTGCGGCAGGAAAGCGGTTCTGCGCCAGCAGGTCCTGCTCTCCGTAGAGATCCTTGAGCAGCAGACTGAGCAACTGCGCGCGCTGAATAATGCCCCCTTCGATGTAGCGCCACTCATCCGCTGGAATCAGCAGCGGAACGATATCGATCTTCCAAGCCCGGCTTGCCCCGAGCGGATCGCCGTAGATGTTGTACGTGATCCCGTTCTCGCGAATGCGCCGCTCGGCACGGGCCCAGCGTTGTGCCAGTTCCTCGTGGCCGATCGCACGAAGTGACTGCATCAGGTGCGTCCAGTGCGGGCGGGGAGTCACCCCATCGGCAGAGCATTCGTCGTAGGCAGTTCCGTAGCGGAGCGGAGGCTGATATAAATCCACCGTCATGGGACAAGCCCCGGCTTTTCGATGCGGGCCCGCTTTCCGGGCGGAGGAAAGCGCAGATCAAGAGTCAGGGGAAAGATTGGATTGGTCTCTTCCTCTGGCACCGCTACGGGCCCGGGTGGCGGGCCGGATATCTGGAAGCGCTGCCGACGGCGGTCTGCGGCCTCCGTTGCGTTTACCGGGCGGGCTGTATAAGCGCGGCCGTCGGGTGATCCCACATGGTAGACACATCGGCCTATGGAGCGCTCTTTCCAGCGGTCAATCATGTCGAAGGTTAACGGTGCATGCACGGGAACTGTCGGATGTAACACCGCCGAGAGCTGGCGGGCGCGGTATCGCACGCCAGCTACAGCCGCTCCAGCTTCACTGGGAGAATGTTCACCATGAGAATGTTCGCTCGTGTAATCGAGTGGCACCCTGCGACCGTTGCATGTAACGGCATAGCGAGACTCCGTGGCGAACCCAGACACCTTTACCTGAATCCGCTCAAACGACGAGTCCACGGCGCGAACGGTACGGCCGGAGGTAGTCTCTTCCGCGAGCACATTCCAGGGTTCGAGGGCGTGACGCAGTTCGAGTTCGACTCCCTCCGCGCCGATCGTTCCGATCTTCGGAAAGCGAAATTCCAGGTGCGAAGCAAACCACTTCTCCTCGAAGTTGTAGCCAGACCCGCGCAAGCAGCTGATCACATCGAAAAAGTCGCGCCTCACAAAATGTGGCAACATAAAACGATCATGGAGCGCAGTGCCCCAACGTACCAGGCCTCCTTTGAATGGACGGTTCCAAAACATGCCTACCAACGCGCGGATGAGCAGCATTTCGATAAGACCCATTTTTACATGCGGAGCCATTTCGAAGGCGCGTAATTCGAGCAAGCCAAGGCGCAACCCGCGACCTTCGGGTGGGTAGAGTTTGTCGACGCAGAACTCGGCGCGATGCGCGTTTCCCGTGACGTCGACGAGCAGGTTGCGGAACAATCCGTCCAACGTGGCCGGCGGGCAGTCGTTCGCGGGCAAATTGCTAAAAGCGACCTCAAGTTCGTACAAGGCATCCGTGCGCGCCTCGTCGACGCGCGGAGACTGGCTAGTCGGGCCGACATACATGCCGGAAAACAGATACGAGAGCGATGGATGGTTTTGCCAGAACGTCAGCATGCTGCGTAACAGATCCGGACGGCGCAGGAAAGGGCTGTCCAACACCGTCGCTCCACCGATCACAATATGGCTGCCGCCGCCAGTAGCCAGATGGCTACCGTCATACCCGAATTTTTCAGCGGACAGCCGATTACGCCCGGCTTCTTCGAAGAGCACCGTGTTGATCTGTTCGAGTTCGTCCCAATTGCTGGTGGGCGGCAAGTTTACTTCCAGAACTCCGGGATCGGGAGTGAGGCTGAAGGATCGCAACCGCGGATCGGAAGGCGGAGGGTAGCCCTCCAGCCACACTGGCTTCTGCAGAAACTGGCACGTATCCTCGACGGCGGCGATCAGGTCCAGGTAATCCGCAAGCTTGGACACATATGGCAAAAACACTTGCAGGCGGCCTTCTCGAGCCTGCACGCAGAGCGCGGGCCGGATCAGTTCGGGCGCAGTTTCCGCAGCTGCCGAAACAGCAGGCAGCGGATCTGCCACAGGATTTTTCTGGAAGAGATCCATCCGCCGGCTCGGGCGCGATGGAAGCTTGATTCGGGGTTCAAATTGAGCGAACGGCGCAGCCTCGTACTCGTACTCGAGTTCATCCGGCGCCACCCAGGGAATCGACTCGGTCGCTATGCGGTAGCCGATGGGGGAATCGCCTGGCGACAGTAACAGACGTTCGGGGCGAGGGAACCACAACTGGCTCGACCAGCACAACCGACCCGCCGGTTTACGGCGGCGAATAGGCAAAATGTATCCCGCCGGGTCCGTCGACTCAGGTTCGCTGTTGTAAGCCGCCAGCACGTTTTCGAAGCTTACCTGAAGGCGGCACGATAGAGCTTCTATGAACTTCAAAGCATCGGCCGCGCCGAAACCATAGTCCTGACCCTCGTGAGCGATGAGATCGATATTCTCCCAAACGGGGATACGGTCGGCGCGCCAACAGCAGCTCAGCGCCCAGCGGGGCAAGGGCTCGCCGGGATACCATTTGCCTTGTCCGAAGTGAAGCAGTGCGCCGGGCGCCACTTTCTCGCGGAGGCATCGGATGAGAGACAATCCGCGGGTTCGCTTCATCGGTCCCAGAGCATCAATGTTCCATTGCGGGCTCTCAGGCTCGTCGATGCCGACGAACGTAGGCTCGCCGCCCATGGTCAGTCGCACGCCCTGCGCTTCCAGGTCCGCGTCGACGTGATGCGCCACATGTTCGACCTGCAGCCAATCCTCCTCAGTGAAGGGCTTGGACGGCCGTGGCGCGTCATTCAAGCGGCGAATGGACATGGAATAGCTGAAGTCCACGTTGGCCAGCTCGACCGTTCCCTCGATGGGCGCGGCCTTGAATGCGCTCGGTGTGCAGACGAGCGGGATGTGACCCTCGCCCGCGAACAAGCCCGAGGTCGGATCCATCCCGATCCAGCCCGCACCCGGCAAGAATACTTCCGCCCAGGCGTGGAAATCGGCCGAGTCGGTTTGCGGACCACTCGGACCCTCCGGCGCTCTCTCGTCCGCTGCCAACTGAAGCAGGTACCCGGAGACGAAGCGTGCGGCGATTCCCAAATGTCGGAGAATCTGCACCAACAGCCATGCAGAGTCACGGCAGGATCCCGTGCCCTTTTCAATGGTCTCCTCGCATGTCTGGACGCCCGGATCCAGCCGCGTCACGTAGCCAATTTCGCTTCGCACCCTTCGATTCATATCAATCAAGAAGGTGATCGTTCCCTGCATCTCGCGGGAAATTCTCCCAAGAAAAGCCTGGAGTAGAGGCCCCGCGGGATCGGTCGAACGATAGGGTTCGAGATCCTTAGCCAGCTCCGGAGCGTAGTCGAAAGGGTAGTCTGCGACTCCTGGTTCCAGGAAAAAATCGAACGGATTGAAGGGGGATAGCTCCGCGAAGAGGTCGACCTCAACCACGAACTCGTTGGTCTTGTCAGGGAAAAGAATGCGCGCTAGATGATTATTGTGGGCGTCGAGCTGCCAATTAAGAAGATGGTTGGCGGGAGTGACGTGAAGCGAGTAGCTGAGGATCGGCGTCCGACAATGCGGGGCGGGACGCAACCGTATAACCTGCGGACCGATTGAAACCGCTTTGTCGTAACGGTACCGTGTCCAATGATTGAGAGCAAGCTGTATGCTCATGCACCCTCATGCGTCCCACCGGGAGTTTCTGTTTGTCACTTCGCTACTGTTGTTGCTGAGCATTGACCAAGTGTAATTGTTGGGTCTCGTCAAGAAATTGGGACCACTCTTGGTCAGCCGCGAACTCCTCGTCGGGAGGGAGCACGGCTTGCGAAGGCGTGACTCGAACTCGAACTTGGAGCTGCGTATCTGCTCTTCCCATCATCATACCCATGGTGGGTGGAACGTCGGCATAATCGCGGCCGATTGCGGTGCGAATGTGCCCCTCGCCTACGAGGCGATTAATTGTCGGATCGAAACCTACCCAGCCCACACCAGGTAGAAGGGCTTCCACCCAGGCATGCGTCGCGCCGTCCGCCAAGGGATCCGCATCTTCGCTGCTGTGGTAAATGTATCCGCTGACATAGCGACAGGGAATGTTGGCATTTCTAGCCAGCGCGATCATTATATGAGCAAAATCCTGGCATACCCCCTGTCTCGACCGAAGGGCATGCGCAATCGGCGAATCTACCGCGGTGCTTTTCTTCACGTAGCTAAAACTGCGATGTACACCGGCGGCAATACCCTGCAGTAGTGCCAAAGGGCTGCGTCCATCCCTTTCAGTCGCGCCGATCTCCTTCGCCAATTCTTCAAGCTCCGGTGATGGGCGCGCAAAATGACTCGGCATCAGCATGTCCCAGTAATCTTTTTTCTCCACAAGCTGTTCCAGATCACTCCACGCTTCGTAGTCCATGACCTCGGGAGCCGGGGGCTGAACGTCAATATTTACCAGAGCGTCCGTGATGATGGTGAGCTGGCCATGGCGGGAAGGCAAGTCGAAGTGGTGCACAAGGTTGCCATAGGAATCGGTATAGCCAAAAATGCGGGCTCGCGGATTGACCGACAGCTGAAAAACAAAACAGCGCTGGTTGCCCTCGCTCCTGGGGTGCATGCGAACTTCCATCATGCTCTGCCAGACGGAATGGCTGTAGCGATAGCGCGTGAAATGGCGAATGGCGTAGAGCATTAGTTTTGGAAAGCACCCTCAATCGGATATTCGATATAGAGTTCGTGAACCGCCGCATGCAGTTCGCGACATTGCTCGGTAATTGCCACAAGATACTTGTGTAATTCCGCAATGATTTCGTCAACCTGTACGTAGGCGACCATCGATTGCAAACGCCCGATCAGTCTTTCGACTTTTTCCGTCCTGCGGCTCAAGGAAAGATTGTTGATTGACGTCAAAGCCTCGTGCATTCGGTCCAGGGAATAACGGACCGAATAAGGGAACCCGGGCTTTAGCAGGAGGAAATTCGCTATCCTTTCCGGTTTGAGTTCGGCGGTGCACGCCTTGCAATAAGCTTCAAACGCAGCACAACTGCTTAACAGGCCCACCCAATCTAAATCATCAGCATGCTTGTCGACGACAAAATAGGCATCAAGCAGGATGCTGAGATTACAGGCTCTCTCTATGTATTTGCCAAGCTGGATAAAATGCCAGGCCTCGTCGTGATTCATCGTGACGGCGGTAATTCCACTAAACCTGTATGAGCCTTCGCGAACCAGGCTCACCGCTCGCATGGCACCTGCGTCGTCATTGGGTTGCAGCTCAATACCAGTCACGTCGTGGAAAAGGCGATTTAGGTGCTCCCACATCTCCGAGCTGATCTCCTCGCGAACCTGCCGGGCATTCTCGCGGGCAGCGCTGATGCAATTCACAACCGAAAAAACCCCTTCCGTATCCGCTACCAACAAAAACAGGGCACGCTGCGGGTCGAGGTTGCTGGAAGCTGCACCGGGGGCTAGCGAGGAAACGGCGCGAAACCAACGCTCTTCCGTGGAAAACTTTGCAGGATTTAGAATCAGGTTGTAAGTCGCCTTCAGCACGCGCGATGCGTTGTCCGCCCTCTCAAAATAGCGGCTCATCCAGTAGAGACTGTCGGCTACGCGAGAAAGCATGGTGTTTTGTATCCCACTACCTCAAAATCTCAATTCTGCAAGACCCACGTGTCTTTCGAGCCGCCGCCTTGAGACGAATTGACCACCAGTGATCCCTTTCGCAGAGCCACTCGAGTGAGGCCACCGGGAACAATGGTAACCTTTTCGCCGTAGAGCACATAAGGTCGGAGATCGACGTGACGGGGCTCGATGGTTCCGTCCACAAAGCACGGCGCGGTCGAAAGATTGATTGTCGGTTGCGCGATATAGTTTCGCGGCTGGGCGTTAATTTTCTCTCGAAATTCCGAGCGCTCCTGTTCCGTGCTGTGCGGACCGATCAACATGCCGTAACCACCCGACTCGCCCACAGCTTTTACCACGTATTCCTCCAACCGCTGGCAGACGTGGTCCCGTTGCGCTGGATCGGACATCAACAGGGTTTCAACGCTTTCCAGAATTGGATCTTGGTCGAGATAGTAGCGAATGATTTTGGGCACATAGGCATAGATAGCCTTGTCGTCGGCGACCCCTGTCCCCAGCGCATTTGCGAAAGCTACGTTTCCGGCCCGATAGGCATTGAAGAGGCCCACAGCACCGAGCGCGGAACCGCGTTCGAATACCAGGGGGTCGAGATAATCGTCGTCGATTCGCCGATAGATAACATCGACGCGTTGCAGTCCGAAGGTGGTTCGCATATAAACGACATTATCGTGGACCACTAAATCTCGCCCCTCGACGAGTTCAATGCCCATCCTCCGTGCCAGGTAAGCATGTTCGAAGTAAGCGGAGTTGTAGGCACCCGGAGTCAGTAAAACGACGGTGGGCTCGGAGCGGCCTTCGGGCGCCAGGAATCGCAGGGTCGAGAGAAGTTCCTGGCTGTACTGCTCAATCGGCCGCACCCGACATTTTTGAAATAACCCAGGGAATATTTGCTTCATCACTCTGCGGCTGGTGAGCATGTACGAGACTCCACTGGGGACGCGGAGATTGTCCTCCAAAACCACAAAGTCCCCCTCTGGATTCCGTATCAAATCTGTACCGACCACTGTGATGTAGACGTCGCGAGGCACTTTGATGCCGCGCATTCCCCGGCGGTAATGTTTGCAGGTGTAAACAACCTTACCGGGCACGACGCCGTCTTCAATGATTTTTTCCTCATGATATACATCTTTGAGGAAGAGATTCAGCGCCGTGATCCGCTGAGTGAGTCCGCGTTCGATCCTTTCCCATTCCGCCGCGGTAATAATCCTGGGCAGCAGATCGTGAGGAAAAATTCGCTCCGTGCCTTTGTCATTTCCGTAGACGGTAAAAGTGATCCCCTGGTTGAAGAACGATTGGTCAGCCTCGTGTTTGCTGCGTCGCAGCTCGCCCGGACCCAGGCTCAAAAGCAGGTTGTGAAGTAGGCGATATTGTTTTCGCGGATGATCCGCGGTGCGAAACATCTCGTCGTAAGCGCCATCGAGTTCGTACCGGCGGAGGGTTTCTGCACCGCCGCGATCCGACGCATCCGTCTCTATAATCATGATTGTAGCGTTCCTCGCCAGAATAACGCATCGGACGATGAATCGATTACGGTAAAACCGATGCGAGTCATTGAAGAACCTGCGTGAAGCGACTGAGTCTATACACTGGAGCGCGTCGTTTCTCTGGGTGAAGTTCGAATCCTTGCGACGCAATCCAAGCCGACCTGCTGGGATTAACCTGATGGTGTGCCGCGGACACGAGACCGGCGCATCGGATTCCCGGGAGCTTAGCTGAGATTTTGCCACCCAGAGGAAAGCGATTCTGTGCACTCCAGCTCAGAAATGAAAATGCAACATCCGCAGATCAGGGAACAATCGGAATAGCAAATACGGACCGACGGTCTTCTCAGGATGTGCTGGCGACTCGGCGGGCAAACGCCGAAATGGCGCTAGACCGTGCTTTCAATTGCCGGCACTTGGTGAAGAGTGTCTGGACGTTACGGCGAAGCGACAGACGTTGCACCCGCCCAGGTAATTCAGTTTCTGTGGTTGGCGGTCTCGTGACGGGCGCAATTGACTGGCGGGGTGCTGTTCCTGCGCAAACAGTTGGCGTTCTACCAGGAACACCGGGTTCGGCCTCGCAAGCTCACCGGCGCGAAGTGGTTCTCCTTGGTGCTATGGTCTCGACTATTTAACAGGAGAGCGGGCATTGATGATCGTCAACCCGAAACCCTAGTCGGCTCGCATCGCCAAGGTTTCAAGCTGTTTTGGCGGTGGTAAATCTTCGCCAGCTGATTGTGCGCCTGGTGCAGGAGAACCCGACCTGGGGCGAGGAGCGCATCGTAGCAGAACTAGTGGTGAAGCTCGGGATCTTGGTTTCGCCCCGAACGGTGCGGGCGTATTGCCGCAAGATATTGATCCAGAGGCTGTATGAGAACATCCTCTAGCATGAGACGTACAGCATTTTCTGTAGCGCAGATTTTCTCGGGTCACCTCCCGAAAATTCCTGGGGCCGCGGGGCGGACGGGAAGGCGGCCCAACTACACCCTACAAGCTGATGGCATGGCGCTTGCTGCTCGGAATATGCATTGGGAGGAACTCATGCATCTGTATATCGACAAAATAAGTGAAATGACAGTCGTTGAGTGCGCCGGCAGAGTCGTTGGGAGCGACGCTTTCAGGCTAAGGGATATGGTCACCTCGCACGGCGACGCGCGAATCATTGTGATTGATCTCTCGGAAGCAAGGGCGATTGATGGCAGCGGCTTGGGCATACTCGCCTTCCTCGGACGCTGGGCGCGCAGCCGCGGCATCCAATTCAAGCTCTTCAATCCCACAAAATCTGTACACGACAGGCTGGAAAGTCTCAACGCAGTGCTAGAGTGCGATATTGCGACTCTAGGCGAAATGATGGATCTGCTGTCTAAGGCAGATGGTCGTTACCTGCGCGCTGCCTAGAGGTTGCAAAGGATTCCGTCATGAAGTTACCGTCGCGCCGCCAACTAATATTGAGAATTTGCGCCCGGTTTCTGCCCGTTCGCGCCGACGCCCTTCTCCAAATCATTCGGACTCGATCCCAACGCCTCCGTCGAACTATCGACGGAATCTACAGCTAATCCCGCATGGCCGCGGTGTCTGACCAGGGATAGCGTTCGTTAATGTACAAAGCGGAATTGTTCGTTTTTGCCGGCAGTGGTGATATGGATACAAGAAGGAAGCAGATGCCCTCGCCGATAAGATTCTCCTTCTCCTGTCGAGGGAGCTTGAGGCAAACGACTTACTGAATGAGCACTACCATCCCGATACCAGGGTGGCACTGAGTCACAAGCGATTCATAAAACTGGAATCTTCTTGTCCTGGAAATGATCTGAAGACTGGCCGTCTGAGAAGTTGCTGATCAAGTGGTGAAGTCAAGCTGGCTGCGCATTCAATCCGTCAACCGTGTGTTTGCTCTAACACTTACTTCTCCACCGCACCATTCTTGGGTTTTCTTGCCCGATGGAAATGGGTTAAGGAAGGAGCAGTCGGCCGATACCGCCCCCTAAGCTAGAACGCCCCGGAGAACTTCTCCTCCAGGAACCCACCCAGCTTGGCTGTGGCTTTAAATTGGGGAATCGGGTCCAGTTCCTTGAATGCAGAGGTGAACGCGTTTGACAGGCTCCACGTCGTTCGAGGTTCGAACTCCTGATGCTGAGGATTAAAATAGAGTTGATGCACTCTTCGAGCGAGGTGTTTCGGGACATCGAGATCGCCTTCGATGAATGCCTGGTAGATCGTCAGCTTTGCCGCCTCTGCTGAGAGCTGCTGTGCTCGCCAGCGTTCGACCTGCTGCCGCATCGGATCAAAGTTCCGTTGCATTCGGTCCACCCCGATCGAAAGCGCGTCTTCAAGCGAGAAGCGCTTCGAGTGTTTCGGCAAGACGGGAGTGTAGTCGCCTCGGAACGCGAGGTTGTGGCAGACGAATACTCGCAGTCCGACCGTGCATGCCAGCCGAAATCGCTTGTTGTTCGCGTTCCGAATCCCAATTGCAAATCGGCATCCCTCGAAACTGGTTTCCAGGTCGAGAACGCCGAACATCTCCATCGCATCGCTCGACACTGCAAACTCCTCGTCGATCACACCGATATGGCGGTGGCTCAGGGTTTCGACTAGGGTCTCCACAACTGCTGAATGGGAGATTGGGATATGGGTTGCTGTTGCAGGCGGGGTTGGCAGACTAGCCAGTTCCGCCCGAGTGATTTTGCCCATGCATGAAATAAGCGTGCTTGTTTCTGACATTTGATTCTCCTTTCAAGTTAAGTTCATTTCCAACACAAATCTCGCGCTTGATCACAGCCACGCCGCTCTCTCAGCTTCCTAGCGGAGGCTTCTATGACCACGATTCGAGCTGCGTTCTACGCGCGTGTCTCCGGCGAACAGCAGGCGGCCGCGCACACCATCGAAAGCCAGATTGCCGCACTCAGCGAGCGCGCTAGCAATGACGGCACACCCGTATCCCCAGAGCGACAATTTGTCGATGAGGGGTATAGCGGCGCCACTCTCATTCGCCCAGCCTTGGATCGGCTGCGCGATCTTGTTAACGTTGGCGCTATCGACCGGATCTATGTCCACTCACCGGATCGACTGGCACGCAACCACGCCTACCAGGTCCTGCTTCTCGACGAGTGGCAGCGACGAGGGATCGAAGTCGTCTTTCTAAATCGACCACTCGGCAAGAGTCCGGAAGATGATTTGCTGCTGCAGGTGCAAGGCATCGTTGCCGAATATGAGCGAGCCAAGATCATGGAGCGGAGTCGGCGCGGGAAAAAGCATGCTGCTCAGAGTGGGTCGCGTAACGTGATGTCCGGCGCGCCGTTCGGATATCGCTATGTGACCGTCAGTGAAGGCGGTGGTCAAGCGCGATTTGAGCCGGTGGCCGAGCACGCACGGGTAGTTCAGCAGATCTTTTCGTGGATCGGCCGAGACCGCTGCAGCCTTGCAGAAGTCTGTCGTCGCCTTCAGAAGGCCGGTACACCGACCGCCACCGGTAAGCGAATCTGGTCTCGTGAGGCTGTGTGGCACGTTCTCCAGAACCCCGCGTATCAGGGCCAAGCGGCATACGGAAAGACACACATGATGCCGCGAGGAAAGAACGCCCGACTGCGGGCAGCCCGCGGGCGGCCATTGGAATCTCGGCGAAGCAACGCGCCAACGCCAACCGACCAAAAAGAATGGGTTTTTGTTCAAGTTCCCGCCTTGGTTGATGCAACGCTGTTTCGCGCAGCCCATGCGCAATTGGAGGAGAACCGGAGCCGAGCTCGTCAGGGTCGCCGCAGGCCCGGCTATCTCCTCCAGGGACTCACTTGCTGCGCTAGGTGCGGATATGCATATTACGGCAAGACGATTCGCCAACTAGGCGCCGGCCGCCGAATGAAAGACTTTATCTACTACCGTTGCGGTGGATCCGACGCCTACCGGTTTGGTGGAGAGCGAATTTGCAGCAACTCGCAACTTCAGGGCACATATCTGGAGACGACGGTCTGGCGCGAAGTTTCGAGTCTTCTCATGAACCCTGAGAGGATCCAACTGGAGCATCCGGAACGTAGCACTGCCGGGACGTTGTTAGGCACTCTCGAGATTCTTAGATCGCAAAGAACCAAGATACAGCACGCTATGAAAAGGCTGATCGACAGCTTCACCGAAGGTTTGATCGAAAAAGACCAATTCACGTCGCGGATGGATCGAACCAAAACGCGAATCGCTGATCTTGATGCCAAAATTAAAGCGGGTGCAGGCGACGTCGATCAACTGGAACGCATTCGACTTGCAACACGCCGGCTTCGTGATCTAGCCGCTGCCGTTGGCCCGGAATTAGCGGGCGCAGACTGGCAACGAAAACGAGAATTCATCCGGACGCTCGTGCAGCGGATCGACATCGACACCGAGGTTATTAAGATTATCTTCCGCGTAACCCGGAACACCCGGGGCTCGGATTCTGACTCCTTCGGGATCACCCTGCCGCGGAACTCGGTCTAGATAGTCAGTGGACGCATTGGCGTTGGAAAACATGGGCAGAGAATAGCTGGCGTCAGGAACGACCTGCGGTTCGGTGCCTTCTTGGGCATTCTTTCGTCCCAAACGACTTCGCCCTCGTTGTGGGTTCGATTATTGCAACATTGTTACAGGCGTGAAATCCCCGCTAAAAGCCATGTTGGAGCAGACGAACACGCGATACCCACAGGTCATCGCGAGACGCATGCTCTTGTCATGGGAATTTCGAAGACCGATGGAAAAACGGCAACCGGCCATCTCAGTTGCGAGGTCGAGCGCGCCGAACATCTTCATGCCGTCCGGCGATACCGCATATTCATCGTGTACAACGCCGATGTGACGAAATCCGAGGGTTTCGATCAAAGCCCCCACAATTTCGTGATGCGGGATCGGGCGGTGCGTTTCGGTCGCCGGTGGTGTGGGCACCAGTGCCAATTCTTCG
>JBKPBY010000212.1:0-8112 GCA_046727075.1 bacterium | reverse complement strand
CTCGCGTGGCGTCGATGCGCGCTGGCTCATGGCCGCGGGGTTGATCATCATGGCCATTGGAAACTACTGGATGTCGCAGATGAACCTCGACATCAGCGCGTGGCAAGTCGTCTGGCCGCGCTGCGTGGTCATCGGCGGGCTATCGATGATCTTCGCCCCGCTTAATGTCGCCGCGTTTCTCTACATACCGCCCGAACTGCGTGGCGCGGCGGTCGGTCTCCTCGCCTTGCTGCGCAACGAGGGCGGCAGCGTCGGAACCTCCATCGCGCAAACCATTCACGAGCGCCGCGACCAACTACACACCCTGCACCTCGGTGAAAATCTCGACAAGCTGAATCCGGCCGTGAAATCCTTTCTCGAGCAGACCCAGGCTATCTTTCTCCAGCTCACCGGCGATCCCGGTGCCGCCCGGCGGATGGCGCTGCAATCACTCGAAGACGTGCGCCAGCAACAATCCTCTGCGCTCGCCTATTTCGACACATTCTTTGTCTTCGCCGTGGTTGGGGTGGCGCTCGCCTTTCTCGTCCTCCTAATGAAACCCTCGGTCGCGGCAAAGGGCGCGCACGTCGCCGCAGAGTAGCAGAAATAGCCAAGAGAGCCCAAAGAAACGCAAAAAAGAAGAAGATCCCTGAAACCCACACCATATCACTCGATCGCAACTAACACCGTCCATGAATACTCACTCCGATGCTTCTAGCGGATTATCTATAGCAAATAGGATTGCTCCGCTGCTACTGCGCCTGGCTTTAGGTGTAACCTTACTTTCCGCCGTGGCGGATAGGTTTGGAATTTGGGGGCCGCCCGGGGCGGCTACTGTGTCCTGGGGAGATTGGACTCACTTCGTTGCCTACACCGCAAAGGTAAACAGTTTTTTGCCTAGTGCTCTCGCGCCGGCGCTAGCGATTATCGCCACCGCCGCAGAAGCGCTGTTAGGGATCAGCCTCATTCTTGGCATATTCCGGCGTCCCGTCGCCTTCGCGAGCGCCGCGCTTTTCGCTCTCTTCGCTGGCGCGATGATCGTATCGTTTGGTGTAAAGGCGCCGCTCAACTACTCGGTTTTCGTCGATTTCGCCGCTGCATTCCTTCTGGGCGCTTGGCAAGCATCGCCAAAACTCAAATCAAATGATGCCCAGCAGTGAAAGCGAGGCCTGATTTTATCTGAACGCGTATCAACCGCTCAGGGATAAGAACCATTCGCCGTCTTGGACCGAGGAGCAGTTAGACGAGGAGGGTTCGGGGTATGCTGATAACCAGTAAAGCTAAGATCCTTCATTTCTTAGCCACTTTTTTGATTCATCCGAACTTGTGTTGTTAGGCGGGGCGACTTGAGGAGTGGGTCTCCGGACGATTTCCGCCAGGGCTTGGGCGCCTCAACACTGCAAGGGCTTCACAGGTCACCCCTATTACTGATGACTTAAGCAGCTTTCGCCTGCTGGGTCCGGACGACCGGGAAATCGATCTCCGTCTCAAAGGCGATGTTAAGTCAAACCGCAGACCAAGAGGACACAATGATCCGCGTTAAGAATTAGCGGAACCTCCCCTAGGCCGGCGAACGGTTCTGGAGCGCAACCGCGTAGTGCTTCAGGTGTGCCAACGCCTCTCGCACGGTCGTTTCGGCAGTTTGGCTATTTCTCTTCACCTTACCCAGCAGCATTGCTCCCTGAATTGTGGCTATACAGAAATCAGCCATCTGTTCTTCCTTGGCATCTGGAGCGAGTAACCCCTTAGCTTTCTCTTTGATGAAAAATGTCGCTAGTCTGTTCTTTACAACTTCGAAGATAAGGCTGAGATCCTGGCGAATTAGTTCGTCATTTTCGGTTACTTCGTTTCCGATTGTTCCGAATGGACACCCGCGAGTCATGCTAAACCTTTTTTGTAATTCGATATTCGAAAGAAACCAACGTTCCAAATCTTCCCAGGAATTGATCTCATAGCTCAGGGGAGCAGTACCTTTAGCGATATCGTCCAAGTAAGTCTGCAATACTTCGTGCACCAAGCCCTCTTTGCTTTTGAAGTAGTGGTAGAATTGGCCTTTCCCGGTTCTTGAAGCCTCGATGACCTGATCCGGGCTGGAAGCACCAACGCCCTGTTTATGAAACAGGTCGGCCGCGGCTCGAATAATCCGGAGCCTCGCTTCTGCGCCCCTACTGGACGTTCTGCTCATCGATCTATTTTAGATTGTACCTATTAGTACAATCTCACGCGTCCGCCTTGACCAGTCAACGGCTCTCTTAAGACTTTTGCTTGTACTTGATTTCTGATATGCAAGTGCTTATGATTTAGGCACTTATAAATGGATAGCTCACGAAACTTCTAGCTAAACCGTTCCTTATCGTATGCATACTGTACTAGTCAGTTTGCTAATGACTGAGCGTGGCTTAGCTGCCAAATCCAAATCAGAAACCCAAAGGAGAATCAAAAGATGCCAGTTGTTTTTATTGAAGCCCCTCCGGGCATTCGCGCAGACGCTAAGAAGAAGATGGTGGAAAAGGTGACTTCCGCCATCGATGAAGCCTATCACATCGGTGATACTTTAGTGTTCCTTCGCGAACACGCTCCGGAAAACGTCGCTATGAGTGGGCGCCTTCAATCGGAAAACCCGAAAATCCTGGAAGCCCTGAAGAAAATCGCCACCTGAGGTTAGCTCCAGCAGCAAAAAGTAGTGGCTAGCACTCAAGAAAACTATGAAGCCCGCGCTATTACACGAAGACAAGTATCTCCAAATTTTATGGGATTCGCAGGCACGAGTGATCAGCATCGATTGGAAGGAATCGACCTCCGAGATGACCGATGAGGACTTCAAGACTGAGCTGACTCTATTTGCCAAACATGTCGAAGACCATCGAGCGCCGAGAATTCTCATCGACGTAAGTAAATTCTATCATCGCCCAGGCAAGGAGGTGAGCGAATGGCGGCGGAGAACCATCTCTATTCGCTACAATGCCGCTGGGGTGCAGCGATTTGCGTTTCTCCTGTCGCCGGATTCGCAGATTTCGCCGACGGCAGACCAATCGTCAGAGGGCGAACTGTTCTTAACTCAAGCATTCAACGACCGCGACCAAGCCTTAGCTTGGTTGACAGCATCAGAGTAAAGCGCCCGAAGCGCTCGCCATGGCTGAATTAACTTCCTAACGGAAAGTCCAAAACGGTGCTGAATGTTGACAAGACCGTGCTCATAACCGGCGCGACCGGACGCCAGGGCGGAGCCGTCATTCGCCATATGTTGCCCAAAGGATGGGGGCTGCGAGCGCTGACTCGCCAATGCAGCAGTTATGCTGCCGAAAGGTTAGCTCGCCAAGGGGTCGAGCTGGTGCGAGGCGACTTGGAAGACCCGGCGTCACTCGAGTGTGCCACCCGGGGTGTTTACGGCGTTTTTAGTGTCCAAGATTTCTGGGCGGTCGGAGCGAAGCGTGAGGTGCAACAGGGAAAAAACCTTGCCGAGGCCGCAAAGAAAGCTGGAGTAGAACATTTTGTTTACAGTTCGGTTGGAGGAGCTGAACGGAACTCAGGTATCGATCACTGGGAGAGCAAATGGGAAATCGAAAAGCACATTCGGAAACTTGGCCTGCCGGCAACGATGCTCAGGCCGGTTGCTTTCATGGAGAACTACTACATTGACCAGGTTGAGATCGGGATCCTGAAGGGCAAATTGATGGATCCCATCCGGGGCGACAAACCGTACCAGACAATTGCGACTGACGATATTGGCGCCTTCGTAGCCTTAGCTTTTGAGAAGCCCGCTGAATTCGTTGGACTGGAACTGGAGATAGCAGGGAGTGAGCTAACCAATCCGGAAACTGCCGAGACGTTTAGCCGTGTGCTCGGCAGGCCAGTCAAGTTTCAACAGCTTCCAATGCCGCTGGTCCGGGTAGTGCTGGGTAAAGAGTTCTACCGGATGTTCCGTTGGCTCAATCAGCAAGGCTTTAAAGCGGAGATTAAAGAACTTCGTCGTCGGTATCCAGAGGTTGGACTCCAAACCCTTGAGCAATGGTTGCGTAGCGAAGGATGGGATAAACGGGCCCGGCGCGTTCGACCGCCGAACGGGTAATATGGAACTGTTTTCGTTCGGCGGTGGGTTTTGCGCCTTGTTGGCGTTCCCTGACAATATTGAGCGAGTACTTTTGGTAAACCTATGAAGGAAAACGAAAATGTTAAAGTTGTCCTAATGGCCTTTGATGCAGTAGAGCGGCTGGACGATCTGCAATTCTACGCGCTTATCGATCCTGAGTTTAAGATTTACTGGCCGCCTTCGTTACCTTATGGCGGTGAAACAGCCGGACCTGATCCGAGGCGACCCAGTTGGGGTAAAATCTGGGCGCCGCTGCAACCTACTGAAGCGGAGCGTAAGATGGATCCACGTGTTGTTGCCGCTAACGAGGATGAAGTTGTTGTGCACTGGCGACAGCGCGGAATAACTCCCGGCGGTGACAGATTCGATGGCGAAGTCCTCGGCTTGTATCGAGTCCGCAACGCGTACTTCGGGTTTTAGCTTCGGCCGGCAACGTGACGCCGCCACATCTGCATCGTACCACCGACGAAACATTTCTGATTGAGTCGGGCGAAATCGAGGTAACTCGCGGCAGTGAAGTGATTCGCGGGCGAATGGGTGACGTTATCTATCTTCCGAAAGGAATTCCTCACGGGCCAAGAGCGCTGGGAAAGCAGAGCCTAACGGTCGTTGTGTTGTGCGTGCCTGGTGGCTTTGATCGTTTCTTTGCGGCTTGCGCCGAAGAATTCAAAAAGGGAGAGCCCGAATTTCCGGTTCTTGCTGGACTCGCGGCTCAATATGGAATTGAGTTCCAGGTCGTTCCGCCGGGGAAGCAAATGGATGAGCGACGATTTGTATAAGCGCGCCGCAAGCACCAAGAAGAACTTCCATGTCGTAGAAGGTTGGAACCACATGCAGGTGTACGATGTACCGAAGTATGTCGATGAGGCCGTGTCGGTACTGGCGCCCTGCTTCAAGTCAAATCTGTAACACTGGTTAGATCCCTCAGCGACAAATCATATGAGACACCAGGGAAAAATGAAGATCTCTCTAATCGGTCTTATAGGATTGGTCATCAGTTTTGGTTTGCCGGTCTCTGGCCAAGAAAAAGACCTGGGCGTCGACCCACAGATTGTTCAGCAACTGCATACGGTTAGTAAGGAGTTTGATGACGCATTTCTCAAGGGCGATGCGTCTGCCATGGCCGCTTGTTACACTGAAGACGCGGTTCTGGTGAATGACTCAGGACCGGTTTACGGTCGCCGGGCTATCGAAAAATATTACGCGGAGCAGTTCCAGGAAGTGCGTTATGTTAGACATGATACTAAGGACGACCCGACTTCTGTTCGTCGCATAGGCACCGATGGCAACACCATCTGGGAAAACGGAGAATGGAGCGGTACGTTTTTCCTTCAAGGCGAGGATTGTGGCCCTCACCAAGTCGAGGGTTATTTTACATCGATAAACGTCCGAGAGGGCAATACCTGGAGAGTTCGCATGTCGATCTTCAGCAAGCGCCAACTGCTTCCGACGACCGCGGCGAGCACGCAATAACCTGTGGAGAGCGAGTTATGGCGTGTACAGCTCAGCACTTGTCAGAAAGGTGCTTCCTGTCGAGTTCTTGCTAAAACCACCGGCTGCCAGAGCTTGCCCATTCAGAAGCCGTATTAGCGTATGAGCTGACCGAGCTTGATTCAGCGGTCCGGTACCTACCCAAGTGTTGCTGATCGGATCGTAGAGATTCGCGCGCGCGACGGTGGAAGACTTGCCGCTGTAAATTATGGCCCCACAGGCCCTCGAGTGTTTCGCCGGGCCGCGACTAAAGATTCGCCCCCTTCGTCCTTCGCCTCCACCCCTCATTGTGGGCGTCGCCTATCGGAAGTCGAAGCATTCGACGGCGACGGTAAATTTCATAGCAGCCGCCAAGCGGGCTGGATCTCTCCGGCCGCCATTTTCTGCAAGAGCACAAATACCGGAATTCGAGTACCATTAAGGTACGGCTTACCTATCATGATGTCCGCATCGACCTTGGTTCGCTCTCAGCGTGCTCGATGCTGGTCAAAGCCGCGCGTATGCGGAGCGACTACCGGATTGGGCGCGTGCTGATTCTTCGCGCATGAGTTGCGCGAACTGTTCTGCGTGCACGCAAGGGGGCGCACGGCAAGCAGACCGAGCTTGAGAATCGTCGGGGCAAGCGCCGGTGAAAACGGACGCATCGTCAGCGACCGTGGTAGCAACCTCGCGATGCCCTTGGTCAAAACCGCCGGTTAGGTGATGGGTTAATAACTCCCGGCCGCAATCGGCCAGTTAAGTGTCAAGCGACGATTGATCTGAGCTTCGCTACTAGCTGGTTATACAGCGCACCAACGTCAGCGGCTTCTTGAGCGTTAGTGCCGTTAACGTCGTTTTCCGCTCCAGCCGGTGCATCAATCGTCGCCCACTCTGCTACAGTTTTAGCCTTAGCGTACTTGGGACCGGACACGATATCAAATTGGCGGTCAAAAGCGACGCGCCATTCGTCCTCGGAAAAACTGCGCGGACCGTTTTTTATGCGGCTATTTGGCCTGCCTAGCTGCTCACCTCCCGGTCCGTAACGATAATTGTCTGTGCTTATACCCCACGGATTGCGATACGCCATACTGACGCCCTGATTGGCGAAGTCGGCTAACACGAAAAGCGGGTTAATCCCGTACTTAAGACCATCTTCTACTATTGCATCAACATATGTATCGTATGGACCGAAGCGACCTGTGCATAAAGACCGCATCTGAGTCGGACTAATGGAGAATATTCCTTTAATCGGCGCCTCGGCTCCGAGAGGCGAAAAGCCTGTTGGTCCCTCGATTGGGGCGCTTTGAACGGCCTGCGCCGGCGGCGCAAACGCATAGGAGCCACATCGAACATAGTAATTCACCCAACGATCAACGGTCCAATTTTGTGCCCAGAGCCCAGTAGCGCTGGAGTTGCTATAGATCACCTCATCCTCGCCAACGATGCCAGTATGTCCGTGCATAACAGGAGAGCTGGGGCTAACGATAACCGCGCCGGGTGTTCGCAGCTCGACCTCCGTCCATCCGCCAAATCGAAGCTCATCGTACAACTCATCGGTACTAAGTGTCTTCGGAAGGGAAAATCCAAGCTCATCATGCAGGATGCGAGTCACCGCATCGGCGCACCCGAGGTTGCCGTGATCGGTCCCAAAGTCGTCCGCCGTAGACAGGACACCCACATCGGCCTTTGCTCTGGCCAACAGCTTCGACAAAGCGTCCTGACCTCCTAAACGTACCGCGACACCCGCTGCTCGGTATACGGCGACGCGCATGGGACCGGCTGTGAGATTTACAATCCCAGTGCAGATAATCCCGCGAATTGCGGCGCCACTGTCTGCCGGGGCGATCCGTTGGGCCTGCACTTTAGGCCGTGAGACGGCGGGTTCGCCTTCGCTAAATGTAAATTCATTCTTGCTCTTTGGATCCTGGGTACTGGCTTCTACTCCTAAAAATAAGCGGGTGGCTATCTCGTTTTCGTTAATAAACGCAGCAAGGCGACTCAAATCCGCATTCGGGTCTTCTTCTAGGACCATTTGTTTTATCCTCAGGCTTCAGGTTCAACGAAGGGAGGGATTCTATAGTCCCTGAAAGCTTTCTCGACCTTAGCGGTAGCAGTTTCGTCGACCGCGTGGCGGCGGTAGAAGGCGAGAGAATCTACGGCAGTATGATTTTCCAGCAGGGGAAGATCAGCGTCCGCGAGAAGAACCTTGGCAAGGTATTCCTTGGGCGTCACTCCCTCTGGTGGAAACTTGCCTTTATCTTGAAGGCGCTTCTTTGCATCATCTGGGCTCAGGAATTTGAAAGCATTTTCTAGCCGTGCATTTCGCGGACGAAGCTGCTCCGGGATGACCGGCGGAGTATCTGATCCGCCGCCATGCGGATTTGGGCTTCCCCTCTCGCCGGATGAAGTCCCGACAGATGTTGGCGCCATACCGTATTTGATTCGAACGTCATCTCTAATGTTCTGGCTTGCTTTGCGACCCGCGGGAGTCGCCTGCCGTGTCCGAGCGATTTCCACAAGCGTCGGCGTCGAGCAAGCCGACAGAAAAAGAACGACGAGAGAAACCGTCGCGC
>JBKPBY010000211.1:0-8345 GCA_046727075.1 bacterium | reverse complement strand
CTCGTAGTCCTGCAATCGGTCGAATCATCCGCCCCGCCGCGGCGATCCACCAACCCGGAGTGAACGGGTTCGCCCGAACGCCAGCTTCGCTCGCAGGCGCCCGGTCACAGTTCGCGTCCGGATTCATGCGTTTTCACGATCGAGACGGATTTACCGAAAACGGTTCTCGGCACGGGCACTTCCGGGACCGGTTTCGGGACCGCGAGCGCGCGTTTTTCGTCACTCCTTTGGTCGTCGCGCTTGGCTGGCCTTTTTGGAACTACTGGGATTGGCCCCCATATTGGAACTATTACGACAATCCAAACGATTACACGTTGCAGGATCCCAACAACGACTACAAGGTTGCAATACCACAGAGCGAAAACTGGTCTCAGAGCGAAAACCGGTCTCAGAGCGAAAGCCGGCAGCCGAGCGATCGTCAATCGGAGAACCAGTTTTATTCCGGCTTGCTGACAGGGCTCGCGCTTGGGGCGTCCGAGCACCGCGTCTCGACCGGTTTCCCGCCAAGTAGTTGGCCAAGCCGGGGCGCGTATTCGCAAAACCTTCCTCAACCTGGACAAAACCAGGAGTTCCGGCCCGAGGTAAAGACCCCCGGTGCGCCATCACCCCAACCCGGCGCGGCTCCGTCGGATACTGCTCGTAATCTACCGGGCGTCGCCTCCGCATCGCCTGGTCAGCGTAATGAAAGTTTGCCTAAACGTATTCTTCTGAGCTGGTTCAAAGAGGGTGGAAAAGAAGTCGCGCTAGTGCAGGACACCGAATCGAAGAAGGTGGAACGAATAACGGCCGAACCTAATAGCGATCATCTTCGCCTCGTCGAAGTCCACTCGGACATCAATCCGCAGCTTTCGGAGGTGGTCATCTCCGACGGACACCAGGAAGAAACGGTGAAGTTCGCTCCGTTATAGGACGTGCGCGTCGAGCTATACAGGGTGAGTACTTATCCCCTTCCGCGTTATCTAATCGCTCTCACCTACGACTATCAGTCGAAGCATGCGTCAGGGCGTCACTCACAGCGACCATATCGACACGATTGTGGGAAATAGAAGTTCACGCCAACGCTGCTCATTGATAACACGAAAGCATCATTCCCTTCCTACCGTTTCACGGCAGGGTGAGGGCCTCCAGTGCATTCGAAAAGCAGCCTTGTCGATTTCGGCCCAACGAGCTTCCGCTCGACGCACTGGAGTGTCGTTCTAGCGGCGGCCCAGGAACAGACCTCCTCAGGTCAGGCGGCTTTGGCTGAGCTCTATCAAAACTACCGGTACCCCCTTCTACGCCCATGTGCGTCGTTGCGGATACAATCCCGACGACACGGACGATTTGATTCAGAGCTTTTTCCTTCATTTGCTCGAGCACCGCTGCTTAGCCCAGGTCGACCCTGGGAAAGGGCGATTTCGGTCCTTCTTGCTGGCCTCGCTCCAGAACTTCCTCCGTACCGAACAGCGCCGGGAGCGCACCGTGAAACGGGGCGGACTCTGCACGTTTGTTTCGTTGGACGCTCAGGCCCCAGAACGCCGTTACCTGTTTGAGCCGGCCGATGACCGAGCCCTGACTGTGGAACAGTTGTTTGATGCGCGTTGGGCAGTGACCTTGCTGAATAGAGCCATGGCCAATGTTCGAGCGCAGTACGTCGCTCGCGGCAAACAAAGGATTTTCGAGACGCTGAAGGAATTCCTGCCCAGCGGCGGCTCCGGTGATGCGGCGACCTATCCTGAGGCGGCAGCATCGCTTGGAATCAGCGAAGCATCGGTAAACACCTTGATTCATCGGTTGCGGCAGCACTATGCGCTTGCGCTCCGCCGCGAGGTAGCCAGCACCCTCTCAGATCCGACGGCCATTGATGAAGAGATTCATTGGCTTTGTGACGCGCTGGCTGCTGCAAAGCTCTATTGGCACGACGCCGTGGCCTGAACGAAAGAAGCGACTCAGTGCAGGAAGGCCAAAAAAAGTCGAACAGAAGGTCGTCGCGAAAAACCAGAGAAGCTCTTCTTTTTCTTTTTTGATTCTTTGCACTGCTGACATGCAGCTTCGAACAATTTCGCGAAGATCTTTTCGCGCGGAGGTCGCTGAGTAACGCAGAATCTTCGATTTGGATTGTTTTCTCAGCGTTTCTCCGCGTCCTCTGCGTGAAGTAACAGCCGATGCTCGCTCGGGGCGACACTCTGGATGATGTTGACTGGCAATCCTCTTTTCCGCGGCACACCCGCCGAAGTGCTTTATCAGCACCTTCACTCCCCCTTACCGCTGGAACAGCTGGGCGATGTTCCGCAACCGATCGTTGCTATCTTGAGAATGCTGCTGGAGAAAGATCCCCGCAGGGGCGTTTCCAGTGCCCGTTGCAACTTTTAGAGGCCATACGGATCATTGCGCGCACCAGTTGCGCCTGTCCGGCAACCACTCTTCCTGAACTGCGCGAGCCGCTCGAGAAACGAGCTATCGCCGGCAGGCTACTTACCGGGGCTTTTAGATCGGATTCCTTTGAACAAAGCCAAACCGACGAAGCATTCCGGTTCTTGGCAAAAGCCTGCCTTATTAATGCTAAGGAAACGTGGAGGACCGTTGTTATGTTGCAGAGACTCTCTCTTGAACAAACCCGACCGATCTGGGGTAAAAACGGATGGCCCGTTCACTAAAATGCAGTCCTCTGCGTGACGTAACAGCCGATGCTCGCTCTGAAGTTCCTGCTGTGGTTGCGGCTTAGCCGCGTTGTACTACTACCCTGGAAGATCGATGATTTTGTCGACGAAGTGGGCGGGAAAAAACGGAACCGCAGATTACGCAGATTACACAGATTTTTTAGGTCTAGTTGTTTCAGTCCTGACCGGGCGAAACCGTTGAGCACTTTGAGAACGCGACCCAGCCGTTGCGAGCAACCCCTCTGAGAATTTAATAAATCTGCGCAATCTGCGGAATCTGCGGTTCCTTTTCTTGACGGACTGGTTCTCCATTCTCGAAAAGAGTTTTGTGATCCCTTTTAATCGGAGCCCACGGTGCTCCTCCAGCTTTGGTTGCGGATTCGCCGCGTTGTGGTCTTTGCGACCTTCTGATTCAGATCTTTGCGGTGCCGAGATGGTTACGCAGAGTACGTAAATTATATTCTAAGATGCTGATAATTAGGATATAGCAACTTATCATGGTTAGGATACTCGCCATGGAGAGCATCGTTGCAAATGTCGCTGATTTTGCTCGGATCTGGTATCTCGGGAGCGATTTTTTGCCAGCGAGCTAATAATCCGACGCTCTAAAATCGTTTATAGGCGCGTTTGAGGAGGGCGTCCGCTATCATGATATTAGGAAAAAAGGATGCAAATCGAGTCGTTCGGGCACGGCAAAACTGCCACGACGTGGTGACCGACGTGAGCCGCAGCGCTTCATAGAAGCCCTGCGGCTTTCATATGGGCGCTCCTCACGGAGCGCATTTCGGGCTTTGGGGTATCACCAGCGCGTACGCTGGAATGTGCGCCTCTCCTGACAGAGCATCTCAACGCGAGCCGCGCACTGGAGCTTTCGTCGATGCCGCTGACTTCCGTTTTCTTCTGGTGACCCCCTGTCGCTGAGATTCCGATTGGACCCGGTACGCGTTGACGATTGCGGGAATTAATCCGGGAAAACGGGTTTCGATTTCCGGGCATCGCGATGTGTTTTGCATTTCGACTCCTCTTCGTTCGCCTCGTATCAGGCCCGCCTCTCTGAGGGCTTTGAAATGCTGTGAGAGGGTTGATTTCGGTATTTTCTTTTCTCCGACGTTCAAGAAGGTGGAGCAATTGTAGGAGCAGTCGGAACTGACAAGATCGGTATAGATCGCGACGCGGATCGGGTCAGCCAGGGTGTAAAGAATACCTTCGACCGTAACATCCTCGATTGAAGGGTGAAAAAGCGGCCTCATACTGCTTAGCATAAGCTCGGCTTGACATTTGTTCAATAGTCCGTAAACTGCGAACAATAGTTCGTTTATTCTGTACTACTGAAGTATTCGCTTTCTGATATTCATTCCAAACATCAACTGATATGAGCAAACTAACAGGTAAAGTCGCAGTCGTGACCGGCGCATCCAAAGGCATCGGAGCCGCTATTGCCAAAGCCTTGGCCGCGGAAGGCGCGTCAGTAATCGTAAACTACGCCTCTAGTAAAGAGGGCGCCGAGACGGTTGTAGCAGCAATCGGCAAAGCCGGCGGCAAGGCTATTGCGGTTGGCGGTGATGTCTCTAAAGCGGCAGAAGCCCAGGCCGTCATTGACGCTGCCGTCAAAGCTTTCGGACGTCTCGACATTCTGGTGAATAATGCCGGCGTTTACGAACTCAGTCCAATTGAAGGCATCACCGAAGAACATTTCCACCGGCATTTCAACATTAATGTACTTGGTCCCCTCCTCACTACACGAGCGGCCGTGAAATACCTCGGCGAGGGTGGCAGCATCATCAACGTCGGTTCGGGCGTCTCCCGAATAACGCCTCCGAACAGCGCGGTTTATACCGGCACCAAAGGGGCTCTAGACGCCATCACGGGTGTCCTGGCTAGGGAACTCGGACCGAGGAAAATTCGGGTCAACAGCCTGAATCCCGGCATGGTCGAAACCGAAGGTACCCTTAGCGGTGGCTACATTGGCTCTGATCTGGAAAAGGCGCTTGTTTCACAGACACCGCTGGGTCGCGTCGGCCAGCCTGACGACATTGCCGATGTCGCAGTCTTTTTGGCGTCAGACAAATCTCGCTGGCTAACTGGTGAGGTGCTTATAGTTGGCGGTGGGCTCCGATAAGGCCGCGATTCATTGCGACTATAACTCTGAGGGCGGTCCGGCAGTGGCCGGATCGCCGCCTTCGTGGTCTAAGACAGCAGCCGTGACGGCTGTGTCCGCCGACGTTTCCAGTCGTCCTCTTCTGCAAAGCGCGATCGTTGTGGAAACCGGCTCGAATAAATTCTCGCCCTACCCGAGTTGCCGGAGAAACAGGCTTTTCTGGTGCGCAGGCGCACACTATTTGCTATTCGCTAGCGGCTTTCGCCGCTTGCGAGCTTCGCTCGATAGGAGTCAAGAATTACAGCCAAGATGATAACGCTGCCCGTGATCATTTGCCGTACGAAATCCCCGACACCCATCAGGATCAGGCCATCCGCGAGTACCCCAATGAGGCACGCGCCGAGGAAGGTGCCAATCAGTGAGCCGCGTCCGCCGCTCAGACTGGTGCCGCCGATAATCACAGCTGCGATAGCGTTGAGCTCGAAACCGCTGCCGAGGATCGGGCTGGCGATCGTGAGCCTTGCCATATAGACGATGGCACCGATCCCGACGGTGAGTCCCGAAATCACGAAGGCGGCGACCTTGTAGAAAAAGGTGTTATGACCGGACAGACGCACCGCTTCCTCGTTGTTGCCAATGGCGTAGATAAGGCGGCCAAAAACCGTCCGGGTCAATACCGCCCAGCCGAGCACGACAAGCACCAGGGCGACGAGAAAGATAGCCGGGGCGCCAAGCACGGTTGCAGTACCGAAATCATTGAACTGGTTGGGAAATTCAAAGAGCGTCCGGGCGTTTGTCACCTCAAGCGCTGCGCCGCGCGCAATATTCAGCATGCCGAGCGTCACGATGAAGGATGGCACACCCCAGAAGCTGGCGATGAATCCATTCACGAAGCCGCAGGCCATGCCGACCGCAATACTGGTGAGCACGGAGAGGGCAATCGCGACGGGAACGGGCAGAGCTTCGTTTTTCAGCACGAGACCGGCCACCATCGCGGCGAACGCCAGCACCGAGCCGACCGAAAGATCGATCCCGCCGATCAGAATAACGAATGTCATGCCGGTCGCCATAATCAGGTTAATCGTCACCTGAGTGAGAATATTGGTGATATTTGATTCGTCGGTGAAGTGCGGAGCAAAGGCCGAGAACACGGCGACCATCACGAGAAGAGCGACCCCGATCCCGGCTTCACGAAGCACACGCTGGACCAGCGTGAACCTGCCGGGTTCAGCGCGGCCAATGTCCGTGCCTGGCCCGGCCGTTCTACCGGACCGGAGGTGTTGATCATCGGCGTTCATCTCAGGGTTTGAGTTCTCCCGCGTTTTCCGCGCCCCCGCCCCAGGCAAGGGACAGGATTTGCTCCTCGTCAAACTCAAGGCGGTGGACCTCGCCTGCGAATTGCCCGCGCCAAAGTACGAGGATCCGGTCGCACATGGCTACGAGCTCGGGAATCTCCGAGGACACAAACAATATCGCCTTTCTCTGGGCAGCGAGCCGCCGAAGAAGATGATGAATTTCGGCCTTGGCACCGACGTCAATCCCACGCGTCGGCTCGTCCAGCATAAGCACGGCGGCATCCCGATAAAGCCACTTGGCGATGACCAGCTTTTGCTGGTTACCGCCGGAAAGGTCTCGCGCCGGCTGCTCTAGGGATGCGATCCTCATATCGAGTTTACCGACAAAATCTTGAGTTACGCTTTTTTCCGCCCCAGAGCGCAGCAGTCCGGCCCGCGAAATCCGCGAGAAATCGGTTAACGTCAGGTTGGTGCGCACCGGCATGGGTAGTATCAGTCCCTCCTCCTTCCGGTTCTCGGTCAAAAGACAAATGCCGTGCCGGACAGCGTCGCCGGGATTATCGACGGACACGCGACGGCCATCACGATAGATTTCTCCGCTGTCAGGCCGGTCAGCGCCGAAGATCGCACGGAGCAATTCGGTGCGCCCGGAGCCTACGAGTCCCGCAAGCCCGACGATTTCGCCATACTGCAAGGCGAGAGATAAGCCGTGCGGGCTGCCGTGGACGCGTAGATCCTGGACACGAAGCGCCACGGCCCCTTTGGACGCTCGCGCGGCTGTGCGGTCCGTCGCCAGCGCTTCGGCAAGCTGGCGGCCGACCATCAGGCGAACGATCTGCGGCGGAGTCGTCTCCGCGACGGCGAGGGACGCCACATGTCGCCCGTTGCGAAGGACGGTGACGGCATCGCATAGGTCAAAAATCTCGTTGAGATGGTGTGAGACGTAGATGACCGAGACCCCGGAGGCGCGCACGTCTCGGATGATTTTGAAGAGCCGCCCGATTTCGCGTGGAGTGAGGGTGGCAGTCGGCTCATCGAGGATGAGCAACTTGCTGGCGGACGATAACGCCTTGCCGATCTCAAGCAACTGGCGCTGCGCGACGCCCAGGCGCTCGACCCGCGTACGCGGATCCACATCGAGCCCGACTTGTTTGAGCAGGCCCGCGGACCGTTCGTAGAGAGACCTGTAATCTAGCAATACGCCATGACGCCGTGGCAGCCTGTCAAAGAGCAAGTTTTCCGCTACGGAAAGGTAGGGGAGGAGGTTGAACTCTTGGTAAACAACCCGGATTCCAGCCTGCAAGGCATCCAGCGGCGATTTCGGCCGGTATGCCGTGCCACAAAATTCCATCTGCCCTGCATCGGCCGCATAAGTCCCGGAGAGTACCTTGATTAGGGTCGACTTACCGGCGCCGTTCTCGCCAACCAGCGCATGGATCTCATCCTGAGCTACAACAAAATCCACCGAGTCCAGCGCGGTTACGCCGGGAAAGCGCTTGGTCAGCGCCTTTAACTCAAGCAGCGGCGGCCGGAACCGCCCGCCGCCGCTTTGTGGCTCAGAATCCACTCGCTGTCACAAGCTTGATCGGGGTCTTGATCCAACCCTTAAGTTTCTCACCCTTGAGGGCCTTCATCGCGTAATCTGTTCCGTTGGCTGCCATCTGGCTCCCGAACTGGTCGATCGTGGCAATCATCTTGCCCTCTTTGAGGAGTGGCTGAACTGCAGGAATGTTATCGAAGCCGACCACCTTGATCTGTCCGGATTTGCCCGCTGCGTCAATTGCCTTCACGACGCCGAGCGCCATCGAGTCGTTTGCTGCCATGACTCCCTGAATGTCGGGATGAGCTGTCAGCATGGTCGAAAAGACGCTATTGGCTTCCTCGGTCTCCCAATGCGCGGTGCGGGAGTCGAGCAGGTGGAGCTTTCCTTCCTTGACTGCGTCGTCGAATCCGAGCTTGCGTTGTATGGCGTTATCGGCGCCGGGATTACCCTCCAGGATGACGACTTTTCCACCGGGCCCGAGCGCCTTGGCCAGTACGCCACCGGACATCTTCGCCCCTGCGCGATTATCGGGACCCACAAACGCGAGTGAGACGCCCGCCTGCTTTTTTGCTGCCTCGTCCAGTGCAACGTCGATATTGATAACCACGATACCGGCCTTTATCGCACGTGCGAGCGGGGGTACCAGGGCGCGAGAGTCCGCCGGTGCCACAACGATCGCATTCACCTTTTTCGTGATAAAGTTTTCGATCGCGGCGATCTGGGTGTCGATGTCAGTTTCCGAATGCATCCCAACCGGGATAAGCGTCAGG
>JBKPBY010000210.1:0-7135 GCA_046727075.1 bacterium | reverse complement strand
TGTAGCTTGAGTGCGGGTAGCGTTGAGTTGAAGGCGTCAGTGCCAGTTGCGCGTCAAAGCCGCCGCTCCCAAGAGCAGCGGGCAATAATCAAGGCCTTGCTTCTGAGGGGGGTGGCCTGGCTGCTCCGCAACAACGACTTTCGCAACAAAATCTGCCAAAAGGCGACATCCCATGCGCCGCGATGACAGTCGGTGTGAGGCCAGGCCCCCGTGTAGGCCTGCCCACGGGTTGAGAGCCAGCTTGGCGAGCCAATCCACCCTGCTGCCGTTCGGTGTAGGATACCTGGCGAGAGGGCAGCGCATGGCCACTCCAGGGCAAGATCGGGTCGAGCGTAGACTAGCTGCCGTCCTGGCCACCGATGTCGCTGGTTACAGCCGTCTCACTGGCGGTGAACTTGGAAAACCGACTTTGCAATATCGAGATCGATTGTCGTAACCGCTTGCATGGCCCAGTCCTCCGAACGGCGACCATGGCACTTAGGTGCCGGTGGAGGAGCCGTCCACAGCATCAAACCGGACTTCCCGGGTTGTCGGTGGGACCCAACCCAAAGGTAACCCACACAGCAAGCCTGCCAACAAGGTGTGAGGGCCCGCGCCCTGCTGGGCGAGAACTGTGCGCGGCAGGCGGACGGATGCGGTCGGCCTTCTCTCTTGGATTAGACATCCTGGGGTGCTCCACGAATTTCCTCAGTGTCATGAGCGGCTCTGTACTCAAGGATTTTGTGGACATCCCTGAGCATGCTGCATTCTTGTGCAGAAGCACAAAAAACCAACTTGACTCAAGGAAGCTGGAGGATCGGGATGGCAGACAAAATAGGGCGCTCGGCATGCTTCGCCAGATTGCTCCTCCTTCTCACCTACCTACGATGATACTGCCCTGCCCATACTGCGGGAGGTGGATGACGGTAATATCGGCGGAGCCAGATGCGGTCGACCAGGAGCTTGAAAATATCACGCATGGTTGCACTCGCTGCGGCACTGAACTGATTCGGACTGTATGGCGACTCGGAAAGACGGCTTGAGTGTTGAAACTAGCAGTCAAGTGCCAGGCGGAAGTCTGAAGTCCAACCCGCTGAGCAACTTTGGAATCTCGATTGAGGCTAATTGATCCCGATCATTGGACGGGATCGGACAGGATGCAATCGTCCTCCTGCCGGGTGGCGAGCGAATTGGATGATGGAGGAGTGAGGTTCACATGCCGACCGTGAAGAGCCACCTCTTAAAGCGCCGCATGGCAGCTCTTGACCTGCATCCCGCCTCGGTTGCGCGGAGCGAACCGAGCACATTTGATTACCTTCAGTGCCTCTGCGCGGTATGCGGGTGCCACGCACGTTGTGATTCGGACTTGACGCGTTGCCCGGCCGATCCTGCCTGGAAGACCTATTGCCGAAACGCGACACTGCTCAGTGCTCTCCAAGAAACGTGGTGGCTGCGTACATTCATATGAATGGTCTCGATTCTCGATCCCGACGCCTTGGCGCCTTTTCCCACCAAGTCCGCTGAAGGTCATGAGCGGCGGTGAGGCCACCTGGCCGAAATGCCAAGGTTTGCCGTTGAAAGCGGAAGTATGCCTCGGATTGAGGCACGCCCGCTCGGTGCTAAAACTGGACCTGGCCGCCAACGAGATTGACGATCTGGGCTGTTCGATTACCGTCAACTGCAGTGGTGCAGTCCTGAAGGGTGGCGCTCTCGGCACTGGTCTGACACAAGCATGTGGTTTTGTCCTGACCCGAACCGTCTCATGTGACGGCGACATCCCTGGGAACGTCAGTTAATCTTTTAGGAGCGGAATGGAGGGCGACATGAGCGTCACCTGCAGACGTATTGGCCCATCATGCCAGCGTCTTCATGCTCAAGAATATGGCAATGATACATGAACGGGTACTCGCGCGTTGCTGGCCGATCAAAGGCTAAGAGAAGCTCGGCTTTTGCTTCAACTAGAACCAGATCCTTCCAGCCAGCGAGGTGGGCAGGTGGTGACCTGCCGTCGAGAGACAGAATGCGAAATGATGCTCCGTGAACATGGAAGGGATGAGCCATTCCAACCGAGACTACTTCCCAGACTTCGGTCGTTCCCAGTTTCGTTTCTACATCGATGCGTGCCGGATCGAAGCGCTGCCCGTTAATCCCGGTTAGGGCGACCAGGCTCATTTCCCCAGCCAAGCTTGTGACGTCCGGTTTGCATATTCCGCTGTTAAGAGTGAACTGACGGCGTTTCACTGCGCGGGTTGAGTCGGCTATCGCCGGCTCCATCAGTCGTTTGGGCAACTTCCTAACAGTAGGCGCGGTCGCCGTTGGTTCAAAACGCATTACTGGTGCGTAATCGTGGGGCCCTGACTCTGATACGGCGCCGAATATGCCCATGGCTTCGTCCGGGCCGTTTTCGAGCACAACGCCTCTTCGGTCCGCGAAATCAACGAGAACCTCGAATCGCTCACCGGGCGAGATCCTGAGCCGTTTAAGCGGGACCGAAGCGGAGAGGAAACCTGCATCTGACGCTATGACGTAAAACGTGCGTTGATCTCTAAAGCGTAACTCGAAATTTCGAGCGTTCGCGGCATTGAGCAGTCGCAATCGCACCACGCCTGGCGGCACCTTAGCGAACGGGGTGATTGCTCCGTTGACAATGATGGTGTCGCTTCTGGCTCCATAAACGATGTCGAGGGGGCCGGGATCATAAGCAATCGACCCGTCGGACTCGAACGAACGATCCTGCAATAAGATTGGCAGGTCGTCGATACCAAAACTATGCGGCAGTCCAAGGTGCGAATCGGAACCGTCATCGACGATCATAATCCCGCTCAATCCCATATAGATCTGACGTGCGGTGTCATGATGCGGATGAGGATGGTACCAGAGCGTAGCTGCGGGTTGATCAATTTTGATAATCGGACGCCAGACGTCGCCTGGATTAATGGCGCGCTGGGGACCACCGTCGCTCGGGCCTGGTCCGAGAAGGCCGTGCCAATGCACTGTTGTGGCAACATCGAGTCCGTTTTCTACCGAGATTTCCACGTCGTCGCCGCGGCGCACTCGAAGCACGGGGCCAAGGATCGGCGCCGAGTACCCGTAGGTCAGCGTAGGCTTTCCCCTGACGAATTCGTGCCGAGCCGGCGCGGCCTTTAGCTTGATGGCATTCCCTTGCTTGGTCGCATCCACAAGATCCGGGATCGGCAGCGGAGTGCTGAACGGTCCCGGGGCGCCCTTTCCCAGCCGCCCAATAGCGAGGCCACCCAGGACGGTTGCGGCGCAACCAATCGCAAGTTGACGTCGGTTCAACACGATAGCGTGCTCCATAACCTCGTGAGGCGCACAGAACAGTGTGTAGTGGCCATGGCTTACCGGCCTCAGATTTTAGTCTAAATGGGGCAGTTACGAGGCCACTACTGCCGCCATGAGCAGCGTTATGCCGCAAATCAAAGCAGCTCGCTTCGATGCCAGTCGAAACCCAAGCATGCTTCGCGACATCGCCGACGCTCACTCTAGAAAGGCCGAGTGGGAAAATCCGGCTCCGGCCTGCTGCAAACGATGACCCGATGCAGGCCATCAGTCTGATCACTGCCATTCTGGCGCGGTTCTTCTACCTGTGCGCCAAGCCTGGGACCTGCAATGGCAATGGCGCACGCGCACTAACTCGCCACCCTACGAAGGTTGCCGCATGGATGCATCAGTGCTTCAGGCGGTCATCGAGGCTCTGGCAGTCGGGTGCACTAAGGCTTGATCGGGGGATCGACGCCACCCGCACACGGTGCCTCCTCTGGCGAATTACCTCTACCACCTCGAGGAATTGTTCCTCGCATGCGAGATCCGAAATCGCGCATCTGACTGCGGAATCGCGCCCGGGTCTCTTTCTGGCCAGTGATTCGGCTCCGGCGTTCCGCCGTGCGATGCGCGGGTAGCATTCCGGCTCCCCAGCCAGCCCAGCAGAAGGTATATTGTGGCCGCGGAGCGATAGGAAAATGGCATACAGGATTAGAGCGGAAAGCGTCCCTGGCGCGGGTGCGGAGTCATTCCAGTGCAACAGCCCAGCTGACGCGCTTATCATGGCGCTCGAGCTGATACGTGAGGGAATGCAGAACGTGCAGATTATCGACGAACGGGGAGGAAGCTATAATGCGTATGATTTTGAAAGGCTCTTCGTCAAACGGCGGTAAAATTCGTAGAGGCCCAAAGGGCGAGTAGCGGCCATCCGACGTGATCGCGGTGGCGGTCGGCAAATCCGGCATCCAGCCCGAGTCTTATGTCTCCTACCAGAGTATCGGGCCCGAGCACGTCTTGGGCTAAGTGGCAAAATCGCGACCACCGAACGACAGTTCTCACGCCTGTACCGCGAAAACGGGGCAAGGTGCGTGCCGTAGAACACGTTCAGTCGTGCTCCCCCGCAAGGCGTCAAGGACGCCATGATGTCCTGCGGTGGGCATGCCTATAAGGTCAACATCAAACTCAATCGCGGCATTGAGAATTGACTCCACCGTGTTCCCGGATCGCAAAATCACGGGCTGCGGATATTCTGGCTCGCTGGAGGCTTTTACCACTGGTGCTGAGTTTCCGACGTGGAAAAGCAGTAGGCTGATATCAGCACGTGTCAGCATATGGACGAAGCGCCGCACGGTCTCCATCGCTCGGGCTGGTGCCGGCGAATGGTCGATAGGAACAAGAACCCGCCGCAGCTCAATATCGCCACTTACTTGGCTAACAAAGCCTCGCGATCCGGGCGCAACAAAGAGCGTCGGAATGGCAGAGCGGCGAGATACTGTTTCCGCCACCGATCCAGTCAGCAGACGCTCGAGGCCGTCACGGCCATGGGTGGCAAGTACCAAAAGGTCGCTGGCGTGCTGATGAAGAAAACTCAGGATGCCTTGGACGGGCGTCTCCCCGTGAAGTCTAGCGGTGGAGACAAGGGTTTCGAGCTCGCTGCCGATTGCTAGCGATACTTCGTTGTCTCCGATAAATCCCCACTGTGCGAGTATCCGCCGCACCTGTGGGAACACGATTGCGTCGTCGCTGTCCCGTTCCTCTACGTGAATCAAATGCAATTTGCTCTTGGCGGCAACAGCGATACGCAGCGCATGGGCAAAAGCCCTGCCACTCAGGTCGGAGAAATCCGTTGGGTGCACGATCGACTGAATGATAGATTTCATCGCGAGCCCTCGAAGGCAAATTGACCCGCCTCCTTGTGGAGTCCACGATCTTCACGCTGAGTTGCGGCTTCAGCCCGCCGGGCCGAGAACGGGATTACCCGCCGGACGGTGGCGGTCGTCATAGTACATTCGTGCGGATGCGGACTAGGTAGCGCTGGCAAACGAACTGCCGCGGAACGGCAATAGTCGCTACGCTGAAGGGAGCCTAGAGCCTCAGACGGCGTT
Source organism: bacterium (assembly GCA_046727075.1). Taxonomy (GTDB): domain Bacteria; phylum Verrucomicrobiota; class Verrucomicrobiia; order Chthoniobacterales; family JAFAMB01; genus JBKPBY01. The sequence goes on along the minus strand of JBKPBY010000210.1, from coordinate 1,769 downwards.
ACGCAAGGCGCGGAACATAGCCCTTGCCTTGTCGAATTGCCGCCCGAGCTTGAGCAGCTCGGCATCTCGCCCGCCGCTGCCGATCCCATGGCGGCAACGGGTAGCACGGCCGCGGCTAAACCGCCCGCTGGCGGCGGGCGAGGGCTGTGCCAATGCAATAGTGAATCCCGCCCCCGAACGAACGCGGTTTCACGTCGCGACGTCGATTTGGTCATTGGCCTTTCGCGAGCATCGAAGCTTACTCATCCCTCATTTGCCCGGCGAGATGTGAAGATGACAGCATCCCTCGCGGCCCGGCCGCCAGGTATCGGCATGGAATGCGAAGTTGGCACCTTCAAAGGTGCCGTTGTCGACCCGGCCGGCGCTGCACATCGTCGCGACCTCCTGATCGCTCAGACCTCCCTGCTGCCAGGCTTCCTTGAGCGGGCAACTCTGCAGCAGGATGTCGATGCCCCCGGGATCGCATCGTTCGAGCTTCGGGTTGAAGGTGCCCTGCGGATCGGGAATGAAATCGAGGAATGCGGTCTTGAGTCCTTCCATGTCGTCCGGCGCGAACTTGGCGAAGCGCTTGCCGATCTCAAGGCCGCGTTTGTAGATCGCCCGTTTCATCAGCTCCGCGGTTATTTCGGAGCCGATCTCAGCGCTGAATTCCTTGTAGAACGCATAATAGAACATGGCCCGTGCCTTGATGGCATCGACCAAGCCCGCAACGCCCGAGATGCAGGCGCATGTCGGCTTTGCGACGAGCCGGTCGAACAGGTGATGACGCGCAAGGTCGAGACCTGCACTCCATCCGACACGATCTACGAGATCATGGAGCGGATGGCTACCGGCAAATTTCGCCATCTTCCCGTAGTCGAGCGCGGGAGGCTCGTCGGAATTGTCTCGATTGGTGACGTGGTGAATCATCGACTCCGAGAAATGGAGATCGAGTCCAATGCCATGCATGAGTACATTTTGACGGCATGACCCAATTAAAAGGGGCCGGGACTGAGAGGGCTTGCCGAGAACGTCAATGCGGTTTGTCCGCGGCGCTGCTGGACAAGTATTCTATAACAGGCAGCAACAGAGGTGGGCTCGCCCGGGCCGACATCCCACGGGGGTGTGAAAAACACTGGCGGGCCCGGCTTCTCCCAAAGCGGTGCCAAATGCCTGCCGCCCACTCCGTCTGTGTGTCTCAGAAGGTCGGCAAGGTCCTCATGGGCGCGACCTGCGCCCGCGCGCTCCAGCTCTTCTCGTACGCTGAATTGCTCTTTCAATAGCAACACTGTCATAATTTCGATGGTACAGAACGCGGGGCCGATCAAACCGTCCTAACGCTTGGCTCTTCTTCTATCGCACGGAGATATCGGTCGTCCGCATCATCCGCGACCTGGGGCTTTGGAACTGTTGCTACCTGGGTCTGAGTGCCGATCAAAAGATCGAGCATATCGATCGTCTCTCGCAGTCGTTTACGAATGTTCCGCAGTTCGTCGATGTGCGCCATAAGCCAACCCGTCGGTCAAGATTGAGAACGGCCTTTCGGGTGTCGAAAGGCAAGATACCATACGCCCAATTGGGGTCCATCAGCTTTGCGATTTATCAAAATTGGCATCTCGACAACGGAGGGATCTTCATAGCCAAGAGATCCAGTGGCCAAGCGGCACGGGGTCAGCGAGCAGACGATCTACACGTGGCGCAGGCGCTTCGGCGGCTTGCAGGCGAGCGACGTTAAGCGCCTGAGGCAACTCGAGGGGGAGAACGCGCGGCTGAAGAAGCTGGTGGCTGAG
>JBKPBY010000209.1:0-8306 GCA_046727075.1 bacterium | reverse complement strand
AGCAATTAAACGAACGCTGAACCGTTTCAGCGCCGGTAAGATATTCAACAGTTCAGCTGTCTCGCCGCTTGCGCTGAGGGCAATCACCGCGTCGCCATCCGCCACGATCCCGAGATCGCCGTGCAACGCGTTCAACGGGCTCAGCACAAACGCCGGTGAACCAGTACTCGTTAGTGTTGCCGCGATTTTTTCACCCACTTGACCAGACTTACCGACCCCGAGCACAATGATTTTTCCGCCGGCTTCCGTTGTATCGAGCAGCACTTGGACTGCTTGATCGAAGCGCGCATCCAACCGGCTTTTCAACCGTTGGAGCTCATCGATCTCGATCTGTAGAACGCGCTGGGCTTGCTGAAGATAGGACATTGCTTGTGTGAGTGTGGGTGTGAGTGTGAGAAAAGCAAGCCGAAGGGTCTCGATTCGTCGCAGCCAACAGGCGCGTTCTTGGACATCCTATCTCTGGATCAGTCCTTTGAGCACTCCCAAATTCATTACATCCTCTTTCAGATCTTCTTTCTTTGGCGTTTCCAACACCTTGGGGACCGTAGCGAACTCGGGTGCGTTCATGATTTCGCGGAACGGCGCGAGGCCGATTTTCCCTTTTCCTATATGCTCATGACGATCGACCTTCGAACCAAGCGGAGTCTTCGAATCATTCAGATGCCACGCAACCAGACGTTCGCGGCCAACGATTTGATCGAATGATTTGATGGCGTTCCAGAATCCTTTTTCTGAAGAAATATCGAATCCGCTCTCGAACAGATGCGCCGTATCCAGGCAGACCGCCAGCCTTTCGGGGAATTTTGATTGTGTCAGAATCGCGGCCAGCTGCTCAAACGTACAACCGAGACATGTCCCCTGACCGGCGGTGATCTCCAGTGCGACTTTGCACCTTGTTTTCGATGTGGATTTGAAGACTTGATCCAGGCTTCGCGTAACCCGTTGGAGTCCCGCCGCTTCGCCGGCGCCCATGTGTGCCCCAGGGTGTAGCACCAGAAACGGAAGCTTGAGCTGGTCCGCCCGAATCAGTTCCTCGCCTAACGCTCGTATCGATTTCTCCAGGAAATCCGGATTTGTCGCTCCGGGATTGATCAGATAACTGCTGTGCCCAAACACGATCTGTGGCCGGTCCGGGAAAAGGAGGTAAGTGTTCAGGTCTGTTTCCGCGAATGGCTTGGCGAACCACTGCATATTGTTTTTCACGAAGACCTGTACTGCTGTGCAGCCGATCGAATGTCCGCGTTCCAACGCTTTGTAAGGCCCGCCTGAAATCGACATATGCGCCCCTAGCAGGAGAGGCGCAGCCGCTGTTGAACTCTTTGATCTCTTTGGTTGCTTGGAAGCCATCGCGCTGGGCATTAAGACGAATATCGTTACGAACTAACCCGAATCACCACTTTTCCAAAGTTTTTCTGGTCAGGAGAAGTTGACCGAGAACGTTCTGCACGGCGCTATATCGTTGGCCAAACGATTCTGTGAGTTATCCTGACGAATTCGGATGACGGGCGATGTCGGCGATGACGGCGATGTCGGCGTTCCACTTACCTGCCGACCTACAGCGCTCACCGTCGAATCACCTGCCAGTTTGGGTCCAGGATTGTGCCTGTGCCATGAAGGCGAAGTTGATCGTTATCGAAGCTGGCGTTCAGGTCCACCATGCCTCCCGATTTCCTGATGGCCCCATTTAATCGGATCAGATGCGGTCCGTTCGTGAGGTCTAAGTCACGAACTTGGAACGTTCCGGGATCGAGTTGAAACCTCAGCTGCACTCCGAAAGTGCTCGGGAGTGACGGCCGAAAACCGGCTGAACTCAATCGTTGGATCAACGCGTCAAACAAAGGGAGATTTCCGATGCCGGCTCCAGCTAAGCTAATAACTCCGTTTGCGGCAAATTCAGGGCCGAAATTGATTGAAAGATCGCCGCTCCCGCTGTCGCACGGTATTTCGAGGCCCATAAACTGATAAATGAACGGCTTCGGGCTATCGATTTGAATCCGGAGATTCCTGGCGCCGCCCGAAGAACTGTTCGACCTGAGCGGAATAGTTCCGTTTACGCGGACGTTGGGCAAAGCTTGAAAATGGAACCCCCTAGTAATCCTTCTTAAGTCGGGATGAATCCAGGTCGTCAGCGACATTGGATCCAGATTGGATTGCAGGTTGTGAAGCGTAATTTGATCGTCATTGAAATCGTAAGTGATCGATCCCGTAGCAGAACCTTCGTCCCGTGTCGCATTGATTTGATTACATTGCACCATTTCATGATCGATCTGGAACTCGGCTGACGCTGAATTCATCAATGCTCCGCCGAGCCTGGTTCGACCGAGCCATACCCTGCCCGATCCAGAGACTGCTCCCAGCTCTGGCGCGCCTCCCCTAATTGTCGCTTGCACAACCGGAGGTGCCAGGAAATCCCACCGGCTAAACAGCCTTTGAACTCGAGCCGGGAAAAGAGGCAAAAGATCACTCGGATTAAGCCCGGAGTTAACTCGCAACCGGAAATCGCCTGGCAGGTTCAAAAGGTCTCCCGAGAGGGTTCCGGTACGATGGGTAAGCTCAGCATTGGAGATCATCCAGGCATTGCCAACCTTGGAAAAATCCGCCTTCAGGCTCTGGAACGGCACCGATTGAACCGAGAACTGATCAAAATTCAATCTGCCAATAAACTGCCAGTTGTTCCCCGGCTGGTAAACGCCGCTCATCTCGATCTGAGGCGGCGCATCGAATCTCCAGTCCTTTGCCCATGCGAAATCGGTTACTAAGATGTCTGACAGATTCAGACTACTTCGGAGCTGGAATTGTTTGTTACCTGTTTCCACGTTCCACGTCCCCGTACCGAAAAACTCGCCGCGAGCATCGCGCAGAAACAGCTTACGCAGCTCCAGTCGCTGGTTCTCGAGCGAGAACTCTGCATCCAAATTGCGGAAGGGATGACCGAAACGAAGGAAGCTGCTTGCAACCAGGTGTCCGCTTTCAATCCGGGCTGAACTCGGATTTGCCAAATCAACTTGAAAACTGAAACTCAGTTGCGGCCGCTCGCCAGGATATTGGACACTCTTAATCTCTTCGACGACACGGTTCAGTAGTCGTTCAGTAGCTGTTTCGCGCGTCTCGGTCTCTGGTTCGGGCGGAACCGAAAACTGGGCAGCTGAGGGATTGACTAAGGTCCCTGAGGCATTGACCTGAATTCGTTCGAGATCGCCGGTGATCTGACGCAGCTCAATCCGGCCGGGGAAGAAATAAATGCGCGAGTGGAGCCTGGTGATCAAAATGCGCGCGGATTTCGGTTCGCCAGGATCGATCGGAATCGAAATTTTGGCGTCTCGAAGATCGACAGCATTCAAAGCAGGTCCTTGCTGGAACAAATTGGCATAGTTGACGTCGAGTAACAGATCGCTGACTTCAGCGAGCACAGTCTGGCGAAGCCGACTATCGTAGATCTCAACATCCTTTGCCACAAGCCCCCGGAAAGGGTCGAGAGTTAAACGACGCACGCTGATCTGAAGGCCGAATCGCCCAAACTCTTTTTCCAGCACGCCTCTCCATCGCCGGCCGAACCCTTTCTCGTAGACATAGTAGGCTCCCCAGCTCAGAACCAACAGGAACAGGAGCAGCGAACAAATACGGGTTAAGGTTTTTTGTTTCAAACCGGGCACAAGTTATGCTATTTCTATCGACCCGATGATTCAACCGAACTGTCGGGCACGTTTTACCGGGGAAGACTTTAATTTTATCGTTCGCACCCTCGCGAAAGATCGTTCGAATGCGGTCAGCTTGGTCGAATTGTTAACACAAAGCGACGCACGCGACGAGATTCTCGATCACGAGGCCTTGGTCCGAGCGGTATTGGAAAACCCTACCAATCTAACGATTTCTTCCCAATTCTACTTTTACGTTTTGGCCCGGTTGGTGCTGAAACGGTCGGGAATCGATGATCGCGAGGTGGCGGATTACGTTGCGGCTATTCTCCAAAAATTCTCGCAAACGAAACAGCTCCGTGCGCCAATCGAACATCTTGAAGCGCATTATATCAGTGACATGTTAATGGCACTCAAGGATGCGACGCCTTATCAAACGTTCCTTATCCGTGCGCATGTTGGCAACTACTCGCTCTTCCTCAGCGGTATTTTCCGCGAGAACATCGAGCACAGGCAACAACGCGGTGCGCCCAGCTGCGAGTTCTACGAGGACGTCGGCCGTTGCAGCTTTCAGGTTGCTGCGACCTTAGAAGTTGCCCGGCGTTATGAGCTGGGCGGTTTGTTCCGGAAATTGTCCGATCAGTTCCACCAATGCCGGCTCGCTTTGAACCGGTTAACCGATGAACTGGTTGATCTAGGCGACAATCGATTCGTTCCTGCATTTGAATGAACCAGACACTGTTCAGCGAAGTTCAGCGCTTGTTTGAAAAGACCTACGCTTCGGTTGGAATCAATCTGGAGGATTGTTTGATCGATCGATCGCGTTGTTCGCAATTGACACGGCTCGCCGGCGCGTCAGCGCGTGAGCTCAGCGAGTTAGCGCGAACGTTCTTACGCACTGCAGGCGACCGACTCTATGTCGGAATCTATTATTCCAGCTGGCTGATTGAACAGCTCGAACAGCATGATCCGCGGCGCGGTCTATCGAACCAGAATATCGCTTCGCTTATCATGTTCGTGGAAGAGATAAATCATGCGTTACACGCGGCGCTTCAGTTCAAAGCCGGCTCGAGGCGAATCGATAGCGAAGACTTCGCGCGAAACCTGGAACTCCAAGGCATGGTCGACACGTATCTCGTGCTTCTATTGTTTGTGGCTTTCTTTCGCAAGACGCAGCGCATCTCTCGAATGGACCGGCGATGGTTACGATTTCACCTGTTCGAATCAAGGTCCCCGGACGCATACACCGATGCAAATTTGCGGGCCCGCTACCTGGAGACAGGCGAGCTAGCGGCCAGTTATACGCGTTACCTGGACACCCTGAACGGTGTTCGCCGCCTCGACGAAATCCGCCAATTCCACGCGCTCGACTACGAAGGCAAACGGCGCCGGATCCTTTCGTTGCTGGACAGGGAATACGAGTGCTAATTAGTGCTGGTGCTAGTGAGCGAGATTTTCCCTCTTTAGCCCCGGTGCCTTCTCTTTCTAGCACAAGCACCAACACGAACACTCATTGATCTCTGCCGGGCTTTCCGCTAAAACCCGGGTCAACATGAAGATCTGGATCAATCGTGCCGGTCAAAACCTTGGGACGCTCGACGTAGAAGAAGTGCAGCGCGGCCTGGACTCGGGACAATACCTCCCGACGGATCTTGGGTGGCGAGAGGGGATGGAAAACTGGAGGCCCCTCTCGGGATTTCCGGAGCTGCGCATGCCGCAGGCGCAAGCGCAGGCGCCGGTTGTGCAGCGTCCTGTTCCGGGCGCGCCCCAAGCGGCACCACAGCAAGCGGTTGCAGTTGTCGAAGGCGCAGAAACTGCGCCCTCGTGGGAGCGCCGCCAGACACTGGGGTTTAGAAAGGCCCTTTTCGAAACCTGGAGAGAGGTTTTGTTCAATCCGACAGCAACATTCCAACGATTAAAAACAAGCGGAGGATACAGGTCGCCGCTACTTTTTCAGGCAGTCATGACGACATTGCTGTTCGCCGTCACGGCGATCTATCAAATCTTTTGGGTCGGACTGATCGGTGCTGCCGGTATGATGTCAGATACCCAACGACATGGCATGGCTGCCGGGCCGGGGATAGCCGGCATGTTCTTAATGTTTGTAATCGCCGCTATCGTTGGGATCCCGCTCGCCATCGGGATGAACTTTGTTCACGCGGCTGTTTTGCATTTCTGTCTGATGCTGATGAAAGGAACGTCAAAAAACTACGAGGCGACCTATCGAATCACCAGTTATTGTGCGAGTGGACTCATTTTCGCGTTGATTCCATTCGTCGGAACATCCATCGGCGCAATCTGGTCGTTGATATGCGAGGTGATCGGTCTGCGTGAAGTCCACAAAACGGAGAATTGGCGAGCAATCCTGGCCGTGCTGCTGCCGATCATTGTCTGTTGCGTGGTGGCGATGCTTCTCGGCTCCATTTTTGCTGCGCTCATATCGTCGTCCGCACGGCACATGAATAGTTCGAATTGAGCCGTGTGGAACCGAAGTCGCAGATCTCCGCCAGGGGCTGTCGCTTCGCGACAAGTCCTTCTTGGGGCAACTGACGGGATCGCCCGTCTTTAGAAAGCCCATATGAAGCTGACCATGCGACCACTCGCGCCGAAGGAAACCGACTTCGAACTGATGTTCCTCGCGCTGACGCTGCTGATCGCTGTACCTTGTTTCGTCTGGCTAGCAATGGATCTGCCCTGGCCGAAATGTTTGCTGCGTCACGTAACCGGAATACCCTGTCCCACTTGCGGAGCAACTCGATGCGCATTGGCTTTTGCCCACGGAAACCTGGCAGCCGCCTGGATGCGCAACCCGTTCATGTTCGTTTGCTACGCGGCAACAGGTTTAATCGATCTATACGCTGCGACCGTTGTCCTGTTCCGGCTTCCTCGGATTCGCTTAGCCAATTTGCCAGCCGAGATCAAACATCGTCTGTGCGTCATCGTCGTGATCGCGCTGGGCATAAACTGGTGTTACCTCCTCGCGCACGACTGATCTGCGCTCCACGATCGAGAAATGGGGACTGACAGTCCCTTGCTCAGCACAGAACAACTCCAAACCATCCAGCCCGGCACGGTTCATCGCTTCAAGCACCAGCTCTGGCCGGTTGCAATCGTGGCTCAGATGTCCAAGCACCAATCGTTCTAATTTGTCGCCGGCAATACTTGCGGCCAATTGGGCGGCGGCGTTGTTCGATAAGTGACCGTGCCGCGATAAAATTCGCTGTTTCACCGACCACGGTCGTTTCGGGTCGTTCTGCAACAGGCGCTCATCGTGATTAGTCTCGATGACGAGCGTGTGAACAGATCGAAGACGATCAATTGCGAGCTTGGGCGCATACCCGAGATCGGTTAAAAACCCTATTGATCCTGAATCACTCGCGAAAACAAACGCTGTCGGGTCAACCGCGTCGTGGGGTACGTAAAAGCTCTGGATCTCGACATCTTTAATAACGAACGTAGCGCCCGTCTGGAAAAAATGCCATCGATTGAACTCCGCTAGAAAGCCGCGCCGCAACGTTTCTGCCGTCAGCGGATTGCAGTAGATCGGGACGCCGAAACGACGAGAAAAAATCTCCAGTCCAGCGACGTGGTCGGCGTGCTCATGCGTCAGCAAAATTCCGTCAAGCTCTTTCGGAGCGACCCCGATTGCCGCGAGTCTGCGGATGATTTGCCGAGCGCTGAATCCGGCGTCGACCAGGATTCGGCACTGATCCGTCGCGACCAGCGAACAGTTGCCGCTACTACCACTTCCGAGCACTGTTAAGCCGAACACTAGGCGCATTTAACCGTACCGGTGGACTGAGTTCAAGTTGTTGTGCCTGGATCTTAAAAAAAAGATTCAAGCCAAGGCCGTGGCGTCCGCAGAGTTCTAAATGTAGTTTTGTTAACTCTGAGTGAAATCTACCCAAAAAATTGTCCTTGCCTTTCGCCCGGTTCCTTTCGAACTTGAAAATCTGTTTCCCTCCTTTTTATGAACCGTTACGTCACCTACCTTTTCACGGGCGCTCCAGGTAGTGGGAAAGGGACCCAGGGCAAAGTCCTCGGGACCGTTCCCCGGTTTTATCATTGTGCTTGTGGCGATGTGTTCCGTTCCATGGATTTGAGGACACCAATCGGACTGAAATTTATCGAATACTCAAGCAAAGGGTTGCTTGTGCCCGATGACCTCACCGTACAACTTTGGCAACATCACATTGAAGGCCAAGTGGCGGACGGCGAATTTAAGCCGGACATCGACGCGCTGTTGCTCGATGGCATTCCACGCAACGTCGGACAAGCGCAACTGATGGAATCACTGATCGACGTGAAACAGGTATTCCATCTATCGTGTCCAAACCGGAACGAGCTGGTACGCCGGTTGCGCAAGCGCGCGATCAAAGATAACCGGCTCGATGATGCAAACGAGGAGGTTATTCTCAGGCGGCTAGCCACCTATGAAGAAGAGACCAAACCGGTATTGGACTACTACACCGGCAGGGTCACAACGGTCGACGCGCTGCAACCGCCGGTGAAAGTCCTGAACGATATCCTCAGCGTCATCTGGAATTCTCGAAACGGTTCGTTGCCATTCAACGCGTAAGCCTGGATTTTGCACAAGATGCAAAATCCGACGCATTCCAAGCCCCGGGTCCTATTCATGGGCACGGGCGAAATTGGTTTACCGGTACTGCG
>JBKPBY010000208.1:0-5468 GCA_046727075.1 bacterium | reverse complement strand
AGCAAATAAGAACAAAGGAAGTTTGCGACTGGGATGGCAGGGGATCTTGCTCAATAAACGTCGCCTTTAGAGAAGACGAATCGAACGTCGAATAAGCAGCAGTAGTCAAGAAACCTCAAGATTGTTGGAACATAGAATATGGTAACTTTGTTATCGAATAGTGTGCCCGTCCTGGCCGCCATTTCGGCCACTGGAGGCCATGTTATCCCGGCATGGGCAAAGGGCAACGTTGTTCTCGAGAAATTTGTCCAGGGCGGTCCGATCATGTACCCGATCGTGGCGACCCTGATCGTCGCCATCGCGGTGATCCTGGAACGCATCGTTTGGTGGACGATAGAGGGCACTCGAAGAGATCCAAACAAACTTGACCAAGTTTATGCCGCGCTTGAGCAGGGCAACGTCGCCGCAGCGGTGAATCTTGGTCGTGGTTCCAAGGATCCGCTGGTGCGCACGGTCTATCATGGACTCAATCACGTGCACGCATCGATCGAAGGCGCTTTACAAGTCGCTGCCGGCGTTGAACTCCAGCGCGCAGGACGCTTCATGTCGGTCATGGATACGATGGTTACTCTGGCTCCTTTGCTTGGATTGTTGGGTACCGTGACTGGAATCATGGGTTCTTTCAATGCTGTCCAATCGGGCGGCTTGGATCCGAGCAAGGTTTCCGGCGGTATCGGTGAAGCGCTAATTGCAACCGCCTGCGGTCTTGGCATCGCCATTTTTTCGCTGGTGTTTTTCAACTTCTTCAACGCAAAAATGTCTCGCCTGCAGTTCGAGCTCGAATCCGCATCGAATAACGTGATTCTGATGCTCCACTCGCTGCAAACCCGCACCACCAACATCGTTTCTACCGAACAAGATGCACGGCAGCAGTCAGAGTACGCACGGACTAGTTAAAAAGGCGCGGATCGAGATCATCCCGCTGATCGACATCATGTTCTTCCTGCTCGCCTCGTTCATGCTGGTGAGCCTGTCGATGATCAGCGTCAAAGGGCACAATGTCGAAATCCCTACCGCTGAGACCGCGGAACCGAACACAAAGCCGGATTTCACGATCGTGACGATCGATGCGGCTGACAATATCTGGTTCGAGGAACAGAAGGTTGAGAAGGATGACGTCCTCTCTCGTTTTCAGCAGCTTTATAATAACAATCACAACGTCCGTGTCTTTATCCGCGGCGAAAAGAAAGCGAGTTGCGGCACATTTACCTACATCCTCGATAAATGCCGGTTGGCCGGGATCGTGAAGGTTAGCCTCGAGGCTAAAGAACCACCTGAGAATCCCGCGACAGCGGGTAAGTAGGATCGGATCCGTGTGCTAATAATGCGCACACGCCAGACATGCTAGAGTTTTTCTACCGAGCACGATGAAACCCGTTAAACATAGTACGCCAGTACCGATTAAGAAGGCGCGGATCGAGATCATTCCATTGATCGACATTATGTTTTTCTTACTGGCTTCATTCATGTTGGTGAGTCTTTCAATGATCAACATGAAGGGAGTCGACGTGAATCTCCCGACCGCTAAGCCAGCGGAGCCGAATGAGAAGCCTGATCTGCTGATCGTTGGTGTCGATGCGCTGGACGACATCTATTTCGGTCAGGACAAAGTCGCTAAGAACGATGTGCCGGCAAAATTCAAAGAGATCTACGAGCAAAATAAGGATCAGAAGATCTTTATTCGTACTGTTCCGAAAGCGACCTACGAAACTTTCCTTTACGTGTTCGATCAATGCCGTAAGTCGGGTCTCGAAAAGGTCAGTTTGCAGACCAAGATTAGTGAGACGCTGACAGCGCCGCCCCCCTCAATGGGTCCTCCTCCGGCAGCTGCACCGGCTGCGCCAGCAGGTGAACCCGCTGCAGCAGCCCCGGCTGCACCGACAGGTGAACCAGCTGCAGCAGCCCCGGCTGCACCGACAGGTGAACCAGCTGTAGCAGCCCCGGCTGCACCGGACACCGCTCCCGCCGCTCCCGCGTCCCCCGCAGCTCAGGAGAATGCTCCTGGGGCTCCGCCGCCAGCCGCCCAACCTTCTCCATCTCAATAGGAATTGTTCTTTTGTCATGGCCAAACAAGTAACCCAAAAACCGAAGCACGATTCTTCAGCGGCCGTAGATCTTCAGCGTGCGATCAAAACCTCGCACGGCCCTCCACTCCTTATATTTTTGGCAATCTCGGCTGGACTCAACGCGCTTGGAGTCTGGGGTGGCTGGTATTTCAAATGGCCGGAACCGTATGTCCCACCACCAGTCGAACTGACGACCCTCGATGCCAACGACGCGCCGCCTCTTTTGCAAGAAGAGGAGACGATGCCCGAGCCGGAGCCGACACCGCCTCCCGAGCCTGAGCCAACCCCTCCTCCGCTGGAGAAACCGCCTGAGTTTGAAGTTCCTCAACCGACTCCAACTCCGAGCCCGCCTCCAGCAAAGCCGGTACAGCAGGTCAAACCGCAGCAAACGCCGAAGGGTCCAAATCTGCCGAACGCGAAACCTGCATCGCAAGGTGGCGTTGCTGGCGGAACGGGAACCGGTGGTCCGCGGTCGGGTTTACTGATCCGTAGCCCGAAACCGCCTTACCCGCCGCAGGCGTTGCAAATGCACATCACTGGTGATGTGAAGGTAACGATCACGGTTTCGAACGGGAACATTACCGATGTCTCAGCCGCCTCGGGTCCGCCAATGCTTTCCAGCGCAGCGGCTCGTTGGGTGCGCGGGAACTGGAAATTTGCTCCGAACGTAAGCGGTACGTTCACCCTTCCGGTGACGTTCGTACTCGCCAGCCACTAAGATCTTGGCGGCAGTCTTAACGGCTGCCGCCGTGCACCGCTTCCTTTCGCCGATCTTATTTAGCCGAAGCTCGATTCCGGACTGATTGTTCCGAGCGTCAAAGAGCTATTACGGTGATAGCCCCGACCCTGAATCGTTCGAATTCGGGAGATGATCGCGGCCCAAATCCAACGGTGACAAGAGCGCTTGGCGGACGAGGTCCACGCTAGAGTCTGCTGGCAATCGCTCTGTCCGTTCCAGCGCGGTCGAATTGGCAATTCCCCAGCGATCCCCGCCCAAGATAACATAAAGTTCCAGTTCAAAAAAATATTTTTCTCTTGATGGAAAGGAGATGGAGCCTGTGTGGTATCGCTGCGGCTAGGCGCCAAATGCTTCCATAGCATTGGCCAGAGCAATGGTCCAAAAAGGGGTACTTTTCGAGCAATTTGCATGTGACATTAGGCTTCGCAAAACGTTCAAAAGAAAATTATTTTTCTTGACCGCAAGCCCTGCGCCACGCTATCGATGGCGGCCTGTATTAATGAGTACTTTAATGATTAAGAGAGTTAGAAGCGAGGTTCTCGCCGGCCTCGCCTTGATCGCAGCAGGATCGGCCGCGGGTCCTGCCATTGTGTCAGCACAACAAACGGGCCAAGCTCAGGGCCAGGTAGCGCAAGAGCCAACAGCTGCCGCTGCAGGCCGAGGTGGCAGCGAGCTCGAGCGAATAACGGTCACCGGCTATATCGTGCCAAAAGTTGGAGAGGGCGCGCAACCGGTCACAACTTTGGATCGTACGTTTATCGAACAACAAGGCAACCAGACCGTATCCGAAGTACTCCAAAGGCTTCCATCAAATAGCCAGGCGTTTACTCCGTTGGTGAATACAGGTGCTAGCTTTTCACCTGCGGCGTCGGAGGTTAACTTGTATGGCGTAGGTACAGGTTCAACGCTTGTCTTGATTGATAACAAGCGACAGGCGATTTTCCCGTTCCCTCAGAATGGGTTTCAGGGGTTTGTTGATCTCAACGCGATCCCGTTGGCTGCTGTCGACCGCATCGAGGTCCTCAAAGATGGTGCGAGCGCAATATACGGATCGGACGCTATCGCCGGGGTTGTAAACGTTCTTCTAAAGAACGACTACAACGGCGGCGACATCGTCGGCTATTGGGGTATTAGCCAGCGGGGTGACTTCGAGGTCTACCACGTGCAAGCGACTGCAGGCATTGTTAAACAGTTCAGCGAGAGCTCCAAGTTTACCCTTCTTGCCGCATTCGACTACTATCAAAGCAGTCCGATCGATGCCTCGGATCGCGGGTTTTCCGCGGACGTAAACCATTCCAAGCGTGGAGCGGATCTGAGCGACTTACGCTCGTCCACAGCGCCTGCTGGCAAATTTGTCGGGGTAACCACTGGCAACACTTATAATGTTACTCCGGGAACCAGCACACTTGTACTAGACGGCCCCACTGAGAGCTTCAATACCGTTCCCGGAGTACAGCTTTCTCCGCGAGAAGAAAAGGTAGGCGCTTTTGTGAAAATGACCTACCAGCTGAATCAGTACGTGAAGCTCTATGACTCGTTTTTTTACCAATACAATCATGAGAAAGCGAGTTTCACCGCCTCGCCGGTGTCGAACACCGATTTCATTGTGACTCCTGCTACAAACCCGTTTAATCCAACCGGCGAAGATCTGGACACGAAGCTTCGTTTATTGCAGGCGGGCCATAGGTTGACCGATACCAAGATTGAGAACTATCGCAACCTCGGTGGGATCCAGCTGGTCAACCTCCCTAAAAACTGGGCGGTCGACGCGAGCGCCGTTTACTCGGAAATCGACGGCCACCAACAGGGAACAAATTTCGTTTCAAAAAGCGGTCTACAAGCGGCACTGGATGGCACTTTGCCGGGTTTTGAGGGTGTGTTTTTTAATCCGTTTATTGACCAGACCATATCCAATGCGCAGAACCAAAGGCTGATCAATGCTGCGAAGATCCAAACAAACGATCATGCAAGGACAAGTCTGGTTCAGCTCTCTTTAACTGCGGGTGGTGAGCTATTTGATCTGCCGGCTGGACCCGTCACAGCGGGACTCGGGCTTGAGTATCGCAGCAACGACTTCATCGATTACAAAGACAAGAACTCAAGGCACGGAAATGTTGTTGCCTCGGGTGGAGGCGGGAACGCCAGCGGCAGTGATTATGTAAGGGCCGCTTACGGAGAGCTGACGATTCCGATCCTAGGTGGGAAATGGTCATGGCCGGGGGCGCGCCTGCTCGAATTCGTGCTCTCGGAGCGTTACGACGACTACAGCTCCTTTGGAGAAGCATGGAAGCCGAAGTTCTCCATTCGGTATAAGCCGTTTGATGATCTGACGCTGCGAGCCAGCTATTCGGAAGGCTTCCGCGCACCATCGGTGACGGAGCTTTTCTCGGCTCCGATCCAGGCTTTTACCTTCGTAACCGATCCCAAGATACCGCCGCCACCAAATGGAAACTTTTATGAAGTTGCTCTGCGGACGGTAGGTAATCCCAACTTAAAACCGGAGACTGCCTATAGTTACTATGTTGGCGCTGTTTGGACCCCGGGATCGCACGATCCTGACCATAGCTGGTGGGGGTGGGCGAATGGTTTTACCGCGTATGTGGATTGGGTGGAGATTTCCAAACGAAACGTGATCAACACGATCAATCCGCAATTTGTCGTCG
>JBKPBY010000207.1:0-5590 GCA_046727075.1 bacterium | reverse complement strand
AACGACCTCGAAATAGACCAGCGCCTTGATTCCGACACGGCCAAGTTTTTTTACGTCCGACATCGACGCAATACCGTGAACGACCGTACAGAAGATGATCGGTGCGATTATCATCTTCACGAGGTTGATAAAACCGTCTCCGAGGGGTTTTAGGCTTATTCCTAAACCGGGATTCAGATATCCAACAACGATACCGAGAAAGACGGCGATCAGGACCTGGACGTATAAGATCCGGTACCACGGTTTTCGATAAGCACCTTCCTTTCTGGGGGGATTCGTCATAGTGGGAGCTATCCTTTCATTGGCTTAGAGGGAAGATCTGGGGACGCGCCGACGTTGTAGATAGTCACATCACGCGCATCAAATTTTCAATGTATTTCCCCCTTTGTGGGCGGACGCCCGGTCCGCGCAGGCTGGATAGACGCCTTCGTCATCGGTAAAAAGCGTCTTTCTGGTATGAAAGCCGATGCCGGTTCACTATAGCTTTCATCCGACGTCGTTGGCGCGATAAGAGGACAGTCCATCATGGAATCCTGATATTCTCCCGGGTTAAAGCGTCATCTATCGCAAGCGAAAGATCACTTCGCAACTGCACCCAGTCCTCATAGCGATTTGTCCAAGCTCGCAGTTGAAAGGTCACAGCACCGGAGACAAAGTTGACAGGGTAAGCTTGCGGCGCTGGCTCTTTCGCTACACCTGGATGAGTTGCGGCGACACCCTTCAATAGTTCGACCACACGTTGTGGAGCCGTGCCGCGAACCACGGTGACGGGCACCTCGACTGCGCGGCGTTGATCCGAAAATGTCCAATTTATCACTTGGCTAGAGATGAGCGTCCCGTTCGGAATGATGGCTTCCGAGCCGTCTGGTGTGCGAATAACGCTTGCACGGATACCGATGCGTCGCACTTCTCCAACGATGCCGCTAACCTCAATAACGTCGCCAACCTTAATCGGGCGTTCAAAGAGCAGTATCAACCCGCAAACAAAATTATTGATCACAGTCTGTAATCCAAATCCGACACCAACCGTAAATGCTCCTGCCAGAATCGTAACCTTCGTAAGATCGACGCCGAGCGCGGCCAGGCCTATGAAGAATCCCGTGAGCAGCACACCGTAATGGACCATCGTTGATACCGCTTGCGGAATACCTCGCTCGAGTTTCCAATGGTGATAGACGTCTTCTTCGAGAATAAAACGCAAAAACTTCGAGACTAGAAAAGATGCCCAGACCGCGCCGATAAACACCAGTACATGTCCCAAAGAAATGCTCAGGGAGCCGATTGTCAGGTTCGCTTGGAGTGCCGCTGCAGCACTCGTGATCAATGGCGCTCGCAGCTCGAAAAACTTCAGCGTTAAACTCAACCACCACACGAAGGCCAAGAATTCAGCAACGCCACAGATACGCCGCTGAAGCATGGGCCGGTTGAGACGAACGACGCGAATCAAGCCAAGCGGGGGCGCTGCCAATGATAGAATGATTAGCCCTTCGACGATCCGCAGGGCAGCATACAGACCGGCCGCAGCGTAAACGCTTCTGAGAGCACCATTTCCGAGGAGATTGGCGAAGTTGACGTAGCCAAGAACGTTAGCCAAGAGAGTCACCGGAAAGACGATCAAGCCGATTTGTGTGGCAACCCGGATTACTCGCGCGAAACGCTTCGTTGTCTTGGCGCCAATAGTTGACAAATGCTTGCTCCGAATCAGCCAGATCAGAAAAAGAGTTCCTCCTAACATTTCTGCGTCGAAGACCAATCGGCCCCACAGTGGCACGGCTGCTGTGATCAATCGCAGTTGATCGACAAAGTATAAGACAAGCAGCGCGTTGACGATTGGAAATAGTGTTCGATCAATTAATCGGCGGAGAATCAGCGCGGCGGGGATAAGGATTGTTCCCCCAAGAATCGCCCGCACCAAAAACGGAGCCAGTGAATAAATTGGTCCGGTGATCAGAAAAGAGAGCACTATTGCCGTTGAGACCGGCACTTCAAAGACCGGCGCCGCGCGCAACAAACTCGGCTCTTGCTCGGTCCATTTGTGTACTCCGCGCCGCACCCAATACACGGCGAGCAAGAGAACGAGAATAATGATCGCGTGCAGCAGGAAGACAGTCGCATTGCGTTTGATGTAGACACCGAATACGCTTACACTTGCTCGCCAAATAAGCGCTACATGGCTTTCTTTTTGCCGGCCTTCGACCCCGACTCTCCAGATAGGCGGGCTATCTTGAACGAAAAGGTTTTTCACGGCGTTGGCTTGCGCCCGTTCGACTGCTGATGAGGCTGTTTGCAGTCGAGCCGCCGCCTCCAGTACGCCGCCTTGCAGGGTCAAATCCCTCGCTCGAACAGATTTTACCGCCTGCTGCGTGCGACCGATGGAGTCGATCAGACTCTGTACGTGCTTGGGAACCTCCGGCGCCGTCTGGGATAGCTCCGGCAACTGGAGAGTTGATTTCCAGATCTTGCTCAGCCTGTCCAACTGAGCAATCTGATCGTCCAGGGTCTTTATGCGATCCGTCAGATCGTGATTCTCCGTCGAAAGTTCATCACTAAATCTCTGCAACGCGGCCTTCAGGTAGCCGAGAAACTCGAGCGGTAGACTTGAAGCCAGAAGTTTGGCCGCTTCCGCCGTTCGCAAGTCGATTTCATTCCTCAGCTGGGGGAGACGTTTTTCAACGGCCGCGGTTAGCCGATCGGTCTGCAAGCTGGTCTCGATGTCGCGGAGAGACGCATTTGCAGACTCCCCCTGCGAGGCGATTTCGGATAACGGGATCGGCGTGGGTGCCGGGTTCGCCAGGCTTGGTTTCGACGTCACCGCGGAAGATTGCTGGGCTCCTGCGATGTCTCCGCTTAAAACCCAACAAACTGTGATGAATAAACCGATTCGGATTATTCTGTGCATAGGAGCGAAATCAGAGCTCTTTGGTGATCGAACAGTGCGCGCTGCGAGATCGATCCTGCACCGCGCATAGCGAGTTTAACACCGATTTTACTGCGCAGCTTCACGTATCATAAGACAAGGGACGAGCCCAAAGCGGCTGAACAGTTTGGTTCTCGTCTTATCGTGCACGCGTGGGCTTCTCGGCAGAGTCACGGAATTAAAGCCGACGATGTTGTAGAAGGCATGCGCATCAAGCTCTTCAAACGTTGCCATTCCGATCAACTGCTGCAGGGCAGCGACTCTGCATCTACCGATGGCGAGGGGAGGGTGGACTAGAGGAGCACTTTTGGCAATGTTTTCCAAGAGAGCGGGTTTGTTAAGAGAATGTTACTGGCCTAGGCTTTAGATTTATGAGTCTTCGGCAACTATTGTTCCCCCTCGCTTTTCTACTCGGAGTGCTATCAGTCGCAGCGACGACATCCGACGCGCCCATTGACACTGCGCTGCTAGAGACCATGTCGACTATGCACGCCGCGATGCACGACGCACAACTGACCGGTAAACCCGACGTAGATTTTGCTCGCCTCATGATCCCTCATCACCAAGGAGCAATAGACATGGCTAAGGTCGAACTTCTCTCTGGGACGGATGCTCGCCTGCGCCGTTTGGCGCAGGAGATCATCGTTACGCAGGAGTCTGAAATTCAGGTGATGCAGAGGATTCTGCGAGAATCAAACGAGTAATCCCACGACTAAAGGACGACAAACTGCCGTTCCCAATGAAAAAGTTATTCATCTCCGGATTGGCTACCGGATTTTGCTTTCTCCGTAGTCTTGGAGACTGCATTGCCGGCCAGGTGCCGCACCTCGCCGATAGTCCTGATATCCCCATCAGCTCGCATGACCGGGTTTACACGGCTGATCAAAGTTCAAACACTGTCTCGATCTACGATCCTTCCAGCAATCGGCTGGTAGGGGTACTCCGGTTGGGTGACGTTACGCCCCAGAACTTGAGTCCGCTCTACTTTGGCCAGTTGCTCGTCCATGGGCTCGGATTTTCCTTCGACTACAAAACTTTAGCGGTGGTGTCGATCGGTTCGAATTCAGTGACTTTCGTCGATACCGCAACAAACGATATCAAGCATATCACCTATATAGGCAGGTCGCCTCACGAGGCGTTCTTCACGCCCGATGGCAGCGAACTTTGGGTTACGGTTCGGGGCGAGGACTACGTGTCGGTGATTGATAGCACGACCTATCAAGAAAAAGAGCGAATTCAGGTCGGAAACGGGCCCGGGATGACGATCTTCGGGCCCGACGGCCAATATGGGTTCGTCTGTTCCAGCTTTACTCCCGAGACGAAGGTCGTGGACGTAAAAACGCACAAGATCGTCGCGACCGTAGCCCAGGCATCACCTTTTTCGCCAAATATCGCTGCATCTCCTGATGGCAAGCAGGTCTGGTTTACCTTGAAGGATGTAGGCAAAACTCAGGTGTTTCGCGCTGAGCCGCCCTTCGACATCCTTGCGACCTTGGACACCGGGCCCATCACCAACCATGTGAATATCGTCCGAAACAAGAACGGACAATTTGCCTATATCACGGTGGGAGGCGAGAACGTCGTTAAAGTTTACACCACAACCGACAGTCCTGAACTTGTTGCAACCATACCGACCGGTGAACTGCCGCATGGAATCTGGCCTTCCGGCGACGGCACGCACGTCTATGTAGCGTTGGAAAACGGGACAGGAATCAACGTCATCGATACATTGACGAACAAAGTCGAAGCGAGGATTTCTGGAGGCCAGTCCTCTCAGGCACTCGTATACGTTCCGGATGCGGTTCCGAGCGGAGGCGGGTTGGCTCATGTCGTAGCCTTGGCAGAGTCAGGTCTGGCTGCGCATCTGCTGCTGGGACCGCCAGGTGCTTCGTCCAAAGAAGCGCCCACGACTGTCACGCTCAATAACCAGGGCCTGATCGATCTACTGGAGGCCGCCGTTACCGGTTTGAAGCCGAAGAGCAAGTATCAGCTGGTTCTGATGAGAGAAAACGAAGAACCCTATGGCTTAATTGAGCCACTCACAGAGTTTCAGACTAATCCTGCCGGGGCGGCGATTGTAACCACACTGGGACCTCTCCGTCAATTCGTGGCTGGGCCAGCCAATCCCGATGATCGGCGATACCTGGCAATCGTTCCTGTCGAGGAGGCTGGTTCAGGGAAGCCGGTCCAAATCCAGCTTTCATCATCTCCTTAGCGCAACAATTACATCAATTGGAAGTTGGTGAACCGCAATTGTCCGGAAGTTCAGGCGGGTGCCGCGGCGGATCGGCCGTCCAAGGAAATCCCGGATTTTGGGTTTAACGATCCTCCTCTCAATGCCGTTGAAGCGCAGCGATTAACGGCGCCGCACTTGCCGGCGGTGCTACCCGACCCCCTAAGATCTGCTCCGGGCTCACCCGGCGGCGATAATATGCGGCGTTCTTGTCGGATTGCTCCACCAGGACCGTTCCTTCCAAAGAGGCGCCGGCAAACAGCCCCTGGCTTCGGCTGTAGGTATAAACCGCCGCGACCGGCAGGACCCCTGCCTCTGCCGCGCGTCCCACCGGACCTGCCGCTGCGCTCAGTGCTCCGCCGAACTCCACGTTGCCGCCGTGGGCAAAAGCATCAACCGCTGCTTGTGTATTCAGAATGATCACAAACTCGGTAACCTGG
>JBKPBY010000206.1:0-4030 GCA_046727075.1 bacterium | reverse complement strand
CGCCGCTGCCTCGTTTACTCCGATTTCCATCACTTGATAGAAGGGGTCGACGACACCAGGTAGAAAGCCGATTTTTGGTTTTTTAAGCTGGGCTTGCGCTAAGAACGAAGCGGTAAGCAATACCACTAGACAAAAAAACGGCATCAAAATTCTTTTCGACATAAAGGGGGGCTTCTTTGGTTATGAGGGACGTTAACAGGAGCGAAAAGCACCTAAGAGAATTTGAATTCAGTAGTCAAGATTTCCTTGTGAAATGGATTACAGTTTTACGACAGGCTTGCAAACTGAAACAGCCTTGGCGTGCTGGCGCGCGCACGAGGCGCCGACAAATCAGCACCCCTACCGAGACGGTGTGCTTCGACCCCATCATCGGTAGGGCTGACATTTATGTCAGCCTCGTGCGTGCGCAACCCGCCAGGCTTCGGCGGAAAGGTCGGCCGCTACGACCCAGGAACGCGCAGCAGAGTCCTGCCAGCCTTACGTGATCTTTTTAGAACCAGTCGCAGGCCCTTTCGCTACCGGCTGAATGCGCTCTTGAAAGGCGACCCAGTCCGTGCGGGTCTTGTCCCACTCCTGGAGAGCGAGTCCCCGCGATTCGAAAAGCGCTCGGATCTGGGCGGAATTCCAATGAAGGATGTCTTCCAGAACAGGTATCAACACGCTCAAAGCGCTATCGCTCAAGACTGTACGTTTAGCGATTCTACCAAGGTACTTCGCTTCCGAGACCGCGATCGTGTAACCTTCCTTACTGTTGACGTGGAGCATCACGAAGAGGTCGGAACTGCCGTCGCCCATATAAATCGTGTGATCAGGCGTTACCTGAACCTTGGCCTCCAATTCCTGAAGCACAGTGATCTTGCCGTAGCCGGCCGAAACCCGGTTAACGCTTGAAATCTCACCGCTAGCTTCATCGTACTCTACCTGCGTCCCGAAAATGTGATTCGCCGGAACAATCCCTTCGAGAGCGGACTGGACTACATCTTGAGGAGACGCCGAAATCACATAGAACGGAAACGTGTATCCTTCGATCCCACTCGCAAAGAGCTCGGGCAAAAGCTCGACCTGGTTTTTGAGCCGGACGCGTTTCCCAGCCTCAATCAAGTGTTCCTTACGAACCTTTCGAAACTCGGGGTCATGCCTAAGCAGATAAGCAAGTTCAGCTCCCTGCTGTACAAGATTACTCTTAGCGAGACCTGCCACTTTCTCATCGAATTCGGGTATGCCCATGATTTCGCTCAGCACTCGGCCAGAGTCATTGAAACTCAATGTCTGATCGAAGTCGCTGGCCACTAAGTAAGCTTTTCTGTTGGAAATCTTGTTCTCCATAATCATTAAATTGCAATGCGCCTGTCAGGACAGATCAAAGGGACTCTAAGGCTCTTCGACTTCCTACGCTACGGCGGCTGGAAGAAGATTGGTCACCTGTTCTGGCGGTTTTTTACTAGTTTCTGGCCGCACGGAACAATGTTGTTTTGGTCATCTAAAATGGCGTACGTCATCTGCTATTCCCCTTTGAAATAAATTATCCCTTAGCCGGTTTTTCGTTTGATAAACCTGGGCGGCTATGACAGCAGGATATATACCAACTGCAGCCGATAATTGGAGTAACGGAAGCAAGAAACGGGCGATCTTTAGGATAAGTTACTTATACTGAGGCACTGGTTTCTAACGGTTGACGATCCAGGCTGACAGCTGCATCTTGCGCGCTCTCTAGGGTATGGACCGGATTCGTAACATCGCGATTATCGCTCATGTGGACCACGGAAAGACGACGCTGGTGGACCAGCTGTTGCGCCAATCCGGGACTTTCCGTGTAAATCAGAAGGTCGAAGAACGCGTTATGGACTCCATGGACTTGGAGCGAGAAAAAGGGATAACCATTCGCGCGAAGAACGCGGCTTACCGCTACAAGGATTATCACATCAATATCGTCGATACTCCCGGGCACGCCGATTTCGGCGGCGAAGTCGAGCGGATCATGAAAATGGTCGACGGCGTTTTGCTCGTAGTCGACTCGCATGATGGACCGCAGGCGCAAACGAAATTCGTTTTGAGAAAAGCGCTCCAGAACCGCGCGCAGCCGATTGTTGTGATTAACAAAATCGATCGCGAAAACGCGCGTCCGCACAAGGTGCTGGATATGGTATTTGATCTGTTCGTCGAGTTGAACGCGACGGATCAACAGCTCGATTTTCCAGTTATCTATGCCAGCGCCAAAGAAGGCTACGCGATGCGCGAGATCCATGAAACAAGCAAAACCATGGAGCCGCTGTTCGAGGCGATTGTTAAACAAATTCCCCCTCCGCCACAGGTCGCTGAGACCTATTTCCAGATGTTGGTTTCAAACCTCGATTATTCCGATTATCTCGGCCGGCTTGCTTTCGGGCGGATTGTCAGCGGGCGAGTAAACGTCGGCGATTCAATCGTGTGCATACACAAAGACGGCAGACGCGAGCGCGCCGCCGTCACCGCGCTTTTTAGTCATGAAGGTTTGGAACGGGTAGAGATCAAAACAGCGGCTGCCGGAGACATCATCGGCCTGGCCGGATTCGATGAGATCGCCATTGGCGAAACGTTGACCGACCTGGAAGAGCGCCCCGCCTTGGAATTCGTAGATATCGATCCGCCAACAATTCAGATGAACTTTGTGGTGAATGATTCACCTTTGGCGGGACGAGAAGGAAAATTCCTCACTGCCAGGCATCTGAAAGAAAGATTGGTGCGCGAATGCCGGACAAATGTCTCGTTGCAATTCAGCGAGAACGATGCTGCCGGCGTATTTACCGTTAGCGCGCGCGGCGAAATGCAGATCGCCATCCTGGTCGAACAAATGCGTCGCGAAGGGTTCGAACTCCTTGTCTCGCGTCCGGAAGTCATCTACCAAAAGGACAACGTTGGAAATAAATTGGAGCCGTTCGAAACACTTTATGTCGATGTTCCGAACGATTATCTGGGCGATATCCTCCAGTCGCTCGCGGGTCGGAAAGCCGAGATTGTGGGTATGGATCACCAGACCCAAGGCGTTCTGGTTGAGGCTGTAATTCCGACTCGGGGCTTGATAGGCTTCGAGACCGATCTGGTGAATCTCACACGCGGCCTTGGCTCGATGTCTCACCTGTTCAAGGAGTACGGCCCGTTCAAGGGAGAAATCTCCAGCCGAGGCAATGGTGTTTTAGTGGCGATGGAGAGCGGTACCTCAACGGCGTATGCGCTGAACAATGTGCAGGAGCGAGGCAGACTTTTTGTCGGTCCTCAGGAGAATATTTATGAAGGTATGATCGTTGGCGAAAATTCCAGGCCGGACGATCTCACGGTGAACCCGTGCAAAACCAAGCATCTCACGAACATGCGAAGCCAAGGCGAGGGGAAAGGAATCCAATTGGCCCCTCCTCTAAGGCTGAGTCTGGAGAGAGCTCTTGAATACATTGCTCCCGACGAGTTCGTAGAAGCGACACCAAAGAACTTAAGGCTCAGGAAAAAGATCCTGGATTCGACCGCCAGAAAACGGGCGGCGTCAAACGCGAAAGGGGCGTGAGAAACGTCTTGGGTTCAGGTCGCGCAGAAGCGCCAACCCTACCGACGATTGATCTTGCGGCCTGATGGGTAGGGTTCGCGCTCTTGTGCGACCTGAACCCAACGCGCGCCAAGACAGCTGTAGGGGCGGCAGAGCTTGTCGCGCCGTAGCCTTGGCGAAGGAGGACCCTGCCGCCACCGCCCAGCGTCGTCCGTGACAGGTGCCGACGGCAGGGGCTTCAGCCCTACAAAGTTTAGTTGACAAAATCGCTCAGGTACGGTTTTTTGTGTTATCGCTCGGTGACGCTAATCGGCGTAGCTCCTCTGGAAAGCTTCTTTCTGACTCTTCGACCGCCGGTGTATCGCCAGTTAATAATTTAACCCTGTTTCTGAACGTATTGTCGGTCTACCCGAACTATGGCGGGTCACAGTAAATGGTCAAAAGTTAAGCGCTTCAAAGGTGCCTTGGACGCAAAGCGCGGAAAGATTTTTAGCAGGTTCTCGAAGGAAATCATGG